>NZ_PTRE01000018.1 GCF_002965065.1 Escherichia sp. MOD1-EC7003
GTAGATCACAAAACTCTATGCCTGTCTTTTTTTACCCGCCCATTACTGGGGATTCCTCAGGACACTGGCGGGATACCCCGCAAGGGACAGAAGTCTCCTTCTGGCTGGCGACGGACAACGGGCCGTTGCAGGTTACCCTTGCGCCGCAAGAGTCCGTGGCGTTTATTCCCGCCGATCAGGTTCCCCGCGCTCAGCATATTTTGCAGGGTGAACAAGGCTTTCGCCTGACGCCGCTGGCGTTAAAAGATTTTCACCGCCAGCCGGTATATGGTCTTTACTGTCGCGCCCATCGCCAGTTGATGAATTACGAAAAGCGCCTGCGTGAAGGTGGCGTTACCGTTTACGAGGCCGATGTACGCCCGCCAGAACGCTATTTAATGGAACGGTTTATTACCTCGCCTGTGTGGGTCGAGGGCGATATGCGCAATGGCGCTATCGTCAATGCCCGTCTGAAATCTAATCCCGATTATCGCCCACCGCTCAAGTGGGCTTCTATTGATATTGAAACCACTCGCCACGGTGAGCTGTACTGCATCGGCCTGGAAGGTTGCGGGCAGCGTGTTGTCTATATGCTCGGTCCTGAAAATGGCGATGCCTCATCACTCGATTTTGACCTGGAATACGTTGCCAGCCGCCCGCAGCTGCTGGAAAAACTCAACGCCTGGGTCGCCGAGCACGATCCCGATGTAATCATCGGCTGGAACGTGGTGCAGTTTGATCTGCGAATGCTGCAAAAGCATGCCGAGCGTTACCGTATTCCACTGAGTCTCGGGCGTGAAAACAGCGAGCTGGAGTGGCGCGAGCACGGCTTTAAAAACGGCATTTTTTTCGCCCAGGCCAAAGGGCGGCTGATTATCGACGGTATCGAGGCACTGAAATCCGCATTCTGGAATTTCTCTTCGTTCTCGCTGGAAACCGTCGCCCAGGAATTGTTGGGCGAAGGGAAATCTATCGATAACCCATGGGATCGAATGGACGAAATTGACCGCCGTTTCGCTGAAGATAAACCCGCGCTGGCGACTTATAACCTGAAAGATTGCGAGCTGGTGACGCAGATTTTCCATAAAACTGAAATCATGCCATTTTTACTCGAACGCGCAACGGTGAATGGCCTGCCGGTGGATCGGCACGGGGGTTCGGTGGCGGCGTTTGGTCATCTCTATTTTCCCCGGATGCATCGCGCTGGTTATGTCGCGCCCAATCTCGGCGAAGTGCCGCCGCACGCCAGTCCTGGCGGCTACGTGATGGATTCGCGCCCAGGGCTTTATGATTCGGTGCTGGTGCTGGACTACAAAAGCCTGTACCCGTCGATCATCCGCACCTTTCTGATTGATCCCGTCGGCCTGGTGGAAGGCATGGCACAGCCTGATCCAGAACACAGCACAGAAGGTTTTCTTGATGCCTGGTTCTCACGGGAAAAACATTGTCTTCCGGAAATTGTCAATAATATCTGGCACGGGCGCGATGAAGCCAAACGTCAGGGCAATAAGCCATTGTCGCAGGCGCTGAAGATCATTATGAACGCCTTTTATGGCGTGCTCGGTACGACCGCTTGTCGCTTCTTCGACCCACGCCTGGCGTCGTCGATCACTATGCGAGGTCATCAGATCATGCGGCAAACCAAAGTGTTGATTGAAGCGCAGGGCTATGACGTGATCTATGGCGATACTGACTCAACGTTTGTCTGGCTGAAAGGCGCACATTCGGAAGAAGAGGCGGCAAAAATCGGTCGTGCACTGGTGCAGCACGTTAACGCCTGGTGGGCAGAAACGTTGCAGCAGCAACGGCTGACCAGCGCATTAGAACTGGAGTATGAAACCCATTTCTGCCGTTTTCTGATGCCAACCATTCGTGGAGCCGATACCAGCAGCAAGAAGCGCTACGCCGGGCTGATTCAGGAAGGCGATAAACAGCGGATGGTGTTTAAAGGGCTGGAAACCGTGCGCACCGACTGGACGCCGCTGGCCCAGCAGTTTCAGCAGGAGCTATACCTGCGTATCTTCCGCAACGAGCCATATCAGGAGTACGTACGCGAAACTATCGACCAACTGATGGCGGGTGAACTGGATGCGCGGCTGGTTTACCGTAAACGCCTTCGCCGTCCGCTGAGTGAATATCAGCGTAATGTGCCGCCTCATGTACGCGCCGCTCGCCTTGCCGATGAAGAAAATCAAAAGCGCGGTCGTCCCTTGCAATATCAGAACCGCGGCACCATTAAGTACGTATGGACCACCCACGGCCCGGAGCCACTGGACTACCAACGTTCACCGCTGGATTACGAACATTACCTGACCCGCCAGCTGCAACCCGTAGCTGAGGGAATACTCCCTTTTATTGAGGATAATTTTGCTACACTTATGACCGGGCAACTTGGGCTATTTTGAGCAAAAAAAGAGTTCGCCAGATACCATTTTGATGCGTGACGAATGCTTTGCCATCCAGTACCATAGCGCCCTTTCCATTCCTGGACCTGAATAACACCACTACCTCATAAGCACGGTAGCGGGTGGTTATTGCCTGCAATTAAAGATATAGAGCCGAACACATATGCCTTTTACACTTGGTCAACGCTGGATCAGCGATACAGAAAGCGAATTGGGACTTGGAACCGTTGTCGCGGTGGATGCGCGAACTGTCACTTTACTTTTCCCATCTACTGGTGAAAACCGTCTGTACGCACGCAGTGATTCCCCCGTGACCCGCGTGATGTTCAACCCTGGTGATACCATTACCAGCCACGATGGCTGGCAGATGCAAGTCGAAGAAGTAAAAGAAGAAAATGGCTTGCTGACCTATATCGGTACTCGCCTGGATAATGAAGAGTCCGGCGTGGCCCTGCGTGAAGTTTTCCTTGATAGCAAACTGGTGTTCAGCAAACCGCAGGACCGTCTGTTTGCCGGGCAGATTGACCGTATGGACCGCTTTGCCCTGCGTTATCGCGCGCGTAAGTATTCCAGCGAACAATTCCGTATGCCGTACAGCGGCCTGCGCGGTCAGCGTACCAGCCTGATCCCCCATCAGCTCAACATCGCTCATGATGTTGGTCGCCGCCACGCGCCGCGCGTCCTGCTGGCTGACGAAGTGGGTTTAGGGAAAACCATTGAGGCCGGGATGATCCTGCATCAACAGCTGCTCTCTGGCGCTGCTGAGCGTGTGTTAATTATCGTCCCGGAGACTTTACAGCATCAGTGGCTGGTAGAAATGCTGCGCCGTTTCAACCTGCGCTTTGCCCTGTTTGATGATGAGCGTTATGCCGAAGCTCAGCACGATGCCTACAACCCGTTCGACACCGAACAGCTGGTGATTTGCTCGCTGGATTTTGCCCGTCGTAGCAAACAGCGTCTGGAACATCTCTGTGAAGCCGAGTGGGATCTACTAGTGGTCGATGAAGCGCATCACCTGGTGTGGAGCGAAGATGCGCCGAGCCGTGAATATCAGGCTATTGAACAACTGGCAGAGCATGTACCAGGCGTTCTGCTGCTGACCGCAACCCCGGAACAACTGGGAATGGAAAGCCACTTCGCCCGTCTGCGCTTGCTCGACCCGAACCGTTTCCACGATTTCGCGCAATTCGTTGAAGAACAGAAAAATTATCGTCCTGTTGCGGACGCCGTTGCCATGCTGCTGGCAGGTAACAAACTGAGCAATGACGAACTGAACATGCTCGGCGAAATGATTGGTGAGCAGGATATTGAGCCGCTGTTGCAAGCAGCAAACAGCGACAGTGAAGATGCCCAGAGCGCCCGTCAGGAGCTGGTTTCCATGCTTATGGATCGCCACGGCACCAGCCGCGTGCTGTTCCGTAACACGCGTAATGGTGTGAAAGGCTTCCCGAAACGCGAGCTGCACACCATTAAACTGCCGCTGCCGACGCAGTATCAGACGGCTATTAAAGTATCCGGCATTATGGGCGCACGTAAAAGTGCGGAAGACCGCGCTCGCGACATGCTCTACCCGGAGCGTATTTATCAGGAATTTGAAGGCGATAACGCCACCTGGTGGAACTTCGACCCGCGCGTAGAATGGCTGATGGGCTACCTGACCAGCCATCGCGCACAGAAAGTGTTGGTGATCTGCGCCAAAGCCGCTACCGCGCTGCAACTGGAGCAGGTACTGCGCGAACGTGAAGGTATTCGCGCTGCGGTGTTCCACGAAGGCATGTCGATTATCGAACGTGACCGCGCTGCCGCCTGGTTTGCCGAAGAAGACACCGGCGCACAGGTACTGCTGTGCTCGGAAATCGGTTCTGAAGGGCGTAACTTCCAGTTCGCCAGCCACATGGTGATGTTCGATCTGCCGTTCAACCCGGATCTGCTGGAGCAGCGTATTGGTCGTCTCGATCGTATCGGTCAGGCGCACGATATTCAGATCCATGTGCCTTATCTGGAAAAAACGGCTCAGTCGGTGCTGGTGCGCTGGTATCACGAAGGTCTGGATGCATTCGAGCACACCTGCCCGACCGGACGTACGATTTACGATAGCGTGTATAACGATCTGATTAACTACCTGGCTTCACCGGATCAAACCGAAGGCTTTGACGATCTGATCAAAAACTGCCGCGATCAACATGAAGCGCTGAAAGCACAGCTGGAACAGGGCCGTGACCGTCTGCTGGAAATCCATTCCAATGGCGGCGAAAAAGCCCAGGCCCTGGCAGAAAGCATTGAAGAGCAGGATGACGATACCAACCTGATCGCTTTCGCCATGAACCTGTTCGATATTATCGGTATCAATCAGGACGATCGCGGAGACAACATGATCGTGCTGACGCCGTCCGATCATATGCTGGTGCCGGACTTCCCTGGCCTGTCGGAAGATGGCATCACCATCACCTTCGACCGTGAAGTGGCGCTGGCGCGTGAAGATGCACAGTTTATTACCTGGGAACATCCGCTGATCCGCAACGGTCTGGATCTGATCCTTTCTGGCGATACCGGTAGCAGCACGATTTCACTGTTGAAAAACAAAGCGTTGCCGGTAGGGACGCTGTTGGTGGAACTGATTTACGTGGTCGAAGCCCAGGCACCGAAGCAGTTGCAGCTCAACCGCTTCCTGCCGCCAACGCCGGTACGTATGCTGCTGGATAAAAACGGCAACAACCTTGCAGCACAGGTGGAGTTTGAAACCTTTAACCGTCAGCTTAACGCGGTAAACCGCCACACTGGCAGCAAGCTGGTTAATGCCGTGCAGCAGGATGTTCACGCTATCCTTCAGCTGAGTGAAGCGCAGATCGAGAAATCTGCCCGTGCATTGATTGACGCGGCGCGTAACGAAGCTGACGATAAACTGTCTGCGGAACTCTCACGTCTGGAGGCTCTGCGCGCAGTGAACCCGAACATTCGTGACGACGAACTGACCGCCATTGAGAGCAACCGTCAGCAGGTAATAGAAAGCCTGGATCAGGCTGGCTGGCGTCTGGATGCCCTGCGTTTGATCGTTGTGACGCATCAGTAACGGAGCCAAAAATGGGGATGGAAAACTACAATCCACCGCAGGAACCCTGGCTGGTTATCCTGTATCAGGATGACCACATTATGGTGGTCAACAAGCCGAGCGGTTTGTTGTCTGTGCCGGGACGTCTGGAAGAGCACAAAGACAGCGTAATGACGCGCATTCAGCGTGATTATCCGCAGGCAGAATCGGTGCATCGTCTGGATATGGCTACCAGCGGCGTGATTGTAGTGGCGCTGACCAAAGCCGCGGAGCGGGAATTAAAACGCCAGTTCCGCGAACGTGAGCCGAAAAAGCAGTATGTGGCCCGCGTCTGGGGGCATCCATCCCCCGCTGAAGGTCTGGTGGATCTGCCACTGATTTGCGACTGGCCAAACCGCCCGAAACAGAAAGTTTGTTACGAAACGGGAAAACCTGCGCAGACGGAATATGAAGTGGTGGAGTATGCAGCGGATAACACCGCAAGAGTGGTGTTAAAGCCGATTACCGGGCGTTCGCATCAGCTGCGTGTGCATATGCTGGCGCTGGGTCATCCGATTCTCGGCGATCGTTTTTATGCCTCACCAGAAGCGAGAGCAATGGCATCACGATTATTGTTGCATGCAGAAATGTTGACGATTACCCATCCGGCGTATGGCAATAGCATGACGTTTAAAGCGCCAGCGGATTTTTAATCGTCACGCTGGCGAAGTTCGGTAGGCCGGAGAAGGCGTTAATGCCGCATCCGGCAATTTTGCGCCGATTGCCTGATACGACGCGAGCCGCGTCTTATCAGGCCTACAATTTGAAACTTATTTAAATCCTTTCTGTTGCTTAATCAGCTCATACGCCTGCTGAATTTCCTGCGCTTTTTGCTTCGCCATCTCCATCATCTCAGGCGGCAAACCTTTCGCCACCAGCTTATCCGGATGGTGTTCGCTCATCAGCTTACGGTAGGCACGTTTGATGGTGGTTGCGTCATCCGTCGGCTTCACGCCCAGCACGTTACAGGCATCTTCCAGCGTCGGACCACGCTGCGCCTGCTGCCAGTTACCACCACCAGACTGCTGTTGATAACCGCCGCCAAACTGGGCACCGCCCTGCATCATACGCAAGAACTGGTCAAACTGGGCGCGAGAGATCCCTAATTCCTCTGCAATGACATACAGCACCGCCCGTTCATTCGGGTGCAGTGACCCATCAGCAAACGCCGCCTGGATTTGGATCTCCAGAAACATACGAATTAAGTCAAAACGACCAAAGCAGACACTGCGAAACTGGCGCATCTTTTCTCGCAGTGGGTAATTGTCTGATTTTCCCACCCGGAACGCATTTTGCGCCGCAGTACGGGAAGCGCCATGAAGATTCATTCGGTCCATCAACAGGCTGGCGATATGAATATCAGCCTCCGTGACGCGACCTTTGGATTTGGTTAAATGCCCCATCACTTCAAAAGTGGTGGCAAAAAACAGCGCCTGACGCTCACGCTGGTTGGCGAACCACGCCATTTTACGGCTACGAGCTTTATCAAACATATGGCCAATTAACAGGCCTAACACTACGCCCCAAAAGCCGCCGCCCATCAGTAAGGCCACGGCCACG
Source organism: Escherichia sp. MOD1-EC7003 (assembly GCF_002965065.1). Lineage (GTDB taxonomy): Bacteria > Pseudomonadota > Gammaproteobacteria > Enterobacterales > Enterobacteriaceae > Escherichia. The sequence continues at coordinate 7,033 of NZ_PTRE01000018.1, forward strand.
CCAATGATTTTTCCCCAATACTGCATATATTCCCCAAATCGACACACGGATATCAGGGCTATCTCCCACAATATAAAGGTGCTTTTACCGTTTTCCGGCTGCGGTCAATTGTGGGACATCGCCTATAATTTGCATTATCATACCTGTCATTCAATGCCGTGCCTAACACCACTGACGCTATTCGGACAGGATTAACACTAGCGCAGAGATGACGAGTACGTTAGTCTCTGACCGTTTGTCACGCGCAACGTTACCGATGATGGAACAATAAAATCAACGTATGAAAAAACGTATCCCCACTCTCCTGGCCACCATGATTGCCACCGCCCTTTATAGTCAACAGGGACTGGCAGCCGACCTCGCCTCACAGTGCATGTTGGGCGTGCCAAGCTATGACCGTCCTCTGGTACAGGGCGATACTAATGACTTACCCGTGACTATCAATGCTGACCACGCGAAAGGGGACTACCCGGATAATGCCGTATTTACTGGCAGCGTGGATATCATGCAGGGTAACAGCCGTCTGCAGGCCGACGAAGTGCAGCTCCATCAAAAAGAGGCACCAGGGCAACCGGAGCCCGTACGTACCGTTGATGCGCTCGGTAATGTCCATTACGACGATAACCAGGTGATCCTCAAAGGTCCGAAAGGCTGGGCGAATCTGAACACCAAAGATACCAACGTCTGGGAAGGTGATTATCAGATGGTGGGTCGCCAGGGGCGCGGCAAAGCGGACCTGATGAAACAACGCGGCGAAAACCGCTATACCATTCTGGATAACGGCAGCTTTACCTCCTGTCTGCCGGGTTCTGACACCTGGAGCGTGGTAGGTAGCGAAATTATTCATGACCGCGAAGAACAAGTTGCGGAGATCTGGAACGCCCGCTTTAAAGTAGGTCCGGTACCGATCTTTTATAGCCCGTATTTGCAGTTGCCGGTGGGTGACAAACGTCGTTCTGGTTTCTTGATCCCGAACGCCAAGTACACCACCACCAACTACTTTGAGTTCTATCTCCCATATTACTGGAACATCGCGCCAAATATGGATGCCACCATCACGCCGCATTATATGCATCGTCGTGGCAACATCATGTGGGAGAACGAATTCCGCTACCTCTCCCAGGCGGGCGCTGGCCTGATGGAACTGGACTATCTGCCTTCAGATAAAGTCTATGAAGATGAACACCCGAACGATGACAGTTCACGTCGTTGGTTGTTCTACTGGCAACACTCCGGGGTCATGGATCAGGTGTGGCGCTTCAATGTCGATTACACTAAAGTCAGCGATCCTAGCTACTTCAATGATTTTGATAACAAGTACGGTTCCAGTACTGACGGCTACGCAACGCAAAAATTCAGCGTTGGCTATGCGGTGCAAAACTTCAATGCCACCGTTTCAACCAAGCAGTTCCAGGTCTTCAGCGAACAAAATACCAGTAGCTACTCGGCAGAACCGCAGTTAGATGTTAACTACTACCAGAATGATGTTGGTCCGTTTGATACGCGTATTTACGGCCAGGCAGTGCACTTTGTTAACACCAGAGACGACATGCCTGAAGCAACCCGTGTTCACCTGGAGCCGACGATCAATCTGCCCTTATCCAATAACTGGGGCAGTATTAATACTGAAGCGAAGTTGCTGGCAACCCATTATCAGCAAACTAATCTTGACGGCTATAACAGCAATCCACAAAACAATAAGTTGGCAGATTCTGTTAACCGTGTAATGCCGCAATTTAAAGTTGACGGCAAAATGGTCTTTGAACGCGATATGGAAATGCTGGCGCCGAGTTATACCCAAACTCTGGAACCGCGCGCGCAGTATTTGTACGTGCCGTATCGCGATCAGAGCGATATCTATAACTATGACTCGTCTCTGCTGCAATCTGACTACTCTGGCCTGTTCCGGGACCGGACTTACGGCGGTCTTGACCGTATTGCCTCCGCTAACCAGGTTACGACCGGCGTCACATCTCGTATATATGATGATGCAGCCGTTGAACGTTTTAATATTTCCGTTGGTCAAATCTACTATTTCACGGAGTCTCGCACTGGCGATGACAACATAACATGGGAGAATGACGACAAAACAGGCTCACTGGTGTGGGCAGGCGACACCTACTGGCGTATCTCAGAGCGTTGGGGATTGCGTGGCGGGATTCAGTACGATACGCGTCTGGATAACGTAGCGACCAGTAACTCCAGCATTGAATACCGTCGGGATGAAGACCGTCTGGTACAGTTGAATTACCGTTACGCCAGCCCGGAATATATTCAGGCTACGCTGCCTAAGAACTATTCCACTGCTGAGCAATATAAGAATGGTATTTCGCAGGTGGGTGCCGTCGCCAGCTGGCCAATTGCCGATCGTTGGTCAATTGTCGGGGCCTACTACTACGACACCAATGCGAACAAGCAAGCCGACTCTATGTTAGGTGTGCAATACAGCTCCTGCTGTTACGCGATTCGCGTCGGTTACGAGCGGAAGCTGAACGGTTGGGATAACGATAAACAACATGCGGTATATGACAACGCAATCGGCTTTAACATCGAACTTCGCGGCCTGAGCTCCAACTACGGCCTGGGTACGCAAGAGATGCTGCGTTCGAACATTCTGCCGTATCAAAACACTTTGTGATTTGTTGATTTACCACGTAATCCGCAGTGCGGTTAATTGAAATGGAAAAAGTATGAAGAACTGGAAAACGCTGCTTCTCGGTATCGCCATGATCGCGAATACCAGTTTCGCTGCCCCCCAGGTAGTCGATAAAGTCGCAGCCGTCGTCAATAACGGCGTCGTGCTGGAAAGCGACGTTGATGGATTAATGCAGTCGGTAAAACTGAACGCTGCTCAGGCAAGGCAGCAACTTCCTGATGACGCGACGCTGCGCCACCAGATCATGGAGCGTTTGATCATGGATCAAATCATCCTGCAGATGGGGCAGAGAATGGGAGTGAAAATCTCCGATGAGCAGTTGGATCAGGCGATTGCTAACATCGCGAAACAAAACAACATGACGCTGGATCAGATGCGCAGCCGTCTGGCCTACGATGGTCTGAACTACAACACCTATCGTAACCAGATCCGCAAAGAGATGATTATCTCTGAAGTACGTAACAACGAGGTGCGTCGTCGCATCACCATCCTGCCGCAGGAAGTCGAATCCCTGGCACAGCAGGTAGGTAACCAAAACGACGCCAGCACTGAGCTGAACCTGAGCCACATCCTGATTCCACTGCCGGAAAACCCGACCTCTGATCAGGTGAACGAAGCGGAAAGCCAGGCACGCGCCATTGTCGATCAGGCCCGTAACGGCGCTGATTTCGGTAAGCTGGCGATTGCTCATTCTGCCGACCAGCAGGCGCTGAACGGCGGCCAGATGGGCTGGGGCCGTATTCAGGAGTTGCCGGGGATCTTCGCCCAGGCATTAAGCACCGCGAAGAAAGGCGACATTGTTGGCCCGATTCGTTCCGGCGTTGGCTTCCATATTCTGAAAGTTAACGACCTGCGTGGTGAAAGCAAAAACATCTCGGTGACCGAAGTTCATGCTCGCCATATTCTGCTGAAACCGTCGCCGATCATGACCGACGAACAGGCCCGCGTGAAACTGGAGCAAATTGCTGCCGATATCAAGAGTGGTAAAACGACGTTTGCCGCTGCCGCGAAAGAGTTTTCTCAGGACCCAGGCTCTGCTAACCAGGGTGGAGATCTCGGTTGGGCTACGCCAGATATTTTCGATCCGGCCTTCCGTGACGCGCTGACCCGCCTGAACAAAGGTCAAATGAGCGCACCGGTTCACTCTTCATTCGGCTGGCATTTAATCGAACTGCTGGATACCCGTAATGTCGATAAAACCGACGCTGCACAGAAAGATCGTGCGTACCGCATGCTGATGAACCGGAAGTTCTCGGAAGAAGCAGCAAGCTGGATGCAGGAACAACGTGCCAGCGCCTACGTTAAAATCCTGAGCAACTAATGGTTAAAACCCAACGTGTTGTGATCACTCCCGGCGAACCCGCCGGGATTGGCCCGGACTTAGTTGTCCAGCTTGCACAGCGTGAGTGGCCGGTCGAACTGGTTGTTTGTGCCGACGCCACTCTCCTTACCGACCGGGCAGCAATGCTCGGTTTGCCACTGACTCTCTGCCCTTATTCCCCAAACTCCCCTGCACAACCGCAAACTGCGGGCACATTAACGTTACTTCCAGTCGCCTTACGTGCACCTGTGATTGCGGGACAATTAACGGTTGAAAATGGGCATTACGTGGTGGAGACGCTGGCGCGAGCGTGCGATGGCTGTCTGAACGGTGAATTTGCCGCGCTGATCACAGGCCCCGTGCATAAAGGCGTCATTAACGACGCAGGCATTCCGTTTACCGGTCATACCGAGTTTTTCGAAGAGCGCTCGCAGGCGAAAAAAGTGGTGATGATGCTGGCAACCGAAGAACTTCGCGTGGCGCTGGCAACGACACATTTACCGCTACGCGATATCGCAGATGCCATCACCCCTGTGCTTTTGCACGAAGTGATTGCTATTTTGCATCACGATTTGCGGACCAAATTTGGTATTGCCGAACCGCGCATTCTGGTCTGCGGGCTGAATCCGCACGCGGGCGAAGGCGGTCATATGGGTACGGAAGAGATAGACACCATCATTCCCGTCCTCGACGAACTGCGGGCGCAGGGGATGAAACTCAACGGGCCGCTGCCTGCCGATACCCTGTTTCAGCCAAAATATCTCGATAACGCCGACGCGGTGCTGGCGATGTACCACGATCAGGGTCTTCCCGTGCTAAAATACCAGGGCTTCGGGCGCGGTGTGAACATTACGCTGGGCCTGCCCTTTATTCGCACATCAGTGGACCACGGCACCGCGCTTGAACTGGCGGGACGTGGCGAAGCCGATGTCGGCAGTTTTATTACGGCGCTTAATCTCGCCATCAAAATGATTGTTAACACCCAATGAATAATCGAGTCCACCAGGGCCACTTAGCCCGTAAACGCTTCGGGCAAAACTTTCTCAACGATCAGTTCGTGATCGACAGCATTGTTTCTGCCATTAACCCGCAGAAGGGCCAGGCGATGGTCGAAATCGGCCCCGGTCTGGCAGCATTGACCGAACCGGTCGGTGAACGTCTGGATCAACTGACGGTCATCGAACTTGACCGCGATCTGGCGGCACGTCTGCAAACGCATCCATTCTTAGGCCCGAAACTGACGATTTATCAGCAGGATGCAATGACCTTTAACTTTGGTGAACTGGCCGAGAAAATGGGTCAGCCGCTGCGTGTTTTCGGTAACCTGCCGTATAACATCTCCACTCCGTTGATGTTCCATCTGTTTAGCTATACTGATGCCATTGCCGACATGCACTTTATGTTGCAAAAAGAGGTGGTGAATCGTCTGGTTGCAGGACCGAACAGTAAGGCGTATGGTCGTTTAAGCGTCATGGCGCAATACTATTGCAACGTGATCCCGGTGCTGGAAGTACCGCCGTCAGCCTTTACACCACCACCCAAAGTGGATTCCGCCGTCGTGCGCCTAGTTCCTCATGCAACGATGCCTCACCCGGTTAAAGATGTTCGCGTGTTGAGCCGCATCACCACCGAAGCCTTTAACCAGCGTCGTAAAACCATTCGTAACAGCCTCGGCAACCTGTTTAGCGTCGAGGTGTTAACGGAAATGAGGATCGACCCGGCGATGCGAGCGGAAAATATCTCTGTCGCGCAATATTGCCAGATGGCGAACTATCTGGCAGAGAACGCGCCTTTGCAGGAGAGTTAACGATGATCAATTCGCCCCGAGTGTGTATTCAGGTTCAAAGCGTCTACATTGAGGCACAATCTTCACCTGATAATGAACGTTACGTTTTTGCTTATACCGTAACCATACGCAATCTGGGGCGAGCGCCAGTGCAGTTGTTGGGGCGTTACTGGCTGATCACCAATGGCAATGGCCGTGAAACCGAAGTCCAGGGCGAAGGTGTGGTGGGCGTTCAGCCACTTATCGCGCCTGGCGAAGAGTATCAGTACACCAGCGGTGCAATCATTGAAACGCCGCTGGGCACCATGCAGGGTCACTACGAAATGATCGATGAAAATGGCGTTCCTTTTAGTATCGACATTCCCGTATTCCGACTCGCCGTTCCCACACTCATTCATTAAAAGAATATGGCGACATACCTTATTGGCGACGTTCATGGTTGTTACGATGAACTGATCGCATTGCTGCATAAAGTAGAATTTACCCCGGGGAAAGATACCCTCTGGCTGACGGGCGATCTGGTCGCACGCGGCCCTGGTTCGCTGGATGTTCTGCGCTACGTGAAGTCATTAGGCGACAACGTACGTCTGGTGCTGGGCAATCACGATCTACATCTGCTGGCGGTATTCGCCGGGATCAGCCGAAATAAACCGAAAGATCGCCTGACACCGCTGCTGGAAGCGCCAGATGCCGACGAACTGCTTAACTGGCTGCGTCGCCAGCCTTTGCTGCAAATCGACGAAGAGAAAAAGCTGGTGATGGCCCACGCAGGGATCACGCCGCAGTGGGATCTGCAAACCGCCAAAGAGTGCGCGCGCGATGTAGAAGCGGTGCTGTCGAGCGACTCCTACCCCTTCTTCCTCGACGCCATGTACGGCGATATGCCAAATAACTGGTTACCGGAATTGCGGGGACTGGGAAGACTGCGTTTTATCACCAACGCCTTTACCCGGATGCGCTTTTGCTTCCCGAATGGTCAGCTGGATATGTACAGCAAAGAATCGCCAGAAGAAGCCCCTGCTCCATTGAAACCGTGGTTTGCGATTCCTGGCCCCGTCGCTGAAGAGTACAGCATCGCCTTTGGTCACTGGGCATCGCTGGAAGGCAAAGGTACGCCGGAAGGTATTTACGCGCTGGATACCGGCTGTTGCTGGGGCGGCTCATTAACCTGCCTGCGCTGGGAAGATAAACAGTATTTTGTCCAGCCGTCGAACCGGCATAAGGATTTGGGCGAAGGAGAGGCGGTCGCGTCTTAACTAATTACCATTCAGGGAGGAATAATGGCTGACTATTTTGAAATACGTGCTAATTACAATCAGCACACCATCACAGTTTATCAGGCCTACAATGACACAATCGCTAACGTCGCTGTACGTGACGGGCGATTTGGCGCACCGTTTTCATTTAATCGCATGACCTGGATTAAACCTTCTTTTATGTGGATGATGGAACGTAGCAACTGGGGACTGAAAAAAGATCAACAACGAATTCTCGCTGTCCGAATCAAACGCACCTTCTTTGATGCTCTACTCGAACAAGCGGTGTTAACAACTCCGGAAGCACATGTCTATCCACATGCGGGAATATGGGAAGAGTTATTTACGCAAGCAAATGTGTATGTTCAGTGGGACCCAGAACGCAGCATAAATGGCAAGAAACTGGAACACCGGTCATTACAGCTTGGTATTTCTCGTAACTTAATCAGTCAATTTAACGAAGACGCCATTGTTGCCATTGATGATCTGACGCCACTGGTGCGAAAGTGTCATAACCTTTTGATAAATGGTAAAACCACACAGGCGAAATCCTTCCTGCCGTCAGAAAAAATTTACCCTGTTAGTGTAGCTGCGAGAAAGGCTTTGGGAATGAAAAATTCCTGAGACAAAAAATTTGCTTTTTAAATTTGAAATTATCCAATGCGCCGTAAAACCCCGTCCTTCAGGGCTGTCTCTTGATCAGATCTCCTGATCAAGAGACAGCCCGATTGGGCGAGGTCTTACGCGCAAATTGCTGAACTTACCGCCGTTCCAGAATCTCAAAGCAATAGCTATGGGAGTTTTGCGCATCAGCGTCGTGGAATTCGCTGAATACCGATTCCCAGTCATCCGGTTCGTAATCCGGGAAATGGGTGTCGCCTTCCACTTCCGCGTCGATATGCGTCAGATACAGTTTTTGCGCTTTGGGCAGGAACTGCTCATAAACGCGACCACCGCCAATCACCATAATTTCTGGTACGTCACCACACGCCGCGATCGCCTCATCAACCGATTTCACCCACGTTACGCGCTCATCTGTACCCGGCTGGCTGCTGAGGATAATATTCTTGCGCCCTGGTAGCGGACGGCCGATGGATTCCCAGGTATGGCGGCCCATAATCACGGGTTTATTTAAGGTGTTGCGTTTAAACCAGGCGAGATCGGCAGGCAGGTTCCACGGCATGGCGTTTTCCATGCCGATAACGCGATCTACCGCTAACGCCGCAATCAGACTGATCATTGAGATTTCCCGATAAAAAAAATTGTCGCCACTATACGTAAAGCGTAAACCGTCGTCGACTGGTGCGAGGATGATGTTGAGGAAAATTTTATATTCTGCTGACGAGTCCACGTTCTCTCCCTGGTCTCGACCATCGTCTGCATGGCAATATCGATATTGAAGTCAGGATAGCGTTGATAAAGAGAGCGGATTTCAACGATTTCCAGCGTCCTTGCTTGTTCAAACATCCGGTTATTCGCATGGAAATGATGCGGACACGGATGCGCATAAATTATGAGGATCATAGTTATAAGCCCGCGTGTTTACGCCTTTGTTTTCCCACAAAGTGTAGTCATATATTCACGCGGCTTATAGTCAATAATATTGATTCAGAAAAGAGAGAAATCTGAACAAATTACCCCATTCTCTGCCCGCGGATCGTCATATTGCTGGTTTGCGCCAGTGACATCCCGCGTGTTTCCGGGGCAAACGCTACGGAAATCAGCAGGCCAAACAGCGAGATCCCCGCCCCCATCAGCATCGTGTTACTAATACCGTAATTATTGATAAAGATTGGCAGCGCCCAGGTCGAAACAATAGTGCCAATACGGCTTAAGGACATAATCACGCCCACGGCAGAGGCACGGATATCCGTCGGGAAGAGTTCATTAGGATAGAGCCACTGCAAATTACCCGGCCCGCCAGAGAAAAAGGCATATACCGCAAAGGCCATTACCACCAGCCAGATCCCCATATCCGGGATCAGCCCCAAAACCGCCAGCGCCAGCGTCATCATGGCAAAGCTACCAATCAACAATGGGCGCCGTCCGGCAGTGTTAAGCCACAGCATCGGTGGAATACAGCCGAGCATAAAGAACAGGCTAATCACCACGTTCCCCAGCGCCGCATTTTTACCGACACCAAGCCCCAGTAAGCCGACGATTTGTGGACCAAAGGTGTAAATGGCGAACATTGGGATTACCTGGCAGGTCCAGATGGCGGCGACAAACAGGACAAATGGAAAGTGGCGTCGATTAAACAGATCGCGAAAACGGGTTTGCTGCGGTTGCTCTTCGTCGAAAACCACCGGTTCGCCAAATAGTTTGATCATCATCTCTTCACACTCTTTTACTCGCCCTTTGCGTAACAACCAGCGGGGAGATTCAGGCAGTTCGAATCGACCAATCAAAATTAACAAACATGGGATCGCCGCACTACCCAGCATCCAGCGCCAGCCGCCTTCCATATCATACAACCAGTAACCGACCAGATCGGCACAGGTCGCCCCGACATACCACATTGCGGCAATAAAGCTGATCGAGAATGCTCGCTGGCGGGTGCTGGAGAACTCGGTAATCATTGAGGTGGCGATGGGGTAATCCGCGCCGATGACAATACCAATAAGTACGCGCATCACCAACAGTTCGACGGGGGATGAGACAAACATCGTCGCCACAGATATTACGCCGATGGCAATGATATCTATCAGGAACATTTTGCGCCGCCCGACTTTATCGGAGATATAGCCAAACAACGACGTGCCGACAAACAACCCGGCGAGAGTTCCCGCCCCCAGCAGACCAATCCAGTCTGCGTCCAGCTTCAACGCTGGAGTCAGTTGTTCCAGCGCCACACCAATCATCACCAATACATAGCCATCCAGAAACGGGCCACCGCTTCCCCACAACAAAATGCGGCGGTGAATAGAGGAGAATTTGAGATCGTCAAAGTTTCTGGACGGTTGCATGGGTTATTCCTGTTTTTTTGCAATGAGAATCGGTACAGCGTTAATTCAGGCAACGACCGCCGGATGCGGCGTAAACGCTTCATCCGGCCTACCGTTACGCGCCATAAAAACCAACATCAGCCGTAACGAAACTCCACACCAAAGGTGCCGCGCGGGTATTCCCACTGTTCCAGCGCCGACCCCAGCCCCAGAATGCGACAGGTGCCGCACTCCAGACATCCGGCGTAATCGAAGCGCACACTGCCGTCATCTTGCTTCTTGTACAGACCGGCAGGGCACGCTTTCACCAGCAGCTCCAGTGCCTGTTTATCGGCATCGGCCTTCACAACAATGTGCGGATGCTCTTCATCGACATTGAATTTATTGACGCCCAGTTTGACGTCCACATTGACGGGAGAAGTCATAAAACGGTCACTCCTTTCATGCCATCCTTGATCAGATTGATGAAGCCCACTTTCTTGCCGTGGCGGAGGATTTTCTTGCGCATCAGTTCCGGCGCACTACCGTCAATGGTGAACAGGTCACGCGCCACACCTACCGCCAGTTCCGGGTAGCCGCTAAACATGCGCGGGTTATCAAGGAACGCCGGTAGTTTCTGGTACATCCGCATATCGCGCAGCGGGCCACTCTCCAGATGCTGACGATATTCCGTCAGTTTCTGCTTACTGAAATCGTCGCTTTTCATCGCTGAAAGCACAGTTTTTGCTGCTGCTTCCCCGGCTGCAATCGCCAGATCCATACCACGAATGGTAAAACCGAGGTTCATACACATTCCGGCAGCATCACCGGCAATCAATACGCCGTCACCGGCCAGCTCCGGCAGCATGTTGATGCCTGCTTCCGGCACTACATGAGCGGAATATTCCACCAGCTTGCCACCCGCGATCAGCGGTGCAACTGCCGGATGTTGTTTGAAATCTTCCAGCATTTGCGGCACCGATTTTTTCGCGTCATGCAAATGATGCAGACCACAAACCAGCCCCAGCGACAGGGTATTTTCATTGGTATAAAGGAAGCCGCCGCCCATCAGGCCATCAGTGGGGGCCCCCGCAAACAGGCAGGCTGCGCCCTGATTACCCTGCAACTGAAAACGGTCTTCGATTACCGACTTCGGTAACTCGATCAGTTCCTTCACGCCAACCGCCACATCCGTCGGTTTAACACGTTTAGCCATCCCCAGCTTTTCGGCAAGAATGGAGTTCACCCCGTCAGCAAGGATCACCGTTTTCGCTTCAATCACATCGCCATCGGCTTCTACGCCGACAACTTTGCCATCGCGCTGTACCAGGTTATCGACGCGGATCCCGGTAATTAACTGCGCGCCCGCTTCTTCGGCCTGCTCCATCAACCAGGCATCAAATTTACTGCGCAAAACGGAGTAAGAACGCTGGGATGGCGAGGTTTCGTCGCCATTGCAGTAGTCCATGGTCATAGCTGACTTTTCCGTCATAAACGCGAGTTTTTCATGGGTGATCAGGCGTTCTACGGGGGCGGATTCGGCGAAACCAGGAATAATGTGTTCCAGGCTGTGGGCATAGAGACGCCCGCCGGTGACGTTCTTGGCACCTGAGGAATTGCCACGCTCGATAACTAACACTTGCGCCCCTTCGCGGGCGAGCACCAGTGCGGCAACCGAACCGGCAAGCCCTGCACCGACGATGATGGCGTCAAAGATATCTTCGGACATAAGAGCTCCCTGTCAGCGGCAGGGCCGTAATGCAGCCCTGCCAGAGTGGATCAACGCGCTAAAGCTGCGGTCAGCGCCGGAAGGATCTTCACGGCGTCGCCAACAATGCCGTAATCCGCGTACTGGAAGATCGGCGCATTTTTATCTTTGTTGATGGCGAAAATGGTTTGCGATGCATTCGCGCCAACCATGTGCTGGATCTGCCCGGAGATCCCCACCGCCAGGTACAGTTCAGGTTTGAGCATCAGGTTGGAGATACCGACATAGCGTTCGTGCTCCATCCATTTTTCGTTTTCTGCCACCGGACGAGAACAGGCCAACTCCGCACCTATCGCCTGGCAAAGCTGCTCTGCCAGCGCAATGTTCTCTTTGCTGCCAATGCCGCGACCGACACTGACCACCAGACGGGCTTTATCGAGATCGACACTGTTACTCTGGCGCGCCTGCGTTGCCGTGCGGGTAATCGCCACAGCCGGAGCCTGCCACTCCACAGTGTGCGTTTCGCCAGTGCGCGAAGCGTCTGGCTGAGCCGCATCGAACGTGCCGCTGCTGATGGTCAGTACCGCATACGGCGTGACAATGCGTTCTTCGCCAATCGCCAGACCGCCGTAAACCATGTGTTTCACTGTCGCTTTACCGTCCTGTACGCTGACGGTGCTGGCATCGTTAGAGACCGCCGCTTTAAGGCGATAACCCAGTTTTGCCGCCAGTAATTTGCCGCGACGGGTGTTCGGCAGCAGCACCAGGCCGTCTGCGCCGTGCTGGCGAATAGTGTCAGCCATGACACCGGCGTAATCTTCGATTATCCGATCGTCCGGTTTGCCGCTTAATTTCCAGACATGATTAGCACCAAGCTGGATTGCCTGTGCGCCGTCGGCATCATTGAGGACAAATGTGTTAATTTGATTAGCTAAAGCCTGCGCACCGTTCATCAGTTCCGGCAGACGAGAAGGGGTATCGCTGAATACCCAGACTTGAGAAAACGTGTTCATAGCATTCCCTGTAATTAAATGACTTTGCGAAGATTTTCAGCAAATGCGGCGATCTGTTCTTCGCCGTCGCCTTCAATCACGACGCGTTGACGCTCGCGCTGTTTCGGCGCGGCAACCTGTTGTTCAGACCAGGCTTCCACGGCACTAAAGCCAATATCTGCAGCCGACCACACCTGAACTGGCTTTTTCGCTGCACCGAGAATGGCTTTCATCGAAGGGATTTGTGGGGAGTTGATATCAGTGGAAACAGCAACAACCGCAGGCAACGGAATGCTTAACGTTTCTGTTTCATCTTCCAGCTCGCGTTCAACGGTGAGGGTATCTGCCGTCAGGGAGATAATTTTGCTGACGCCGTTAACTGCCGGAATATCGAGGATTTCACCCACCAGCAAACCAACCTGCTGGGCATAAAGGTCGGAAGAACCATCGCCGCACAAGATCAGATCAAAACCTGCTTTCTGGGCGGCTGCAGCCAGTGCGCTGGCCGTTTGTTGCGGCAGTGCCTGCTCGAACTGGTCATCAATCACCACAATCAGTTCATCCGGACCGCGCGATAGTACATCTTTACGCCCTTTGGCGTTGGTCAGGGCTTTACCGCCTACACTTAAGGCCGTCACCAGCGCCTCTGCCGCCTGCTGTTTTAACTGGCAAGCCGCTTCAATAGCGTTGAGATCGTATTGGCTTATTTTGGCATCGGCTTTACTGAAGTCTAACGAACCATCAGCATTATTGACCGCAATATCCTGTTCATCAGGCACGCACTTATAGCAAGTAATAATCTTCATTGCATCTCCAGAAATCATGAAGGAAACGTCGTTCATATCGGTGGTGTTAATTACAGATATCACGCCCTTTAATTCGGAAATAAAACTTTAATCACCAATATTGAAAATGTCACACGCAGATAAATCCAACTTTCAATATTGTTAAGCCCCTCACCAATATTGAAAACATGACGTAGAAAAAAGAAATTTTCAATATTGTTTTATGGATCACCAATATTGAAAGCCAGATGCTGATTTTTCACTCAAAACAAAGCATATTCAATTGATTAAAAAGAAGTATTTACATAAAAAACCCTCATTTTCACCCGATATAAAAATGTGATGATTATCACAGAATGCAGCATAGCGAATACCCATTATGAGTTAGCCATTAACGCGTCCACGAGGTTAATGATAATCATATTGAATGTTAAAAAAAATAAAACAAACGGGAACGCAAAATAAATATTCGTTTTCACATTGGAATTAACTCATGAAAAATGAAAAGAGAAAGACGGGAATAGAACCGAAGGTATTTTTTCCGCCATTAATAATTGTTGGCATCCTTTGTTGGCTTACAGTCAGAGATCTGGATGCAGCGAATGTCGTTATTAATGCTGTATTCAGTTACGTCACCAATGTATGGGGATGGGCGTTTGAATGGTATATGGTGGTGATGCTGTTTGGCTGGTTCTGGCTGGTGTTTGGTCCTTACGCCAAAAAGAAATTAGGTAACGAACAACCAGAATTCAGCACCGCAAGCTGGATTTTTATGATGTTCGCCTCCTGTACGTCAGCCGCCGTACTGTTCTGGGGTTCCATCGAAATCTACTACTACATCTCTACCCCACCGTTCGCGCTTACGCCTAACTCGATCGGAGCGAAAGAGATTGGTCTGGCTTATAGCTTATTCCACTGGGGGCCATTACCGTGGGCAACTTACAGCTTCCTCTCCGTGGCATTTGCTTACTTCTTCTTTGTTCGCAAGATGGACGTCATTCGCCCCAGTTCCACCCTGGTGCCACTGGTAGGTGAAAAACACGCCAAAGGATTGTTCGGTACCATCGTCGACAACTTCTATCTCGTCGCCTTGATCTTGGCGATGGGCACCAGTCTGGGCCTTGCCACGCCGCTGGTGACCGAGTGTATGCAATGGTTGTTTGGCATTCCGCATACCCTGCAACTGGACGCTATCATCATCACCTGTTGGATCATCCTGAACGCTATTTGTGTCGCCTGCGGCCTGCAAAAAGGAGTCAAGATCGCCAGTGACGTACGCAGCTACTTAAGTTTCCTTATGTTGGGTTGGGTATTTATCGTCAGCGGCGCCAGCTTTGTCATGAACTACTTCACCGACTCAGTCGGGATTCTGTTGATGCATTTGCCACGCATGCTGTTCTACACGGATGCCGTAGGCAAAGGCGGTTTCCCGCAGGGTTGGACTGTCTTCTATTGGGCGTGGTGGGTCGTTTACGCCATTCAAATGTGTATATTCCTCGCCCGTATTTCCCGTGGTCGTACCGTACGCGAGCTGTGTCTGGGTATGGTCACTGGTCTGACCGCATCCACCTGGATTTTGTGGACCGTGCTGGGCAGTAACACGATGCTGCTGATGGACAAAAACATCCTCAACATTCCGAAACTGATCGCCGAACACGGAGTGCCACGCGCCATTATCGAAACCTGGGCCGCTCTGCCGCTCAGCACCGCCACCATGTGGGGATTCTTCATTCTCTGCTTTATTGCCACCGTGACACTGATTAACGCCTGTTCGTACACCCTGGCAATGTCCACCTGCCGCGAAGTCCGCGACGGCGAAGAACCACCACTGTTGGTACGTATCGGCTGGTCAGTTCTGGTTGGCATTATCGGCATTGTTCTGCTGGCGCTCGGCGGCCTGAAACCGATTCAAACCGCCATTATCGCCGGAGGATGCCCGCTGTTCTTCGTCAACATTATGGTGACGCTCTCCTTTATTAAAGACGCGAAACAGAACTGGAAAGATTAATTAACCCCCAAAATATCAAGAGGTTGAAAGATGGATTTTAATTTAAATGATGAGCAGGAACTGTTTGTCGCCGGTATCCGCGAACTGATGGCCAGCGAAAACTGGGAGGCCTATTTTGCCGAGTGCGACCGTGACAGCGTCTACCCGGAACGTTTTGTCAAAGCACTGGCAGATATGGGGATCGACAGCCTGCTGATCCCTGAAGAGCACGGTGGTCTGGACGCGGGGTTTGTTACCCTCGCCGCCGTGTGGATGGAACTGGGTCGTTTGGGGGCACCAACCTACGTGCTGTACCAGTTGCCAGGTGGATTCAACACTTTCCTGCGCGAAGGCACACAAGAGCAGATCGACAAGATTATGGCTTTCCGCGGCACTGGTAAGCAGATGTGGAACTCAGCGATTACCGAACCGGGCGCAGGCTCCGACGTGGGTAGCCTGAAAACGACTTATACCCGTAGAAATGGTAAGATTTATCTTAATGGTAGTAAGTGTTTTATTACCAGCAGCGCCTACACCCCGTACATCGTGGTGATGGCGCGCGATGGGGCTTCTCCGGACAAACCTGTCTACACCGAATGGTTTGTTGATATGAGCAAACCGGGCATCAAAGTGACCAAACTTGAGAAGCTCGGTCTGCGTATGGATAGCTGCTGTGAAATCACCTTTGACGATGTGGAACTGGACGAGAAAGACATGTTCGGTCGGGAAGGTAACGGCTTTAACCGCGTCAAAGAAGAGTTCGACCATGAACGTTTCCTGGTAGCCCTCACCAACTATGGTACGGCGATGTGTGCCTTTGAAGATGCGGCGCACTACGCCAACCAGCGCGTGCAGTTTGGCGAGGCTATTGGTCGTTTCCAGTTGATTCAGGAAAAATTCGCTCACATGGCGATCAAACTTAACTCCATGAAAAATATGCTTTATGAGGCAGCATGGAAAGCAGACAACGGCACCATCACCTCCGGCGATGCGGCGATGTGCAAATACTTCTGCGCCAATGCGGCATTTGAAGTGGTGGATAGCGCAATGCAGGTGCTGGGCGGTGTCGGGATTGCGGGCAACCACCGCATCAGCCGCTTCTGGCGTGACCTGCGTGTAGACCGCGTCTCCGGGGGATCTGACGAAATGCAGATCCTGACGCTGGGACGTGCGGTGCTGAAGCAATACCGTTAAGTCCGTGCGCTGCCTGATGCGACGCTGACGCGTCTTATCAGGCCTACGGGAGCACGAATGTAGGCCGGATAAGGCGTTTACGCCGCATCCGGCAGTCATGCGCTACATAAATTTTTCAGGAGCTAATAATGGATCATCTACCCATGCCGAAATTCGGGCCGCTGGCCGGATTGCGCGTTGTCTTCTCCGGTATCGAAATCGCCGGGCCGTTCGCCGGGCAAATGTTCGCAGAATGGGGTGCGGAAGTTATCTGGATCGAGAACGTCGCCTGGGCCGACACCATTCGTGTACAGCCGAACTACCCGCAGCTCTCCCGCCGCAATTTGCACGCACTGTCGTTAAATATTTTCAAAGATGAAGGCCGCGAAGCGTTTCTGAAATTAATGGAAACCACCGATATCTTCATCGAAGCCAGTAAGGGTCCGGCCTTTGCCCGTCGTGGCATTACCGATGAAGTGCTTTGGCAGCACAACCCGAAACTGGTTATCGCTCACCTGTCCGGTTTTGGTCAGTACGGCACCGAGGAGTACACCAATCTTCCGGCCTATAACACCATCGCCCAGGCCTTCAGTGGTTATCTGATTCAGAACGGTGATGTTGACCAGCCAATGCCTGCTTTCCCGTATACCGCCGACTACTTCTCCGGCCTGACCGCCACCACTGCGGCACTGGCGGCACTGCATAAAGTACGCGAAACCGGTAAAGGTGAAAGTATCGACATCGCCATGTATGAAGTGATGCTGCGTATGGGCCAGTACTTCATGATGGATTACTTCAACGGCGGCGAAATGTGTCCGCGCATGACCAAAGGTAAAGATCCCTACTACGCCGGTTGCGGTCTGTACAAATGCGCCGACGGCTACATCGTGATGGAACTGGTGGGCATTACTCAGATTGCAGAATGCTTTAAAGATATTGGTCTCGCGCATCTGCTCGGTACACCAGAAATCCCGGAAGGCACTCAGCTTATTCACCGTATCGAATGCCCTTACGGCCCACTGGTAGAAGAGAAACTCGATGCCTGGCTGGCGGCACATACCATCGCAGAGGTAAAAGAGCGCTTTGCCGAACTGAATATCGCCTGCGCCAAAGTACTGACCGTACCGGAACTGGAAAGTAATCCACAGTATGTGGCCCGCGAATCAATCACCCAGTGGCAAACGATGGATGGTCGCACCTGCAAAGGACCGAACGTGATGCCGAAATTCAAAAATAACCCCGGCCAAATCTGGCGCGGAATGCCATCACATGGCATGGACACCGCTGCCATTTTGAAAAATATCGGCTACAGCGAAAACGACATTCAGGAGTTGGTCAGCAAAGGTCTGGCCAAAGTTGAGGACTAAACGCGTGGCGCCAGTCGGCTTGCCTGACTAGCGCCCGCCCAATAACAAACGAACAGAATGGATAGAGGTGCAATGGATATCATTGGCGGACAACATTTACGTCAAATGTGGGACGATCTGGCAGACGTTTACGGTCATAAAACGGCGCTGATTTGTGAATCCAGCGGTGGAGTCGTTAACCGGTATAGTTATCTTGAGTTAAATCAGGAAATTAACCGCACGGCAAACCTGTTTTATGCACTGGGGATTCGCAAAGGCGATAAGGTTGCGCTGCATCTGGACAACTGCCCGGAATTTATCTTTTGCTGGTTCGGGCTGGCAAAAATTGGTGCGATTATAGTGCCGATTAACGCCCGCCTGTTGCGCGAGGAAAGCGCGTGGATCCTGCAAAATAGCCAGGCGTGCCTGCTGGTAACCAGTGCGCAGTTCTATCCTATGTATCAACAAATTCAGCAGGAAGATGCCACGCAGCTGCGGCACATTTGCCTGACAGATGTGGCGCTTCCCGCAGAGGATGGCGTGAGTTCGTTTACTCAACTGAAAAATCAACAATCTGCCACCTTGTGCTATGCACCACCGCTGTCGACCGCCGATACGGTGGAAATTCTTTTTACCTCCGGTACAACTTCCCGACCGAAAGGGGTGGTGATTACCCATTACAACCTGCGCTTCGCTGGATATTACTCTGCCTGGCAGTGCGCACTGCGTGACGATGACGTCTACCTGACGGTAATGCCTGCGTTTCATATCGATTGCCAGTGTACTGCGGCGATGGCAGCCTTTTCTGCCGGAGCCACCTTTGTGCTGCTCGAGAAATACAGCGCCCGCGCCTTCTGGGGACAGGTACAGAAGTACCATGCCACCGTTACCGAATGTATTCCGATGATGATCCGTACCTTGATGGTACAGCCACCTTCTGTGAACGATCGACAACACCGCCTGCGAGAAGTGATGTTTTATCTCAACCTGTCGGAGCAGGAAAAAGACGCATTTTGTGAACGCTTCGGCGTTCGCTTGCTGACATCTTATGGGATGACGGAAACCATTGTTGGCATTATCGGCGATCGCCCCGGAGATAAACGACGCTGGCCGTCGATTGGCCGGGCGGGGTTTTGCTACGAAGCGGAAATCCGCGACGATCACAACCGTCCGCTCCCGGCAGGAGAGATCGGCGAAATTTGCATTAAAGGCGAACCGGGGAAAACCATCTTCAAAGAGTACTTTCTCAACCCACAAGCCACTGCCAGAATCCTGGAAGCCGATGGCTGGCTGCATACTGGCGATACCGGATACCGCGACGAAGAGGGATTTTTTTATTTTGTCGATCGCCGCTGCAACATGATTAAACGCGGTGGCGAGAATGTCTCCTGCGTGGAGCTGGAAAATATTATCTCTGCCCATCCGAAAATTCAGGACATCGTGGTTGTTGGTATTAAAGATTCGATTCGTGATGAAGCTATCAAAGCATTTGTGGTGCTGAATGAAGGTGAAACATTGAGCGAAGAGGAATTCTTCCACTTCTGCGAACAGAATATGGCGAAATTTAAAGTGCCGTCTTATCTGGAGATCAGAAAAGATCTGCCACGTAATTGCTCAGGGAAAATAATCAGAAAGAATCTGAAATAAATGAAACGGCAGGGAACTCCCCTGCCAACTAATAATCACGCTCTAAAACAATATGCATTTTTTGCAGGGATATTGTCGTCCCTGAAAAAGTAAAAATGGAGAAAAGGAATGAGTGAATCATTACATCTGACCCGCAATGGATCAATTCTGGAAATTACCCTTGATCGCCCAAAAGCGAATGCTATTGATGCGAAAACCAGCTTTGAGATGGGCGAAGTTTTTCTAAATTTCCGTGACGATCCGCAATTACGCGTCGCTATTATTACTGGTGCCGGAGAGAAATTCTTTTCCGCAGGCTGGGATTTAAAAGCGGCAGCTGAAGGCGAAGCACCGGATGCTGACTTTGGTCCGGGTGGTTTTGCGGGATTAACCGAAATTTTCAATCTCGATAAACCGGTTATCGCAGCCGTGAACGGCTACGCCTTTGGCGGGGGCTTTGAACTGGCGCTGGCGGCAGATTTTATTGTCTGTGCCGATAACGCCAGCTTCGCTCTGCCGGAAGCTAAACTGGGCATCGTCCCTGACAGTGGCGGCGTACTGCGTCTGCCAAAGATCCTGCCGCCTGCTATCGTCAATGAAATGGTAATGACTGGCAGAAGAATGGGCGCAGAAGAGGCGCAGCGTTGGGGGATCGTCAACCGCGTGGTTAGCCAGGCAGAACTGATGGATAACGCCCGCGAACTGGCGCAGCAACTGGTTGACAGCGCCCCGCTGGCGATCGCGGCGCTGAAAGAGATCTACCGCACCACCAGCGAAATGCCGGTAGAAGAAGCGTATCGCTATATTCGCAGCGGCGTGTTGAAACACTATCCATCGGTTCTACATTCGGAAGATGCCATTGAAGGGCCTCTGGCGTTTGCCGAGAAGCGCAGCCCAGTGTGGAAAGGACGTTAACAGCCGTGAGCTATTACGCCTTTGAGGGGTTAATTCCGGTGGTTCACCCGACGGCGTTTGTCCATCCCAGTGCAGTATTGATTGGCGATGTGATTGTGGGAGCCGGTGTCTACGTCGGCCCCCTCGCCTCACTGCGTGGTGATTACGGGAGATTGATCGTGCAAGCGGGAGCCAATATTCAGGATGGCTGCATCATGCACGGCTACTGTGATACTGACACCATTGTAGGGGAAAACGGCCATATCGGGCACGGCGCGATCCTCCATGGTTGTGTGATTGGTCGCGATGCACTGGTCGGGATGAACAGCGTGATTATGGATCGCGCGGTCATTGGTGAAGAGAGCATTGTGGCCGCCATGAGCTTTGTTAAAGCGGGCTTTAGCGGCGAGAAACGCCAGTTGTTGATGGGCACGCCAGCCCGCGCTGTACGGAGCATTAGTGACGACGAGTTACACTGGAAACGATTGAATACCAAAGAGTATCAGGATCTGGTCGGGCGCTGCCGCGCATCGTTACATGAAACGCAGCCGTTGAGGCAGATGGAGGAAAATCGCCCCCGTTTGCAGGGGACGACAAATGTGACGCCAAAGCGATAATCTCGCCGGATGACACCCGTAGGCCGGATAAGATGCACAGCATCGCATCCGGCAACCAGGCTGCACGATATTAATAAACGCCAATTAACGACGCATACTCTTCGACAACATCATCTGCCACTTCTGTTCGCGGTTAAGTTCCGTGAGCGGAACGGCAGGAATACGCGGCGTCTTTTTGACACCGATTAATTTTTCCCGACTATTATTGCGCAGGCGCGCGTAAATTTGCTCATCGATATCGACCACTTTAACCAGTCGCTGACACTGGCATCCCCGCCCTTCCAGCTTATTAGGGATCATCTTAACTTCGCAGCTTATTTCTGCGACTTCCGACAGAATATAAGTCAGGGTATTAATCGCCTTGCTGTGTTCAATATCGAAATGAATAGAGACCTCTCTTGCTATCACCCACCGATTTTCAGCCATCATCCATTCAGCTATTAACAAGTAGAGTGGTTTTTCAACATATCCTTCACACATATGAACTCCAGTTTCACAAATTAAAAGTCTGGCTATGACTCGTTTTGAAGCAATTAAACAAGGCCATATTAAAATTGTGGATATATCGATAGTATGCAACTTCACCGTCGATAAGTGTGAGCTAAATCCTGCTTATACCATCAAAAATATCGATTCCCCAAAAGATTTACTTTATAGGCAAAAAAAACGGTCCTCATCAGAGAACCGTATTAGTTATTCGATCAAATTAGTGGATGAAAAATATCCACCATGACACGCTATTATTTGATCTGTGCGTGCATTTCCTGCACCGAAATTACTTTTTCGGTCGCATCGGCATTCAGCGCCATCGCGGTGGCAAACCCGCCGTTAAGCGTGGTGTCATAATGCACTTTATATTGCAGCGCACTGCGACGGATCACACGGGAGTCCTCAATCGCACGACGACCTGAGGTGGTATTGATGATGTAGGTATATTCGCCATTCTTGATACGGTCCTGAATGTGCGGACGACCTTCATGCACCTTGTTCACCAGACGCGGATTAATGCCCGCTTCGCCCAGCACAATCGCCGTGCCGTGGGTCGCATCCAGCTCGAAGCCCTGTTTCAGCAGTTTTGCCGCCAGGTCCACCACGCGTTCTTTGTCGCCTTCGCGCACGGAGAGCAACGCACGACCGTGTTTCTTCATGGTGGAGTTGCTGCCCAGCTGCGCTTTGGCAAACGCTTCAGCGAAGGTGCGGCCCACGCCCATCACTTCCCCGGTAGAGCGCATTTCTGGCCCTAACAGCGGGTCAACGCCCGGGAATTTATTGAACGGCAGCACCACTTCTTTCACTGAGTAATACGGCGGGATAACTTCTTTGGTTACGCCCTGCTCAGCCAGCGTTTTACCAGCCATGACGCGCGCCGCCACTTTTGCCAGCGGTACGCCAGTGGCTTTGGAGACGAACGGAACGGTACGCGCCGCACGCGGGTTAACTTCAATCAGGTAGACTTCGTTGTTTTTCACTGCAAACTGCACGTTCATCAGGCCGCGTACCTGCAATTCGAAGGCCAGTTTCTGCACCTGCTGGCGCATCACATCCTGAATGTCCTGACTTAAAGTGTAAGCTGGCAGAGAACATGCGGAGTCACCGGAGTGCACGCCCGCCTGCTCAATGTGCTCCATGATGCCGCCAATCAGCACCATTTCGCCGTCGCAGATGGCGTCCACGTCAACTTCTACCGCGTCATCAAGGAAGTGATCCAGCAACACTGGCGCATCGTTAGACACGCTGACCGCCGTCTGGAAGTAGCGACGCAGGTCAGCTTCGTCATAGACGATTTCCATCGCCCGACCGCCGAGAACGTAAGACGGGCGCACCACCAGCGGGTAGCCAATCTCTTTCGCCTTCTCAACCGCCATTTCGATGGTGGTAACGGTGGCGTTCGCCGGTTGTTTCAGTTTCAGACGATCAACCGCGTGCTGGAAGCGTTCACGGTCTTCCGCACGGTCGATAGCATCCGGGCTGGTGCCGATAACCGGCACGCCAGCGGCTTCCAGCGCACGTGCCAGTTTTAGCGGGGTCTGACCGCCGTACTGAACGATAACACCTTTCGGCTTCTCAATACGCACGATTTCCAGCACATCTTCCAGCGTTACCGGCTCGAAGTAGAGGCGGTCGGAAGTGTCGTAGTCGGTGGAGACGGTTTCCGGGTTACAGTTAACCATAATGGTCTCAAAACCGTCTTCACGCAGCGCCAGTGAGGCGTGTACGCAGCAATAGTCGAATTCGATACCCTGACCGATACGGTTCGGGCCGCCGCCGAGCACCATGATTTTTTCACGGTCGGTGGACGGATTCGCTTCGCACTCTTCTTCATAAGTGGAGTACATGTAAGCGGTGTCGGTGGCGAACTCTGCCGCACAGGTATCCACGCGTTTGTAAACCGGATGCAGGTCATACTGGTCACGCAGCTTACGGATTTCCGCTTCGCGTACGCCCGCCAGTTTTGCCAGACGCGCATCGGCAAAGCCTTTGCGTTTCAGTTGGCGCAGGAAGTCAGCGTTCAGGCCAGTGATGCCCACTTCTGCCACTTTCTCTTCCAGACGCACCAGCTCTTCAATCTGTACCAGAAACCAGCGGTCAATGTTGGTCAGGTTAAACACACCGTCTACAGACAGGCCCGCACGGAAGGCATCGGCGATATACCAGATACGCTCTGCACCTGCGTCTTTCAGCTCGCGACGGATTTTGGTCAGCGCTTCCGGATCGTCGAGGCTGACTTTCGGGTCGAAGCCGGTCGCACCGACTTCCAGGCCGCGCAGCGCTTTTTGCAGGGATTCCTGCTGCGTGCGACCAATCGCCATCACTTCACCAACCGATTTCATCTGAGTAGTCAGACGGTCGTTAGCACCGACGAATTTCTCAAAGTTAAAGCGCGGGATTTTGGTGACCACGTAGTCGATGGACGGCTCGAAGGAGGCCGGAGTACGCCCGCCAGTGATGTCGTTCATCAGTTCGTCGAGGGTGTAACCCACCGCCAGTTTCGCCGCTACTTTGGCAATCGGGAAGCCGGTGGCTTTCGACGCCAGTGCGGAGGAGCGAGACACGCGCGGGTTCATTTCGATAACAATCAGGCGACCGGTTTTCGGGTTAACCGCAAACTGGACGTTGGAACCGCCGGTTTCAACACCGATCTCACGCAGCACTGCCATCGAGGCGTTACGCATGATTTGATATTCTTTGTCGGTCAGCGTTTGTGCTGGTGCGACAGTGATGGAGTCACCGGTGTGGATGCCCATCGCATCAAAGTTTTCGATAGAGCAGACGATGATGCAGTTGTCGTTTTTATCACGCACCACTTCCATCTCGTACTCTTTCCAGCCGATCAGCGACTCATCAATCAGCAGTTCTTTGGTCGGAGAGAGATCCAGACCGCGGGCGCAAATTTCTTCAAACTCTTCCCGGTTATAAGCGATACCACCGCCGCTACCGCCCATGGTAAAGGATGGGCGAATAATGCATGGGAAGCCCACGTCAGCGGCAACCGCCAGCGCTTCTTCCATGGTATGTGCGATACCGGAACGCGCAGTTTCCAGACCGATTTTCTTCATCGCTACGTCGAAACGGCGGCGGTCCTCAGCTTTATCAATCGCATCAGCGGTAGCACCAATCATGGTGACCCCGAACTCTTCCAGCACCCCCTGACGCTCAAGTTCCAGCGCACAGTTCAGCGCCGTCTGGCCGCCCATGGTTGGCAGCACCGCATCCGGACGCTCTTTTTCAATAATCTTGCGTACAACTTCCCAGTGAATCGGCTCGATGTAGGTCGCATCAGCCATTTCCGGGTCTGTCATGATGGTCGCCGGGTTGGAATTCACCAGAATGACGCGGTAACCCTCTTCGCGCAGGGCTTTACATGCTTGCGCACCAGAGTAGTCAAACTCACACGCCTGACCGATAACAATCGGACCCGCCCCCAGAATCAGGATACTTTTTATATCTGTACGTTTTGGCATGGCTCTTTTACTCCTGATTACTTAGCGGTTTTACGGTACTGCTCAATTAACTCGATAAAGTGGTCGAACAACGGTGCGGCATCGTGCGGACCGGGGCTGGCTTCAGGGTGTCCCTGGAAGCTGAACGCCGGTTTATCGGTGCGATGAATCCCCTGTAACGTACCGTCGAACAGGGATTTATGCGTAACACGCAGGTTTGCAGGTAATGTTGCTTCGTCCACCGCAAAACCATGGTTCTGGGCAGTGATCATCACCACGTTTTTCTCAACATCCTTCACCGGATGGTTGCCGCCGTGGTGACCAAATTTCATTTTGACAGTCTTCGCACCACTCGCCAGCGCCAGCAGTTGATGACCGAGGCAAATGCCAAATACCGGGATGTCGGTTTCGAGGAATTTCTGGATGGCGGTAATGGCGTAATCGCACGGGGCCGGGTCGCCAGGACCGTTGGAGAGGAAGATGCCGTCCGGGTTCATTTTCAGCACATCTTCAGCAGAGGTTTGCGCCGGAACGATGGTCAGGCGGCAGCCTCTGTCCACCAGCATACGCAGGATGTTGCGCTTGGCGCCAAAATCATAAGCCACGACGTGGAACGGCAGCTCGTCTTCTTTCTTCGCTTCTGGCAGGCCGCCGGTCAACGTCCAGCTCCCTTGTGTCCAGCTATAGGCTTCCGCAGTAGTCACTTCTTTTGCCAGATCCATGCCGTTCAGACCTGGGAACGCGCGGGCTTTTTCTAACGCCAGCGCCGCATCCGGGTTATCGCCTGCAATAATGCAGCCATTCTGTGCGCCTTTCTCGCGCAGTAAACGCGTCAGCTTACGGGTATCGATATCGGCAATCGCCACGATGTTATGGCGTTTCAGGTAAGAAGAGAGGTCTTCGGTATTACGGAAGTTGCTGGCAATCAGCGGCAGGTCGCGAATCACCAGACCTTGTGCATGTACCTGAGAAGATTCTTCATCGGCGTCATTCGTGCCGACATTGCCAATATGAGGATAAGTAAGAGTAACGATTTGACGAGAATAGGAAGGATCAGTGAGGATTTCTTGATAACCGGTCATTGAAGTATTGAAAACGACTTCCCCAACCGCCGAACCTGTTGCCCCTATGGCCCGACCGTAAAACTGGGTTCCGTCTTCCAGAACCAATAGCGCTGACTTAATCAAAACACCCTCCAGAGAATATTCACTCACTTTATTTGCATATTAATTCACAATGATGACGTAAATCAATGCAAATCTGCTTACCGACGAATTTCTGGCAAACGGCGGCATTCTGGAGATATGGGAGCTAAATGTCAACTTAATGGCAGGATTTTTATATTATTTTGTGGCTCATGCATGTTTTGCAGGCATTAAGCGACAAAAAGATCAGCTAACTCTGTCTGGAAAACGCTTGCGCAGTGAGAAGAATGCATTCAACAGATGCGGCACGATAAAAAGTGGACCAAATGGTCAAAATTTACATTAAAACAACAAAAACAAACGACAAAAACATCAATTTTCCACCATCTCTCATTAAAATATGATTAAGACAATCAAAATAAAAGGCCTTAAAAATAAAGGCCTGTAAAATCATAAAATTAAATTGATTATTTTTGCATCAATAGCAATGTTTAATTGCTACAAATTAGTGAGATTTAGCACATCTCGCATATCAAAAAAACCATTATGCTTGCCATTCAGCCACAGTGCCGACCTTACTGCACCGTTAGCAAATGTCATGCGGCTGGACGCCTTATGGGTGATCTCCAGCCGTTCGCCGATATCGGCAAACATAGCGGTATGTTCGCCAACGATGTCACCCGCACGTACTGTGGCAAAACCAATGGTGCCGGGCACACGTTCACCGGTATGGCCTTCACGACTGTAGACCGCACAATCTTTCAGATCTTTGTCCAGAGCATGAGCAATTGCTTCGCCCATCGCCAGCGCTGTGCCTGACGGTGCATCAACTTTATGTCGATGATGTGCTTCGATAATTTCGATGTCAGTGTAGTCACCCATTACCTGAGCGGCTTTCTCCAGCAGCTTAAGCATGACATTGACACCGACGCTAAAGTTAGCGGCAAAGACAATCGCAATATCCTCGGCGGCATCACGAATAGCTTGTTTGCCTGCTTCGTCAAACCCCGTAGTGCCAATCACCATCCCTTTGCCATGCTGGCGACAAAATGCCAGATGATTCAGCGTGCCTTCCGGACGAGTAAAATCGATAAATACGTCAAAATCATCTTTTATCGCATCGAGACTGCTTTGCACGGTAACGCCCGTTTTTCCGACTCCGGCCAGTTCACCGGCGTCGCTGCCCAGTAAAGAAGATCCCTCGCGCTCCAGCGCCGCGCCAAGCTCTACGCCTTCCAGCGCCAGCGCCGCCTGAATCAACTGCCGCCCCATGCGACCACCCGCTCCCGCGATGGCCACGCGAATGTTTGCATTATGCATAGCTATTCTCTCTTGTTAATTTTGCGTAAACCGTTTCAGAGTACCCAGCGTATCGCGACGCTGCCAGCCAAAAACGCTAATAATTAGAAATTAATGATAAACAGGGAGGGATATCAGTGAAAGGCATGAGGTGCAAACAGCCACGTCACGCCGTCTGTCATTATGCCTGCTTTTGTGATTTTGATGGCAGGCAGCACAGTATTAACAGAATTATGCCCCCATAGGGGATCAAAACGCCGATAGCAAACCACCACCCAGGACACCCGATATCCTGCATCCTTCTGAAGCCTAACGCCATTCCCGGTACGGCAAAAATCAACGTTAAAATAAATGATGCGGGCAGCGCAAAAAAAATGAAAGCACCATAGTCATTGTTAATTGTTGTCGCCAACCACCAGCATATAAGCGGTAGCAGGCAGATAACTGCACTTCCGCTAATAAACGACCAGAACTCTAAACGGTTGGAAACACCTTCATAATTAAAGATGTTTTTCCACCCTTCCAGATACGCTTCTCCATACGTCATTGAACACTTCCTTGTTTTATTATTAGAACGCCAGGGCCAGCACCTCAGCCACCCACTGCTGGAAGCCTTTTACATCCAGATCCAATGCCACCTGTACATTGGCGGGTTTACCCAGGCAACCATCAATATCGACTACCGTAGCACCTGAGGTAAATTCGCCCTGAGTTTCCACCGCGACAAAACACGGTTTGAGAGTGAACAAGTCCGGTCGCACCAGCCAGGCGATAGCGCAAAGATCGTGCATACGCAATCCACTTTGCATACTGCCGCTGCGGTAGTGGCTAAACAAGGCGTGCAGCATTTTTCCGGTACGATTCAACTCCGGCAACGTGGCAAGATAATCAGGAGTTAACACCGCCTGATTGGTGACATCCAGACCGCACATGACGATTTCGATGCCGCTGCGGAAAACACATGCTGCCGCTTCTGGATCGGCAGCGATATTAAACTCGGCGTTTGGCGTGCAGTTGCCGCGCCCGGCAGAACCGCCCATGATCACCAGACGGCGAATATGCGGCTTGCATTCCGGACATTGTGAAAGTAATAACGCAATATTGGTTAACGGGCCGATGGCTACCAGAGTAACGGGCTCTGGCGCACGCATCAGAGCATCCCGAATAGCCAGAAATGCCGGTTTATCCAGTGGGCTTCTGTTGTGCTCGACAAAGTCGTACCCTGCCATTCCCGATTCACCGTGCACAGATGCCGCATTACGCGGTGCGCGAACCAGTGGTACAGCAGCTCCCTGAGCAAGCGGAATATCGGCATTCCAGAAATGCAGCAGTTGCAGGGCGTTGCGGGTGGTTTTCTCTACCGAGACATTACCTGCGACGGTGGTCATCAGTTGCAGGTCGAGTTCGGGGGCAAAAATCGCAGCGGCAATGGCAACGGCATCGTCAATGCCGGGGTCTGTATCGAGGAAGATCGGTAAGCGCATGTTTTCTCCATAAAAAATGCCGGTAACAAGACCGGCATTTTCGCATAACTTAGGCTGCTAATGACTTAATCGACCTCACGAATATCCACACGCAGCTCTTTCGGCACTTCGAAAACAATATTTTCTTCGCGGCCTTCCAGCGGGATGGCTTCGCCACCACCAAGCTGTTGCAAACGAGCAACTACATTCTGCACCAGAATATCCGGAGCCGAGGCGCCCGCAGTCACGCCGACGCAGTTCACGTCTTTCACCCACTCTTCCTGGATGTCTTTCGCATCGTCAATCAAAAACGCGCGTTTGCCCATACGCTGGGCCAGCTCCGCCAGACGGTTGGAGTTGGAGGAGTTTTTCGAACCGACCACCAGCACCACTTCTGCCTGCTCTGCCAGGGCGCGTACTGCTTCCTGACGATTGGTGGTGGCGTAGCAGATATCATCTTTGCGCGGCCCAACAATTTTCGGGAAGCGTTTACGCAGCGCGTCGATCACATCAGACGTGTCATCCACCGACAGCGTAGTTTGGGTCATAAAGGAGAGTTTCCCGTCGTTTTTAACCGTCAGCTTCCACACATCATCCGGCGATTCGACCAGATACATTCCCCCTTGCGGGTTGCTGTACTGGCCCATCGTACCTTCCACTTCCGGGTGCCCGGCGTGACCGATAAGAATAGACTCTTCGCCACGACGGCTGGCGCGGGCGACTTCCATATGCACTTTGGTCACCAGTGGACAGGTCGCGTCGAACACCGTCAAATCACGGCTTTTCGCTTCGTTACGTACCGCCTGAGAAACACCGTGTGCGGAGAAGATCAGGATCGCGCCGTCCGGCACTTCGCTAATCTGCTCAATAAAGATAGCCCCACGCTCACGCAGGCTATCGACCACGTAGCGGTTATGCACCACTTCGTGACGGACATAAATCGGTGCGCCGTAAATGGCCAGCGCGTTCTCAACAATGCTGATAGCGCGGTCTACCCCGGCACAAAAACCACGCGGGTTGGCCAACAGGATCTGCATGTTACGCCTCCAGTGCCGGATCGATTTCCAGCACTTCAATATCAAAATGAACGGTCTGCCCGGCCAGCGGATGGTTGAAATCCACGGTAATAGAGTCGCCGTTAATTTCGCGGATCACGCCAGGCATCTCACTGCCATCCATTACGGTAAAAAGCATTATTGCGCCAATTTCTGGCTCGCCTGCATCCATAAACTCACGGCGGGAGAAGTACTGAATCAGGTCCGGTGACGGCACGCCAAACGCCGCCTCTGGTTCCAGCGAGAAGGTGGTTTTATCGCCCACTTTCAGCCCCAGCAGGTGTTGCTCCAGCCCTTCGGAAAGAGAAGCATCGCCCAGGCGAAATAGCGCCGGTTTACCGTTGTTGCGGGTAGACTCGGCGGTAGTGCCATCGTCGAGTTTTAGCGTGAAGTGCACCAGGACGGCGCTATTGCTCTGTACAGATTCAGACATGCAGGTTTGCTCTTATATTTTGAGGATTTTTTGCCGGATGCGGCGTAAACGCCTTATCCGGCCTACGATGTTACAGCAATCGGTAGGCCGGATAAGATGCGACGGCATCGCATCCGGCAGGGTTTATTATTGTTTTTTCGCTTTAGAAGGCAAAAAACCTTCCAGCACAATCAGTGCCGCACCGACACAGATAGCTGTATCGGCAAGGTTGAAGGTGGCGAAGTGCCAGTCGCCGACGTAGAAGTCGATCATATCGACAACGAAGCCGTGCCACAGGCGGTCGAACAGGTTACCCAGCGCGCCGCCAATAATCAGCGCGTAAGCGATATTGTTTAGCTTCTGCGTGGCCTTCGAGCGATACATCATCACCGCCAGGATTACGCTAATACCAATCGCAATACCGGCAAAGAACCAACGCTGCCAGCCGCCGCTATCGGCAAGGAAACTAAACGCTGCGCCATAGTTACGCGCATAATGCAGATTAAGCGACGGGAACAGCGGGACCGTATCCCCCAGAGCAAAGTTCTGGAGGATCAGGTATTTGCTGCCCAGATCGATAATCAGCACGACTACCAGCAGCCACAGCCAGCGTAGCCCTGTTGAACAGATCGATTGACTCATCAGGCAAACTTACGTTTTTCACCGTCACCGGCGACGTTGCTGACACAGCGGCCGCAGATTTCTGCGTGTTCCACCACCTTGCCGACATCCTGGGTGTAGTGCCAGCAGCGCGGGCACTTCTCACCTTCGGCTTTACTCAACGCGACTTTCAGCCCTTTGAGCACTTCGCTCTGCTGAGCATCAGCAGGTGCGTCGTTATAGTCTGCAACGGTAGCGCCGGAGGTCAACAGGACAAATCGTAATTCATCGCCCAGCGCGGTCAGTTTCGCCGCCAGTTCCGGTTCTGCATACAGCGTCACTGCTGCTTCCAGCGAGCCACCCACTTTCTTGTCGGCACGTGCTTGCTCAATGACTTTGTTCACTTCGCCACGCACTTTCAACAGCTCATCCCAGAACGCATCATTCATCGCTTCGCTGTCTGCCAGACCAAACAGGTCTTCGTACCACTCACCGGTGAAGACGTATTTTTCACGTTCGCCCGGCAGGTAGCCCCACACTTCATCAGCGGTGAAGGAGAGGATTGGTGCCATCCAGCGAACCAGCGCTTCTGCGATGTGATACAGCGCAGTCTGGCAGCTACGACGCGCCACACTGTCCGCTTTGGCGGTGTACTGACGGTCTTTGATGATGTCGAGGTAGAAGGACCCCATCTCAACGGAGCAGAAACGCATCAGACGCTGTACCACTTCGTGGAAATCGTATGCTTCGTACGCCTTAAGGATGTCTTCCTGTGCCGCTTTCGCACAACCTACGGCCCAGCGATCCAGCACGACCATCTCTTCCGGTTTCACCATATCTTTTGCCGGATCAAAACCGTTCAGGTTTGCCAGCAGGAAGCGTGCAGTGTTACGGATACGACGATAGCTGTCGGCAGCACGTTTCAGGATCTCGTCAGAAACGGCCATTTCACCAGTGTAATCGGTCGATGCCACCCACAGACGCAGAATATCCGCGCCCAGTTTGTTCATCACGTCCTGCGGCGAAACGGTGTTGCCGATAGATTTGGACATCTTGCGGCCCTGACCATCCACGGTAAAGCCGTGAGTCAGCACCTGACGATACGGTGCTTTGCCCTTCATCGCGGTAGAGATCATCAAAGAAGACATGAACCAGCCGCGGTGTTGGTCAGAACCTTCCAGATACATGTCTGCAGCGTGACCGGCAAATTCCGGACGCACGTCAACGACGGAGGAATGGGTAGAACCGGAGTCAAACCATACGTCGAGCGTATCCGGCACTTTCACGTACTGATCTGCTTCATCGCCGAGGATGTCACGCGCATCGAGATCCCACCACGCCTGGATGCCATCAACTTCAACACGTTTGGCCACTTCTTCCATCAGTTCGAGGGTACGCGGATGCAGCTCTTCAGTGTCTTTGTGCACGAACAGTGACATCGGTACGCCCCAGGTGCGCTGACGGGAGATACACCAGTCAGGACGGTTAGCGACCATCGACTCGATACGCGCCTGGCCCCAGTCAGGGATCCACTGCACACCTTTGATCTCTTTCAGCGACTGTGCACGCAGACCTTTCTGATCCATGCTGACGAACCACTGCGGCGTTGCGCGGAAGATGATCGGCGTTTTGTGACGCCAGCAGCACGGATAGCTGTGCTGCATTTTCTCAACGTGCAGCAGCGCGCCTTTTTCCTGTAGCAGCGCAACGACGATGTCGTTCGCTTTGAAGACGTTCACGCCATCCAGCGACGGGTAAGTGCCCGGCAGATAAGTGCCGTCCGGGCCAACCGGGTTAGCGGTTTCCAGACCGTATTTCTGACCGATCACATAGTCGTCCGGGCCGTGGCCAGGCGCAGTGTGAACGGCACCGGTACCGGCATCCAGGGTAACGTGATCGCCGAGGATTGCCGGAACGTCGAAGCCCATAAACGGATGGGTAAAGCGCAGCAGCTCAAGCTCCGCACCTTTTACCGTGCCGAGAATGGTGTAATCGGTCACGCCGATACGCTGCATTACGCTTTCCACCAGATCTTTCGCCAGAATCACGGCCTGACCGTCGATCTGCACCAGCGCATAGTCGAAATCCGGCGCCAGAGAGATTGCGCGGTTGGCAGGCAGAGTCCACGGCGTAGTGGTCCAGATCACCAGCGAGATTGGGCCGTTAACGTTGCTTACGCCAAATTTTGCTTTCAGCGCATCCTGATCGACCGCCTGGAAAGCAACGTCGATGGACGGAGAGGTTTTGTCGTAATATTCAACTTCCGCTTCTGCCAGAGCAGAACGGCAGTCAACGCACCAGTGAACTGGCTTCGCGCCTTTGTGCAGGTGGCCGTTGCCGATAATTTTGCCCAGTGCGCGGATGATATTGGCTTCAGTTTTGAAATCCATGGTCAGATACGGGTGCGACCAGTCGCCCAGCACGCCCAGACGGATAAAGTCTTTGCGCTGACCGTCAACCTGGGTCGCAGCGTATTCGCGGCACTTGGCACGGAACTCGGCGGCAGTGAATTTCTCACCCGGCTTGCCAAATTCCTGCTCTACTTTCAGCTCGATCGGCAGACCGTGGCAGTCCCAACCAGGCACATACGGCGAGTCATAACCGGAAAGCCCTTTGGACTTCACGATTATATCTTTCAGAATCTTGTTAACCGAGTGACCAATATGAATGCTGCCATTCGCATAAGGAGGGCCATCATGCAGAATGAAGGTTTTTTTACCTTTTTTAGCCGCACGGATGATGCCGTACAGATCATCATCAGTCCAACGCGCCAGCATTCCCGGTTCACGCTTGGCGAGATCGCCACGCATCGGGAACCCTGTTTCCGGCAAATTCAGGGTTGATTTATAGTCACTCATCAGATTCTCAGTTCCGTATTTCGGTTTGATTACATAACAGGCTTAAGCCGGTTTTGTTAGCCCAAAAAATTCGCGGGCGGTTAATTCATCACGCGCAATCTGCGCTTTCAGTTCGTCCAGCGACGCAAATCGCTGCTCATTGCGTATTTTTTTACGCAGCACTACTTGTATATGGCGACCGTACAGGTCCATTGCAACATCTAACAAATGCACTTCCAGCTGCTGGCGAATACCAGCAACCGTTGGGCGTGTTCCGATGTTTGCAACGCCGGGTAACGGCGTTTCACCGAGGCCCAGCACTTCCACCGCATAAACCCCTTTCACCGGGGAAACCTGACGGCGTAGCGGTACATTCGCCGTCGGGAAACCTATAGTGCGCCCTAATTCATCACCGTGGACCACACGCCCGGAGATGGCAAAGGGGTGCCCCAGTAAACTCTCTGCCAGAGCCAGATTGTCATCTGCCAGCGCCTGACGCACAGCAGTACTGCTGATACGCACGCCACCTTCACAAAAAGTTTGCGTACTGGTAATGTCAAAGCCGTATTCCATACCCGCTTTCTGTAATAACAAGAAATCGCCTTCACGACCAGCGCCAAAGCGGAAATCATCACCTACGGCAAGAAATTTTACCCGCAAATGCCTCACCAGAAGATCGCTGATGAAATTTTGCGCGGTTAACGCCGCGAAACGCCTGTCAAAACGCACACACAGCACGTAATCAACGCCACACTCTGCAAGGTAACGCAGTTTTTCCCGCAGCCGGGTCAGTCGTGCCGGGACTTTATCGGTAGCAAACAGTTCCAGTGGTTGAGGTTCAAAAAGCATCACCATCACCGGTAAGTTGCGCTTGCGCCCTTCTTCCTGCAAGCCCTGTAATAGTGCGCGATGACCGCGGTGCACGCCGTCGAAATTACCAATAGTCAGCACACACCCTTCTTGCGGGGCCTGGCTGAGATTATGTATGCCGCGTATCAGCTTCATGTTTGGCTCAAAACAGTGAAAATCGTCCGAGTATACCTTGTACAGCGGTCAAGGTTAACCGGCGATTGAGTACCGAAATCAGAAAGAAGTGGCTTTTCATTGCCATGGCGCAAATCATGGGAAGAAACTGACCGCGTGCTGCAATTTTTATCGCGGAAAAGCTGTATTCACACCCCGCAAGCTGGTAGAATCCTGCGCCATCACTACGTAACGAGTGCCGGCACATTAACGGCGCTTATTTGCACAAATCCATTGACAAAAGAAGGCTAAAAGGGCATATTCCTCGGCCTTTGAATTGTCCATATAGAACACATTTGGGAGTTGGACCTTGGCTAATATCAAATCAGCTAAGAAGCGCGCCATTCAGTCTGAAAAGGCTCGTAAGCACAACGCAAGCCGTCGCTCTATGATGCGTACTTTCATCAAGAAAGTATACGCAGCTATCGAAGCTGGCGACAAAGCTGCTGCACAGAAAGCATTTAACGAAATGCAACCGATCGTGGACCGTCAGGCTGCTAAAGGTCTGATCCACAAAAACAAAGCGGCACGTCATAAGGCTAACCTGACTGCACAGATCAACAAACTGGCTTAATCGCCCGCTTGTTATCAGCTTTGTAAAAAAACCCGCATAAAGCGCTGAGGGATCCCCATAAATCAGCGCTAATAAACCAACACCATATTCTGGTAGGTTTTGGCGAGATGATTAAGAACTGTGCTTAGCACTGTTCGTCTTAAAATTAGCGGGGAGTGTCGTAAGACATTCTTCGCTAACGTCAGATACGAGATTACCCGCCGTGCTTTAATGCTGTTGGCCTGATATCTCAGATGTAATCCTTTGTTTTCAGCATGATAGCCAATAAGCCACAGT
>NZ_PTRE01000189.1 GCF_002965065.1 Escherichia sp. MOD1-EC7003
CCTGGAAAGTTGATCTGAGCTCTCAGTAAATATCAATACGGTTCTGACGAGCCGCTTACGGACTATTTACGCCGTTGCAGGACGTTGCATAATTTCGGGAAGGCGTCTCGAAGTATTTAACGGAGGATAAAAAAAACCGACGCACACTGGCGTCGGCTCTGGCAGGATGTTTCGTAATTAGATAGCCACCGGCGCTTTAATGCCCGGATGTGGATCGTAGCCTTCAATCTCAAAGTCTTCGAAACGATAGTCGAAGATGGATTCGGGTTTACGTTTGATAATCAGCCTCGGCAACGGACGCGGTTCGCGGCTTAATTGCAGATGCGTTTGATCCATATGGTTGCTGTACAGGTGCGTATCGCCACCGGTCCAGACAAAATCACCCACTTCCAGATCGCACTGCTGCGCCATCATATGCACCAGTAACGCGTAGCTGGCAATGTTAAACGGCAGGCCGAGAAAGACGTCACAGGAGCGCTGATAAAGCTGGCAAGAGAGTTTGCCGTCTGCCACATAGAACTGGAAGAACGCATGGCACGGCGCCAGCGCCATTTTATCCAGTTCGCCTACGTTCCACGCTGAAACAATAATGCGGCGAGAATCGGGGTCGTTTTTCAGCTGGTTCAGTACCGTAGTGATCTGGTCAATATGACGACCATCTGGCGTTGGCCAGGCGCGCCACTGTTTACCATACACTGGCCCGAGGTCGCCGTTTTCATCGGCCCATTCGTCCCAGATGGTGACGTTGTTTTCGTGTAGATAAGCAATGTTAGTGTCGCCCTGCAGGAACCACAGCAGTTCGTGGATGATGGAACGCAGGTGGCAACGTTTGGTTGTCACCAGCGGGAATCCATCCTGCAGGTTAAAACGCATCTGATGACCAAAAATGGAAAGTGTTCCGGTTCCGGTACGGTCGTTTTTCTGTGTGCCTTCGTCGAGCACTTTTTGCATCAGTTCTAAATACTGTTTCATGGTTCCTCAGGAAACGTGTTGCTGTGGGCTGCGACGATATGCCCAGACCATCATGATCACACCCGCGACAATCATCGGGATGGAAAGAATTTGCCCCATGCTGATGTACTGCACCCAGGCTCCGGTAAACTGCGCGTCGGGCTGACGGAAAAACTCAACAATGATACGAAATGCGCCGTAGCCAATCAGGAACAAGCCTGAGACAGCGCCCATTGGGCGCGGTTTACGAATATACAGGTTGAGGATAATAAACAGCACCACACCTTCCAGCAGCAGCTCATAAAGCTGTGATGGGTGGCGCGGCAGCACACCGTTAGTGTCGAAAATGGATTGCCACTGCGGGTTGGTTTGCAGCAGCAAAATATCTTCTGTACGGGAGCCAGGGAACAACATGGCAAACGGGAAGTTCGGGTCAACGCGGCCCCACAATTCACCGTTAATAAAGTTGCCCAGACGCCCGGCGCCAAGGCCAAACGGAATGAGTGGTGCAATAAAATCAGAAACCTGGAAGAAGGAACGTTTAGTACGGCGGGCGAAGATAATCATCACCACGATAACGCCAATCAGGCCACCGTGGAAGGACATACCGCCGTCCCAGACACGGAACAGATACAGCGGATCGGCCATAAACTGCGGGAAATTGTAGAACAGAACATAACCAATACGTCCCCCGAGAAAGACGCCGAGGAAACCCGCATAGAGTAAGTTTTCAACTTCATTTTTGCTCCAACCACTTCCCGGACGATTCGCCCGACGTGTTGCCAGCCACATTGCAAAAATGAAACCCACCAGATACATCAGGCCGTACCAGTGAAGCGCCACGGGTCCTATTGAGAAAATGACCGGATCAAACTCCGGAAAATGCAGATAGCTACTGGTCATCTGTCACCACAAGTTCTTGTTATTTCGCTGAAAGAGAACAGCGATTGAAATGCGCGCCGCAGGTTTCAGGCGCTCCAAAGGTGCGAATAATAGCACAAGGGGACCAGGCTAGTTGCCGGATACCGTTAAAAGATATGTATATGATCCGCGCTATAACCCTCCGCGAATCAGCCCGCCCATGCCGCGACGCTCCATAAAGGCTGCAACCTGATGGCGAACTTCGGTCGCCAGCTGCGCTTCCAGACTGCGCTGCGCAAGATTTTCGGCTTCGGCAAAATCAATGCGCCGCAGCAGGTATTTTACGCGCGCAACAGAACGTCCGTTCATAGACAGATGGCGATAACCAAGCCCAATGAGGATTGCCACGCACATGGGATCGCCCGCCATTTCACCGCACAAACGGAGATCGATGCCATGTATTTCCGCTTCACGGGCGATCATCGCCAGTGCACGTAGCATTGCAGGATGAAGACTGTCATAAATGTTCGCCACCCGGGTGTTGTTGCGATCAACGGCCAGGATGTATTGAGTCAGATCGTTGGTGCCAACAGAGATAAAATCGATCCGATTTGCCAGATGCGGCAGCATAAATACCATTGACGGCACTTCCAGCATGATGCCGATACGTGGTTTGGGAATTTCGTAACCGATCATCTCCTCGACTTCACGTCCGGCGCGTTCAATCAGGCGACGTGCTTCGTCAATTTCATCGAGGCTTGTGACCATCGGCAACAGAATGTTCAGGTTGCCCGTTGCGGCATTGGCGCGCAGCATCGCCCGCACCTGGATCAAGAAGATCTCCGGCTGATCGAGCGTAATGCGAATTCCACGCCAGCCAAGGCATGGATTCTCTTCGCTGATCGGCATGTAAGGCAGTTGCTTATCCGCTCCGACATCCAGCGTACGCAAGGTGACGGGTTTATCATTTAACATTTGCAGCATCCCCTGATACTGCGCCACCTGTTCTTCTTCCGATGGAAAACCACTTTGCAACATGAAGGGGATTTCAGTGCGATAAAGACCTATACCATCAATACGGCTGCCCAGTTTTTCTTCATGTTCCGGGCTTAACCCGGCATTGAGCATGACTTTTATACGCTCACCGCTTTTTAGCTGCGCGGGTAAATTGACGTCATCTTCTGCCAGACGGCTAAGCTCAATCTCTTCGCTAATCAGCCGCTGATATTCTTGCAGCAGTACCGGCTCCGGATCGACCAGCAATTCACCACGATAACCATCAACGATCAGCGTCCGACGGTGCAGCACTGAAGGCTGAATATCCGCGCCCATCACGGTAGGGATCCCCAGCGCACGTACCATGATCGCAGCATGGGAGTTGGCCGCGCCGTCGCGCACGACAACGCCGACTAAGCGATCCTGGGGCAGCTCTGCAAGGGTTGTCGCTGACAGTTCATCGGCAACCAGAATGAAACGTTCCGGCCAGGCGTTTGGCCCTTGATTAGCGTCATCAAGATGAAACAGCAATCGCTGACCCAGCGCACGTAAATCGCCTGCCCGCTCTTTTAGATAATTATCGCTGAGCGCGGCAAACTGTTCGGCAAATTTTTCAATGACCGTTTTTACTGCCCACTCTGCCACCGAGCCTTTATCTACCTCGGCAAACAATTCGCGACGCAGTCGGGTGTCCGAAAGCAGGTGCGAGTAAAGA
This sequence comes from Escherichia sp. MOD1-EC7003, assembly GCF_002965065.1. Classification (GTDB taxonomy): domain Bacteria; phylum Pseudomonadota; class Gammaproteobacteria; order Enterobacterales; family Enterobacteriaceae; genus Escherichia. The sequence goes on from NZ_PTRE01000189.1 coordinate 3,524, forward strand.
TCGAAAATAGCCGCTGTTTCTTTTTGTGCACCGGCGGCAAAGCGTTTGCTGTAGCGGCGAAACTCGTTAGCCGCTTCTTCCAGCGCCCCGGTCAGCCGCTCGCGTTCTAGTGCCGGATCCAACGTTGATGCCTGATACACCTGTTCCATTAAGGGTAATGTTGCATCTTGCCAGCCTTCGGCAATCGCCACACCGGGCGCTGCCGGTAATGCGCGGATACGCGTCTGGCGATATTGCCCAAACAAGGCAGTCAACTGCGACTGAGAAAGAATGGCTGCCATCTGGGTGGCAAGCGTAACCAGGAAGGATTCTTCACTTTCGTCGTACTGACGCAACTCTCGTTGCTGTACCACCAGTACACCAAGCAACTGGCGACGTTGAATAATTGGCACACCTAAAAACGCGCGGAAACGTTCTTCTTTTACGGAGGGGATGTATTTGAAGCTGGGGTGCTTTTGCGCGTCTGCAAGGTTTATCGGTTCCGCCAGCCTGCCAACCAGACCGACGATCCCTTCATCAAACGCGAGCGTTACAGTGCGACCGCGTGGTTTTTTCAGCCCCCGGGTCGCCATCAGGTAGTAGCAACGTCGGTCATGATCGGCCAGGTAGACCGAACAGACCTCGGTATCCATCGCAAGACAGATGTCAGTAACCAGAATATTTAACGCCTCATTCAGGCGTGGTGCGCTGGCTACCTTTTCGACTATTTCGCGCAGGCGAGTGAGCATAATTGGCGTGACTTAACCTCTTTTACGTCGATAAGCAGATGCGTTTTGTGGTTTTGGCGTATTTTCTTGCAGCGCCATCACCACACTCGCGAACTCTTTCATTACCCTACGGTAGACATCACGTTTAAATGACACCACCTGTCTGACCGGATACCAGTAACTTACCCATCGCCAGCCGTCAAACTCTGGTGTGCTGCTGGTTTGCATATTGATTTCTGCATCGCCGCTCACCAGCTGTAAGAGAAACCATTTTTGTTTTTGGCCGATACAAACCGGCTTCGTGTCCCAACGCACCAAACGTTTCGGTAATTTGTAGCGCAACCAGTTACGCGTTGAAGCAAGGATTCGAACGTCTTTGCGGCTTAATCCTACTTCTTCAAACAATTCACGGTACATCGCCTGTTCTGCGGATTCTCCGGGGTTAATTCCACCTTGCGGAAATTGCCAGGAGTGCTGACCAAATCGCCGGGCCCACATTACCTGCCCCTGGCGATTACAAATCACGATACCTACGTTTGGGCGGTAGCCATCGTCATCAATCACCGGACTACCTCAAAATAAAGCTTTATATACGAATGATTGTTTCATACTCCTGGAAGACGGTAAACCACTCTCTGCAGGGCATTACACACTAATAACAATTGAATACCTCACAGTTATGTGCAGAGTTATAAACAGAGGAAGGGGTGGATAGCCGTTTTTATTCACCTTTTCTGTGGATAGAGTTGTGAAGAACTACGGAATTACTACGGGAAAACCCCGAGCATTCTGAATAGACCAGATATAGGCATTTTAAAATATTCATTATCAGTCAATACATTACATGCAATCAGAGTAATAAAATAGAGAAATTCGTGACCCCGGTCACACCACTCTTTTACGGGTTGGCGAAAGATCAACCAACGCCGTATTTATCCACAGAATGTGCCACTAAGTTAAGCACTGAACCACCAAAAACTGGAGTTTCGTCGCACGTCAAGGCTGTAAATGGAAACAGTAGTGGAGGTTTTTCACAGTTATCCCAGCTTTCTGTGGATAACATGGTGTAAGATCCTGTTTATTTTCAGTGACCAGATTTGGAAAACCCGTTTCAGTGTTGCGCAACTGGATTATCGACAACCTAAAAAACAATATAAATCAGATAATTGAACAACGCATGTGGAAAAAGTTACACTGCGAATATTCGACACAGAATTGCTGTTCTTTTTTTAACCAAGGTATCACGACATGTCCCAACCTCGCCCACTGCCTTCTCCTCCCGAAACTGAAGCACAGTTGTTAGCGCAAGCACAGCAACTTTCTGGTTATACATTAGGAGAACTGGCGGCACTTGCCGGGCTGGTTACGCCAGAGAATTTAAAACGCGATAAGGGCTGGATAGGCGTGTTACTGGAGATCTGGCTAGGTGCCAGTGCAGGGAGTAAACCTGAGCAAGATTTTGCTGCTCTGGGCGTGGAACTTAAAACTATTCCTGTGGATAGTCTTGGTCGTCCGCTGGAAACAACATTTGTTTGTGTTGCCCCTTTAACGGGAAATAGCGGAGTGACCTGGGAAACCAGCCATGTACGCCACAAACTCAAACGCGTGCTGTGGATACCGGTTGAAGGCGAGCGCAGCATTCCGCTGGCGCAGCGTCGCGTAGGGTCACCGTTGCTGTGGAGCCCGAATGAAGAGGAAGACCGGCAACTGCGCGAAGACTGGGAAGAATTAATGGATATGATTGTTCTCGGTCAGGTTGAGCGGATCACCGCTCGCCACGGGGAATATTTACAGATACGACCGAAAGCAGCAAATGCGAAAGCGCTTACCGAAGCCATTGGAGCCCGGGGCGAACGGATTCTGACGCTGCCACGCGGCTTTTATTTGAAAAAGAATTTCACCAGTGCGCTACTGGCCCGTCATTTTCTGATCCAGTAGCCATCCGCTTTGACCTGCCGCTTTCCGGGCATATAATTACCGCTTCATTTTTTTTGGCAGGGCTTTTTAGATGTTATTTGCATGGATAACCGATCCTAACGCCTGGCTTGCGCTCGGTACGCTGACGCTGCTGGAGATCGTTCTTGGGATCGACAATATCATTTTCCTTTCTCTGGTGGTGGCAAAGCTCCCCACAGCACAACGTGCTCATGCACGCCGTCTGGGGCTGGCTGGAGCCATGGTTATGCGTCTGGCGCTGCTGGCATCAATCGCCTGGGTTACGCGCCTGACAAATCCGCTTTTTACAATATTCAGTCAGGAAATTTCTGCCCGTGATTTGATTCTACTTCTGGGTGGCTTGTTCCTTATCTGGAAATCCAGCAAGGAAATCCACGAATCCATCGAAGGTCAAGAGGAAGGACTGAAAACACGCGTCACCTCGTTCCTCGGCGCTATCGTGCAGATTATGCTGCTGGATATTATCTTCAGCCTCGACTCAGTGATTACCGCTGTGGGTCTGTCAGATCACCTGTTTATTATGATGGCAGCAGTGGTGATTGCCGTAGGCGTGATGATGTTCGCCGCGCGCTCGATTGGTGATTTTGTCGAACGCCATCCTTCGGTAAAAATGCTGGCACTCTCTTTCCTGATTCTGGTGGGCTTTACCCTGATTCTGGAAAGTTTCGACATTCACGTACCGAAAGGTTACATCTACTTCGCGATGTTCTTCTCTATTGCGGTTGAAAGCCTCAACCTGATTCGCAACAAAAAGAATCCGCTCTGATACTCCGTACGCTCTCCTGCGGGAGGGCGTACTCACTCCCGTTACCCTCATAGTTTAAGATTTTCCTGCTTTCAGGATATATAACGTAAGTTTATATATAGACGTAAGCGGCTCGTCAGAACCGTATTGATATTTACTGAGAGCTCAGATCAACTTTCCAGGGC
>NZ_PTRE01000190.1 GCF_002965065.1 Escherichia sp. MOD1-EC7003
AAATTCACCGGTGGTATTGAGGCTTATGACAGTTCCGTGAGTGTGACCTCTCAGAATGCTGTTTTTGACCGTGCAGGCAGCTTTGTCAACAGTAGCCTGACCCTCGAAAAAGGAGCAAAACTTACGGCTCAGGGCGGTATTTTCAGCACCGGGGCTGTGGACGTAAAAGAAAATGCCTCCCTGACCCTGACAGGAACACCTTCTGCGCAGAAACAGGAGTATTACTCCCCTGTGATTTCGACAACGGAAAGGATTAACCTCGAGGATAAGGCCAGCCTTTCTGTTAAAAACATGGGCTATCTGAGTTCGGATATTCATGCAGGAGCCACGGCGGCAACCATTAATCTGGGAGACAGTGATGCTGTCGGGAAGACAGATTCTCCGTTATTCAGCTCCCTGATGAAGGGATATAACGCTGTTCTGAATGGCAGTATTACGGGTGAGCAGAGTACGGTAAATATGAACAATGCTCTGTGGTACTCTGACGGAAACTCAACGATCGGAACGCTGAAGAGTGCGGGGGGACGAGTTGAACTGGGAGGCGGGAAAGACTTTACCACCCTGAAGGTAAAAGAGCTTAACGCCAATAACTCCACGTTCCTGATGCATACCAACAACAGTCAGGCTGACCAGCTGAATGTCACGAATAAACTGTCGGGCAGTAATAATACCGTCCTGGTCGACTTTTTAAACAAGCCAGCCAGTGAAATGAACGTAACGTTAATTACCGCACCGAAAGGGAGTGACGAGAAAACGTTCACAGCCGGAACGCAGCAGATTGGTTTCAGTAATGTCACGCCGGTAATCAGCACAGAAAAAACGGATAATGCCACAAAATGGATGCTGACAGGGTATCAGACAGTTGCTGATGCCGGTGCCTCGAAAACCGCAACGGACTTTATGGCGTCAGGTTATAAATCCTTCCTGACAGAGGTCAATAACCTGAACAAGCGTATGGGTGACCTGCGGGATACTCAGGGGGATGCTGGTGTCTGGGCGCGTATCATGAACGGTACCGGTTCGGCAGATGGTGGTTACAGCGATAACTACACTCACGTTCAGATTGGTGCCGACAGAAAGCATGAGCTGGACGGAGTGGATTTGTTCACGGGGGCATTACTGACCTATACAGACAGCAATGCAAGCAGCCACGCCTTCAGTGGAAAAACCCAATCCGTGGGGGGAGGGTTGTATGCTTCAGCACTCTTTGATTCCGGGGCTTATTTTGACCTGATTGGTAAATACCTCCATCACGATAATGAGTACACAGCGAGTTTTGCGTCTCTTGGAACAAAAGACTACAG
>NZ_PTRE01000191.1 GCF_002965065.1 Escherichia sp. MOD1-EC7003
ACCCAGCAAATGTACCGTGCCGCCCCCCCCCAGCATAATTTAGAGGTGCTTGCCTCGCGTGGTCTGCTTATCGGGGGGCCAGACAGCGGCAGTCAGGCTTGTGGTGATATCGGCCCGGGGCGAATGCTCGATCCGTTAACCATTGTGGATATGGCGGTAGCGTATTTTCCGCCCGTCAACGACCTGAAAGATTTGAACATTATGATTACCGCCGGTCCGACGCGTGAACCGCTTGACCCGGTGCGTTATATCTCTAATCACAGCTCCGGCAAGATGGGGTTTGCTATCGCCGCTGCTGCTGCCCGTCGTGGCGCGAACGTCACGCTGGTATCAGGTCCGGTTTCGTTACCGACGCCACCGTTTGTTAAACGTGTTGATGTAATGACTGCGCTGGAAATGGAAGCCGCCGTGAATGCTTCTGTACAGCAGCAAAATATTTTTATCGGTTGCGCCGCCGTGGCAGATTATCGCGCTGCTACCGTGGCCCCTGAAAAAATCAAAAAGCAGGCCACGCAGGGTGATGAATTAACAATAAAAATGGTTAAAAACCCCGATATCGTCGCTGGTGTTGCCGCACTAAAAGACCATCGACCGTACGTCGTTGGATTTGCCGCCGAAACAAATAATGTGGAAGAATACGCCCGGCAAAAACGTATCCGTAAAAACCTTGATCTGATCTGCGCGAACGATGTTTCCCAGCCAACTCAGGGTTTTAACAGCGACAGCAACGCATTACACCTTTTCTGGCAGGACGGAGATAAAGTCTTACCGCTTGAGCGAAAAGAGCTCCTTGGCCAATTATTACTCGACGAGATCGTGACCCGTTATGATGAAAAAAATCGACGTTAAGATTCTGGACCCGCGCGTTGGGAAGGAATTTCCGCTCCCGACTTATGCCACCTCTGGCTCTGCCGGACTTGACCTGCGCGCCTGTCTCGACGACGCCGTAGAACTGGCACCGGGTGCCACTACTCTGGTTCCGACCGGGCTGGCGATTCATATTGCCGATCCTTCACTGGCAGCAATGATGCTGCCGCGCTCCGGATTGGGACATAAGCACGGTATCGTGCTCGGTAACCTGGTAGGATTGATCGATTCTGACTATCAGGGTCAGTTGATGATTTCCGTGTGGAACCGTGGTCAGGACAGCTTCACCATTCAACCAGGCGAACGCATCGCCCAGATGATTTTTGTTCCAGTAGTACAGGCTGAATTTAATCTGGTGGAAGATTTCGACGCCACCGACCGCGGTGAAGGCGGCTTTGGTCACTCTGGTCGTCAGTAACACATACGCATCCGAATAACGTCATAACATAGCCGCAAACATTTCGTTTGCGGTCATAGCGTGGGTGCCGCCTGGCAAGTGCTTATTTTCAGGGGTATTTTTTAACATGGCAGAAAAACAAACTGCGAAAAGGAACCGTCGCGAAGAAATACTTCAGTCTCTGGCGCTGATGCTGGAATCCAGCGATGGAAGCCAGCGTATCACGACGGCAAAACTGGCCGCCTCTGTCGGCGTTTCAGAAGCGGCACTGTATCGCCACTTCCCCAGTAAGACCCGCATGTTCGATAGCCTGATTGAGTTTATCGAAGATAGCCTGATTACTCGCATCAACCTGATTCTGAAAGATGAGAAAGACACCACTGCGCGCCTGCGTCTGATTGTGTTGCTGCTTCTCGGTTTTGGCGAGCGTAATCCTGGCCTGACCCGCATCCTCACCGGTCATGCGCTAATGTTCGAACAGGACCGCCTGCAAGGGCGCATCAACCAACTGTTCGAGCGTATTGAAGCGCAGCTGCGTCAGGTATTACGTGAAAAGAGAATGCGTGAAGGTGAAGGTTACACCACCGATGAAACGTTGCTGGCAAGCCAAATTCTGGCTTTCTGCGAAGGCGTGTTATCGCGTTTTGTCCGTAGCGAATTTAAATACCGCCCGACGGATGATTTTGACGCCCGCTGGCCGTTGATTGCCGCGCAGTTACAGTAATTCTCTACCAAACGTTCAGGCAGAAACATCTGCCTGACGCTTTTCTTATTTTTGTGTAATCAGTAGCCGCTTTACACTCTCTCTCGCCTGTTTAAACGCCTCATCATCAGGATTGATTTGTAACAACCAGTTGATTCTTCCCTGCAAAGCATAAAGATACCCCGTGGCCTGGACATGTGTATCGGCAGACAAGTCAAGTTCACCACGACGACTGAGATGTGAAATGACGCCATATTTTTCACACAAGTGCACCTCCTGGCGCAGTCCCCTCCGCGATTCGCGGGGAAGCTGCGGTTTGTCATTAACGACAATCCCGGTTACCTGCTGGCGCTTACAGGCAGCGACCAGGCAACTTTTGCGCTGATTAAGATTCAGGCCCATCTCCGCTAATAATCCGCACACTTTATTTTTAACCTGGCGGGCATTGAAACTACCGGAAAAGGTCATGTCATCACAGTAACGAGTATAGATAATCCCCCGTGCCTGACACCAGGCCCCAATGCACTCGTCAAAACGCCGCATCACAAGATTGGAAATAGCAGGCGAGGTCGGCGCACCCTGCGGTAACGCGTCGTTATAACAACAAAGCCAAGTCAGCATAGTTACCACATTACATGGCAGCTGTGCCTGGCGAAACACACGCCAGACCGATAACCAGTTAATGCTATCGAAAAAGTTTTCTATATCAAGCTTCAGTATCTGTGACTGTTGGCAGTGAGGCTGCGCATTACTGATGATTGTGCGACCCGGCTGGTAAGCGGTAGCAAAAGGGGAAAGCGGAAATCGCGACAGGACATTCTTAAGGATGTTGCGCTGTACGGTTTTGAGTAAATAATCAGGAGCGAACACTACCCGCTTACCACCGTTGCGTTTAGAAAGAATAATACGTCGGTAGTGTCGTCCGGCATTATTACTGAGCGCATAAAGCCGCTGTATTTCTTTATCAGCGCTCCAACCCGGTGAGCTGAACAAATCGAGTGCCAGAAGGGTTATCTGGGTAGCATCCATTTCACTCTCCACACCATGCGGTCAAAATAGGACGCCAGCAGCGGCAATACCATCAAACCATCCCGAAGGCGCGTAAATGTACTGAGCGCGTCAGCGCGACGCACGCGAAGCGTGCTGAGGTACAATGGAGCAACTTTGGGTATATGAACAAACTACTGGCGTTAAGTCGGCGACTCGCCGACCTGCCTGAACAAAAGGCCGGAAACACTATTGCCACTGCTGGCGAAAGCAGATTAACACAATATCTAAAAACACATTACGCTGCACACAGTAAAAACTTGCGCAGCGCATATTTTTAAACGCCAAACTCTTCGCGATAGGCCTTAACCGCCGCCAGATGTTCTGCCATTTCTGGCTTCTCTTCCAGGTAGGCAATCAGATCTTTCAGAGTGATGATAGAGATCACTTTGCAGCTGTAATCACGCTCAACTTCCTGAATCGCCGAAATTTCGCCACGACCACGTTCCTGACGATCGAGCGAAATCAACACGCCAGCCAGCGTTGCGCCGTTAGCCTGAATAATTTCCATCGACTCGCGAATCGCCGTTCCGGCGGTGATCACATCATCCACCAGCATTACGCGCCCTTGTAACGCGCTCCCAACCAGATTGCCGCCTTCACCGTGATCTTTTGCTTCTTTGCGGTTAAAACAGTACGGCAGGTCCAGGTCATGATGCTCTGCCAGCGCCACCGCAGTAGTAGTCGCAATCGGGATCCCTTTGTAAGCAGGGCCAAACAGCAGATCAAACTCAATGCCAGTATCCACTAACGCTTCAGCGTAAAAACGGCCTAACAGAGCCAGATCGCGCCCGGTATTAAACAGCCCGGCGTTGAAGAAATAGGGGCTTTTGCGCCCGGATTTCAGCGTAAACTCGCCAAACTTTAACACCTGCTTACTAAGCGCAAATTCAATAAACTGGCGCTGATATGGTTTCATGCCTTCGTTCCTCATCTTACTTTTCTACAGACAAAAAAAAGGCGACTCGTCAGTCGCCTTAAAAATCAGTTTGCCAGCGCCGCCTTCTGCGTCGCTACAATGGATTCGATTCCCCCTCGGGCCAGCGCCAACAAGGTGAGTAGCTCTTCGTGGGTGAACGGCTCGCCTTCTGCCGTCCCCTGCACTTCAATGATGCGCCCGTCTTCGGTCATCACTACGTTCATGTCGGTCTCTGCGGCAGAGTCTTCAACGTATTCCAGATCGCAAACCGCTTCGCCGTTCACAATCCCGACAGAAACCGCGGCTACCATCCCTTTCATTGGATTGGTTTTCAGTTTGCCGTTTTCCACCAGCTTCTGTAGCGCATCTGCCAGCGCCACGCAGGCACCCGTAATCGAAGCGGTGCGCGTGCCACCATCAGCCTGAAGTACGTCGCAGTCCAGCGTAATGGTGAACTCACCGAGAGCTTTCAAATCTACAGCCGCGCGAAGAGCACGGGCGATCAGACGCTGGATTTCCATTGTGCGTCCACCCTGCTTACCTTTCGCCGCTTCACGAGCATTACGGGTATGGGTAGAACGCGGCAGCATACCGTACTCTGCGGTGATCCAGCCCTGCCCCTGGCCTTTCAGGAAACGCGGCACGCCTTCTTCAATAGAGGCGGTACACAACACTTTGGTATCGCCAAATTCGACCAGCACCGAGCCTTCTGCATGTTTTGTATAATTACGAGTCAGGGTAACGGGACGCACCTGATTATTGCTACGGCCTGCTGGACGCATATTGAAATCTCCGGCTTGAAACAAATGTGGCTGCGCATTATACGGACTTCCGGCGGTTATTCCTATCCTGACAAGGCATCGATAGCTATAATCCTTACCACCTCTCCTTTTACAAACAGGAACGTCTATGATCCGCAGTATGACCGCCTACGCCCGGCGTGAAATCAAGGGTGAATGGGGGAGCGCAACCTGGGAAATGCGCTCGGTAAACCAGCGTTATCTGGAAACTTACTTTCGTCTGCCGGAGCAGTTCCGTAGCCTTGAACCTGTCGTTCGCGAGCGTATCCGTTCTCGCCTGACGCGCGGTAAAGTGGAATGTACCCTGCGCTATGAGCCAGATGTCAGCGCGCAAGGTGAGCTGATCCTCAACGAAAAACTGGCTAAACAGCTGGTAACTGCCGCGAACTGGGTAAAAATGCAGAGCGACGAAGGGGAAATTAACCCGGTTGATATTCTCCGCTGGCCAGGTGTGATGGCAGCCCAGGAGCAGGATCTCGACGCGATTGCCGCTGAAATTCTCGCGGCGTTGGATGGTACGCTGGACGATTTTATCATCGCGCGCGAAACCGAAGGTCAGGCGCTGAAGGCATTGATCGAGCAGCGTCTGGAAGGTGTTACCGCCGAAGTGGTCAAAGTCCGCGCCCATATGCCGGAAATCCTGCAATGGCAGCGTGAGCGTCTGGTCGCGAAGCTGGAAGATGCCCAGGTACAGCTGGAAAATAACCGTCTGGAACAGGAACTGGTACTGCTGGCGCAACGAATTGACGTTGCCGAAGAGCTTGACCGCCTCGAAGCGCATGTCAAAGAGACCTACAACATTCTGAAGAAAAAAGAAGCCGTTGGTCGTCGTCTGGACTTTATGATGCAGGAGTTCAACCGCGAGTCGAACACGCTGGCATCGAAGTCTATCAATGCCGAAGTGACGAATTCTGCCATCGAGCTGAAAGTGTTGATCGAGCAGATGCGCGAGCAGATTCAGAATATCGAGTAAGCTATCAGCAACATTCAGGACGACGCATAAATCACACCAAGCCCGCACCCAGCGCTGAGGGATCCCCATAAATCAGCGCTAATAAACCAACACCATATTCTGGTAGGTTTT
>NZ_PTRE01000192.1 GCF_002965065.1 Escherichia sp. MOD1-EC7003
TAATGACCAATAGCGGACATTAAAAATGGCGAAAAACGGCCAATAATCTTGGCGTTGACAACGAAAGTGAAATATACCCCGCTCACCGCAAAAGAACGCTTCACGGCATTGCAATCTGGTGAAGTTGACTTGCTCTCCCGCAATACGACCTGGACTTCATCCCGCGACGCGGGTATGGGAATGGCATTTACTGGCGTCACTTATTACGACGGCATTGGCTTCCTGACGCACGATAAAGCGGGTTTAAAAAGCGCGAAAGAACTGGATGGCGCTACCGTCTGTATTCAGGCGGGTACTGATACCGAACTCAACGTTGCCGATTACTTCAAGGCAAACAATATGAAGTACACACCAGTGACTTTCGATCGCTCTGACGAATCAGCGAAGGCACTGGAATCTGGTCGCTGCGATACGCTGGCCTCGGACCAATCACAACTGTATGCCCTGCGCATCAAATTAAGTAACCCAGCGGAATGGATTGTCTTACCGGAAGTTATCTCTAAAGAACCGCTTGGTCCAGTAGTTCGTCGTGGCGATGATGAATGGTTCTCGATTGTACGTTGGACGCTTTTCGCCATGCTGAATGCTGAAGAGATGGGCATCAACTCCCAGAACGTCGATGAAAAAGCATCTAATCCAGCAACGCCTGATATGGCGCACCTGCTGGGTAAAGAAGGCGATTACGGCAAGGATCTGAAGCTGGATAATAAATGGGCCTATAACATCATCAAACAAGTGGGTAACTACTCGGAAATTTTTGAGCGTAACGTAGGTTCAGAAAGCTCGCTGAAGATTAAACGTGGGCAAAATAATCTCTGGAATAACGGCGGTATTCAGTACGCGCCGCCCGTGCGTTAAGTCGGTATGAGGTAACGAGCGTCGCTACGGCGGCGCTCTCTTCAGCGTTATGGTTTTCGAGGTTTCTATGTCTCATCGCCGCTCAACCGTTAAAGGCTCACTCTCCTTTGCCAACCCTACGGTTCGCGCCTGGTTATTCCAGATCCTTGCCGTTGTTGCTGTTGTCGGCATTATTGGTTGGTTATTTCACAACACCGTAACAAATCTCAGTAATCGTGGCATTACTTCAGGTTTTGCCTTTCTGGATCGCGGCGCTGGCTTCGGTATTGTCCAGCATTTGATCGATTACCAGCAGGGCGACACCTACGGACGCGTTTTTATTGTTGGCTTACTCAATACTCTACTGGTTTCAGCATTATGTATGGTATTCGCTTCTGTTCTGGGCTTCTTTATCGGTCTGGCGAGACTTTCGGATAACTGGCTGCTACGAAAGCTTTCCACAATTTATATTGAGATCTTCCGTAATATTCCCCCACTGCTGCAAATCTTCTTCTGGTACTTTGCCGTGTTGCGCAATTTGCCCGGACCACGCCAGGCAGCGAGTGCGTTTGATCTGGCCTTTTTGAGCAATCGTGGGCTTTATATTCCGTCGCCGCAGCCGGGAGACGGATTTATTGCGTTTATCCTGACTGTTGTTATTGCTATAGCCATTTCTGTTGGACTATTCCATTTTAATAAAACGCACCAGATAAAGACCGGACAACTGCGTCGAACCTGGCCGACCACCGTTATGTTGATCATTGGCTTACCTTTACTGGCACAGTGGCTTTTTGGTGCGGCACTGCAATGGAATGTTCCCGCCCTACAAGGTTTTAATTTCCGCGGCGGGATGGTTTTAATTCCTGAACTGGCAGCCTTAACGCTGGCGCTTTCGGTTTATACCTCGGCATTTATCGCCGAGATTATCCGCGCCGGGATCCAGGCCGTGCCTTATGGTCAACACGAAGCAGCTCGGTCACTGGGATTACCTAACCCGGTTACGCTACGCCAGGTCATTATTCCCCAGGCACTGCGAGTGATTATTCCACCGTTAACCAGCCAGTATCTCAACATCGTCAAAAACTCCTCTCTTGCCGCCGCTATTGGCTATCCGGATATGGTTTCGTTGTTTGCTGGCACCGTGCTGAACCAGACCGGGCAAGCCATCGAGACGATAGCCATGACTATGTCGGTCTATCTGATTATCAGCCTGACAATCTCGCTGTTGATGAATATCTATAACCGCCGCATCGCGATCGTTGAACGCTAAGGAGTCATGATGACAAAAGTATTGCTGTCTCATCCCTCGCGCCCGGCGAGCCACAACTCAGGCCGCGCTATCGTGTGGATGCGCAAAAATCTGTTCTCCAACTGGAGCAATAGCCTGCTGACTATTGGCTGCTTATGGTTGATGTGGGAGCTGATCCCACCGCTGCTGAACTGGGCTTTTTTACAGGCCGACTGGGTCGGTTCAACACGGGCCGACTGCACTAAAGCCGGGGCTTGTTGGGTCTTTATCCACGAACGCTTCGGTCAGTTTATGTATGGGCTTTACCCACACGACCAACGCTGGCGAATTAACCAGGCATTACTGATTGGCCTTGTTTCTATCGTGCCAATGTTCTGGAAAATACTCCCACATCGCGGTCGTTATATTGCGGTATGGGCGGTGATTTACCCACTGATTGTCTGGTGGCTGATGTATGGCGGGTTTCTTGGTCTTGAGCGGGTTGAAACCCGGCAATGGGGCGGACTGACGCTAACTTTAATTATTGCATCAGTTGGGATTGCAGGAGCGCTACCGTGGGGGATCTTACTGGCGTTAGGTCGCCGCTCCCATATGCCGATTGTGCGTATCTTATCGGTCATTTTTATCGAGTTCTGGCGTGGCGTACCGCTAATCACCGTTTTGTTTATGTCTTCGGTCATGCTGCCGTTGTTTATGGCAGAAGGCACCAGTATCGACAAACTGATCCGCGCACTGGTTGGAGTCATTCTGTTTCAGTCAGCATATGTTGCGGAAGTCGTGCGAGGTGGATTACAAGCGCTGCCTAAAGGGCAATACGAAGCAGCAGAGTCGCTGGCATTGGGTTACTGGAAAACTCAGGGGCTGGTTATTCTGCCACAGGCGTTGAAGCTGGTAATTCCTGGGCTGGTAAATACCATCATCGCACTCTTCAAAGATACCAGTCTGGTGATCATCATCGGGCTGTTCGATCTTTTCAGTAGTGTGCAGCAGGCAACCGTTGATCCAGCCTGGTTGGGTATGTCGACGGAAGGGTATGTTTTCGCCGCACTGATCTATTGGATCTTCTGTTTCAGCATGTCACGTTATAGCCAACATCTGGAAAAACGTTTTAACACCGGGCGTACACCGCATTGAGGACACTATGAGTCAAATTTTACCGCAACCTGCTAATGCGATGATTACGCTGGAAAACGTCAATAAATGGTATGAACAATTCCATGTTCTGAAAAATATAAATTTAACCGTGCAACCGGGAGAACGAATAGTACTGTGTGGCCCTTCTGGTTCGGGGAAATCGACAACCATTCGTTGTATTAATCATCTGGAAGAACATCAACAGGGACGGATCGTGGTGGATGGCATCGAACTTAACGAAGATATCCGCAATATTGAGCGTGTCAGACAGGAAGTGGGAATGGTTTTTCAGCATTTCAATCTCTTCCCTCATCTGACCGTTTTACAGAACTGTACCCTGGCACCGATTTGGGTACGTAAGATGCCAAAGAAAGAGGCTGAGGCTCTGGCGATGCATTATCTTGAGCGGGTGAGAATTGCTGAACATGCACAGAAGTTTCCCGGACAGATTTCTGGTGGTCAGCAACAACGCGTTGCCATAGCGCGTTCACTTTGTATGAAACCAAAGATCATGCTGTTTGACGAACCTACGTCGGCGCTAGATCCGGAGATGGTAAAAGAAGTGCTGAATACGATGATTGGGCTGGCGCAGTCAGGTATGACGATGCTGTGCATAACGCATGAAATGGGGTTTGCGCGAACCGTCGCTGACCGGGTGATTTTTATGGATCGTGGGGAGATAGTGGAACAAGCTGCACCGGATGAGTTTTTTGCGCATCCTAAATCAGAGGTAAGCGTGCAGCAAGAACCGTATTGACGGGGATGTGTTATTCAGTCGGCAGTGCTACGCG
>NZ_PTRE01000193.1 GCF_002965065.1 Escherichia sp. MOD1-EC7003
GCTTTTAAATTTCATTATTTTCCGAGGTTTAAAGTCATTCGTACTGCTAAAGATAAGCCACGTTTCTTTTGCCGAAGAACGTCCATCCTTTATTTGGGAATTTACGCTCTATGCGGCAACGTGAGCGGCGATTCTTCCGGCCTTTCGGCTCTTTTTTATGCAAATAAAAATGGCCATCACACCGGGCATATTCCGAACGGGCAAGTGTACCCGTCCCCAGATATTCTGGTTTGCTTCTGGCCTGTAATTCCTGACGCCTGAACCAGCACTCACCTTTGCTGTCCAGCTGCATCTGGATATTTCCCCTGACACGACCGATAAAATCCCATCCGAGTGACCTTATATGCGTAACCGGCTCATTTAAACCGTCTGGTCTGTTTCCTCCGGCTCTACAAAAATAATGTCC
>NZ_PTRE01000194.1 GCF_002965065.1 Escherichia sp. MOD1-EC7003
CGGCTTAGGTTCGGCTCCGCGAAACAAGAATCCTCGCCCTTTAGGGCGGGGAGTACGTCAAATCGCCAATATTACGCTGAATACGCTCGACCCAAACCATATTGACGTGTTCTTCCCTGAATTTGCTCACGCCACACCACGGGTACAGTTGGATTTGCACCCAACGGGCAGCGTCAACGGCAGCAACTATGCACAAGATCTGACGATGCTAGATATGTGTCTGTACGATGGCTTTAATGGTAATGCCATCAGTTATGAAATCCAGCTCAAAGATGAAGGTCGTCTGGCTGCAGGACGCAAAGATGGCTACTTTTCTATTTATCGCCAGGGTGGAACAACAACTGATGACGCAGAACGTATTGATTATCGGGTAAAAATGTATAACCCGGAAACGGGGGGGCAAATAGACGTACGTAATAATGAAAATATGGTCTGGAACAGTATTAACCTGAAACATGTTCGCCCGGTGGTACTACCAGGCATTCGTTATGCTGTTATGTGTGTCCCCACACCATTAACCCTGGCGGTCGATAAATTCAGTGTGATGGATAAACAGGCCGGATACTATATGGGGAAATTGTCAGTGATATTTACCCCGTCCTTACCTACCATCAATTAATCCACCTCAGGTCGGACCGACGCTTCAGCGTCGCCTCCGGTGATAATGAAGCCGCCTGAAAAGGCGGCTGAAGATGGTGACAAATGCAAAATTGCCTGATGCGCTACGCTTATCAGGCCTACGTAATCTCTACAATCTGTTGAAATTGTATGGTTTTGTAGGCCGGATAAGGCGTTCACGCCGCATCCGGCATGAACAACGCGCACGTTGTCAATAATATGAGCCGCCAGAAAATGGTGACAAATGCAAAATTGCCTGATGCGCTACGCTTATCAGGCCTACGTAATCTCTACAATCTGTTGAAATTGATGTTTTTGTAGGCCGGATAAGGCGTTCACGCCGCATCCGGCATGAACAACGCGCACGTTGTCAATAATATGAGCCGCCAGAAAATGGTGACAAATGCAAAATTGCCTGATGCGCTACGCTTATCAGGCCTACGTAATCTCTACAATCTGTTGAAATTGCCTGTTTTTGTAGGCCGGATAAGGCGTTCACGCCGCATCCGGCATGAACAACGCGCACGTTGTCAACAATATGAGCCGCCTGAAAATGATGGCAAACGCAAAATTGCCTGATGCGCTACGCTTATCAGGCCTACGTAATCTCTACAATCTGTTGAAATTGATGTTTTTGTAGGCCGGATAAGGCGTTCACGCCGCATCCGGCATGAACAACGCGCACGTTGTCAATAATATGAGCCGCCAGAAAATGATGGCAAATGCAAAATTGCCTGATGCGCTACGCTTATCAGGCCTACGTAATCTCTACAATCTATTGATATTGATGTTTTTGTAGGCCGGATAAGGCGTTCACGCCGCATCCGGCATGAACAACGCGCACGTTGTCAATAATATGAGCCGCCTGAAAATGATGGCAAACGCAAAATTGCCTGATGCGCTACGCTTATCAGGCCTACGTAATCTCTACAATCTATTGATATTGATGTTTTTGTAGGCCGGATAAGGCGTTCACGCCGCATCCGGCATGAACAACGCGCACGTTGTCAATAATATGAGCCGCCAGAAAATGATGACAAATGCAAAATTGCCTGATGCGCTACGCTTATCAGGCCTACGTAATCTCTACAATCTGTTGAAATTGTATGGTTTTGTAGGCCGGATAAGGCGTTCACGCCGCATCCGGCATGAACAACGCGCACGTTGTCAATAATATGAGCTGCCTGAAAATGGTGGCAAACGCAAAATTGCCTGATGCGCTACGCTTATCAGGCCTACGTAATCTCTGCAATCTGTTGAAATTGCCTGTTTTTGTAGGCCGGATAAGGCGTTCACGCCGCATCCGGCATGAACAACGCGCACGTTGTCAACAATATGAGCCGCCTGAAAAGGCGGCTTCGTCATTACAACTTACGCTAAGCGTTAATGTTGCGCTGCGGGATCCTTATGTGTTTCCTGCGCTACCTCAATTGCTGGTTTATTCTGCAACACGGTCCAGATAACCAGCGCACCCAGCAGGTCAAATACCGCCAGTACCGCGAACAGCGGGCTGAAGCCGATGGTGTCAGCCAGGGCACCTACAACCAGCGCAAACAGCGTACTTGCCAGCCATGCGGACATCCCGGTTAAACCGTTCGCCGTTGCCACTTCGTTACGACCGAACACGTCAGAAGAGAGGGTAATCAGCGCGCCAGACAGTGCCTGGTGAGCAAAACCACCGATACACAGCAGCATAATCGCAACATACGGGTTGGTGAACAGACCAATCATACCCGGGCCAATCATCAGCACTGCACCCAGCGTTACAACCATCTTACGGGAAACGATCAGGTTCACACCAAACCAACGCTGGAACAGCGGCGGTAGGTAACCACCGAGGATACAACCGAGGTCCGCAAACAGCATCGGCATCCAGGCGAACATCGCGATCTCTTTCAGGTTAAAGCCGTAAACTTTAAACATGAACAGCGGGATCCACGCGTTAAAAGTACCCCAGGCCGGTTCTGCCAGGAAACGCGGCAGCGCGATACCCCAGAACTGACGGTTACGCAGGATCTGACCAACGGACATTTTCTTCGCCGCGCCAACCTGGTGCTGGGCTTCCTGACCATTAATAATGTAGTCACGTTCTTCATCGGTCAGATGTTTCTGGTCGCGTGGATGTTTATAGAAAATCAGCCATGCCATCGCCCAGATAAAGCTCAGCGCACCGGAGAGAATGAATGCCATCTGCCAGCTGTGCATCACAATTGCCCATACCACCAGCGGCGGCGCAATCATCGCACCAATGGAAGATCCCACGTTAAAGTAACCGACTGCGATAGAACGCTCTTTTGCCGGGAACCATTCGGAACTGGCTTTCAGACCCGCCGGGATCATCGCCGCTTCCGCAGCACCTACCGCACCACGAGCAACTGCCAGGCCTCCCCAGCTACCTGCCAGCGCGGTTGCGCCACAGAACACAGCCCACAGTACAGCAAACATTGCGTAACCGATTTTCGTACCCAGCACATCCAGTACGTAACCCGCTACCGGTTGCATGACCGTATAAGCAGCAGAATAGGCTGCGATGATATAGGAATACTGTTGGGTGGAGATGTTTAACTCTTCCATCAGAGTTGGCGCAGCTGCCGCCACAGTGTTACGCGTCAGGTAACCAAGCACGGTGCCGAGCGTCACCAGTGCGATCATATACCAACGTAACCCTTTAATTTTACGCATGTAAAACCTCATCGTTTTGTTATATCCGCAGGAAGCGCGGCCATCATCCCGCCAGAGGCTGAAGATGTTAGTTACGACCGGGTAACCGAAAAAAAACCGGCACGCCCCGAACGTTGCCATGAACGTTTCGTGCTAATTCGGCTTCCGTACCGACTAACCCGATTCATCTAGTAAGTGAATGAATCGGCAATTTACATTCCGTCGACTTATGATTTACGACGGCAGAAAGATAACTTGTCATACAACTTTAAAAGGTGAGAGCCATCACAAATGTGCGAATATCTGTAGGGACATTACCTGATGACAGCGAGGCCAGTACTGGCGCGGCCTGCAGCGAGATTTACCACATTGAGAGTAATTTTTTTAACTACGTTTATTGATCTAACTCACGAAAATATCTTCTGACTCTGGAAATTGGTGTGATAACTTTGTCAGCATCGCACCCATAAGCAACCTGACTCACTCGTTGAGAGGAAGACGAAAATGACTCCGTTTATGACTGAAGATTTCCTGTTAGATACCGAATTTGCCCGCCGTCTGTATCACGACTACGCAAAAGACCAGCCGATTTTCGATTACCATTGCCATTTGCCGCCGCAGCAAATTGCGGAAGACTATCGTTTTAAAAACCTGTATGACATCTGGCTGAAAGGCGATCACTACAAATGGCGCGCTATGCGTACCAACGGTGTGGCTGAGCGTCTGTGCACCGGTGATGCGTCCGATCGTGAAAAATTTGACGCCTGGGCGGCAACCGTTCCACATACTATCGGCAACCCGTTATACCACTGGACGCACCTCGAACTGCGCCGTCCGTTTGGTATCACCGGCAAATTGCTTTCCCCGTCAACCGCTGACGAAATCTGGAACGAATGTAACGAACTGCTGGCGCAGGATAACTTCTCCGCGCGTGGCATCATGCAGCAGATGAACGTGAAAATGGTCGGCACCACCGATGACCCGATCGATTCTCTGGAGCATCACGCTGAGATCGCCAAAGACGGCTCTTTCACCATTAAAGTGCTGCCGAGCTGGCGTCCGGATAAAGCCTTCAACATCGAACAGGCGACCTTTAACGACTACATGACGAAGCTGGGCGAAGTTTCCGATACCGACATTCGCCGCTTTGCAGACCTGCAAACTGCCCTGACCAAACGTCTGGATCACTTCGCGGCTCACGGCTGTAAAGTGTCTGACCACGCGCTGGACGTGGTGATGTTTGCCGAAGCGAACGAAGCGGAACTGGACGGCATTCTGGCGCGCCGTCTGGCAGGCGAAACCCTGAGCGAGCACGAAGTGGCACAGTTCAAAACGGCGGTGCTGGTGTTCCTTGGTGCCGAATATGCACGTCGCGGCTGGGTACAGCAGTATCACATTGGCGCGCTGCGTAATAACAACCTGCGTCAGTTCAAACTGCTGGGGCCGGATGTTGGCTTTGACTCCATCAACGACCGTCCGATGGCAGAAGAGTTGTCTAAGCTGCTGAGCAAACAGAACGAAGAAAATCTGTTGCCGAAAACCATTCTCTACTGCCTGAACCCGCGCGATAACGAAGTGCTGGGCACCATGATCGGTAACTTCCAGGGTGAAGGTATGCCGGGCAAAATGCAGTTCGGTTCCGGCTGGTGGTTTAACGACCAGAAAGACGGTATGGAACGTCAGATGACCCAACTGGCGCAGCTCGGTCTGTTGAGCCGCTTTGTTGGTATGCTGACTGACAGCCGTAGCTTCCTGTCATACACCCGCCACGAATACTTCCGTCGCATTCTGTGCCAGATGATCGGTCGCTGGGTGGAAGCGGGCGAAGCACCTGCGGACATCAATCTGCTGGGCGAGATGGTGAAAAATATTTGCTTTAACAATGCGCGTGACTACTTCGCCATTGAACTGAACTAAGGTCTGGGGTTGATATGCAATACATCAAGATCCATGCGCTGGATAACGTCGCGGTCGCTTTAGCAGATTTGGCTGAAGGCACAGAAGTCAGTGTCGATAACCAGACTGTGACGCTGCGCCAGGATATCGCTCGTGGACATAAATTTGCGTTAACGGAGATCGCAAAAGGGGCCAACGTCATTAAATATGGCCTGCCGATTGGTTATGCATTGGCAGATATTGCGGCGGGGGAACACGTTCACGCCCACAATACGCGCACGAATCTGAGCGATCTGGATCAGTATCGCTATCAACCTGATTTTCAGGATCTGCCTGCGCAAGCGGCAGATCGTGAAGTGCAGATCTATCGTCGCGCTAACGGCGATGTCGGGGTGCGTAACGAGCTGTGGATCCTGCCAACCGTGGGCTGTGTTAACGGCATCGCACGACAGATCCAGAACCGTTTTCTGAAAGAGACCAATAACGCCGAAGGTACTGACGGCGTGTTCCTCTTCAGCCACACCTACGGCTGTTCGCAGTTAGGTGACGATCACATTAATACCCGCACCATGCTGCAAAACATGGTGCGCCACCCGAACGCGGGCGCAGTGTTGGTGATTGGCCTGGGCTGTGAAAACAACCAGGTTGCCGCATTCCGTGAAACGCTGGGCGATAT
Source organism: Escherichia sp. MOD1-EC7003 (assembly GCF_002965065.1). GTDB lineage: Bacteria > Pseudomonadota > Gammaproteobacteria > Enterobacterales > Enterobacteriaceae > Escherichia. The sequence goes on from NZ_PTRE01000194.1 coordinate 5,852, forward strand.
CGATCCTGAACGTGTTCATTTCATGATCTGCCAACAGCAGGATGATGAGATCGAGGCCGGGATAGAGCATTTGCATCAGTTGTATAACGTGATGCGCAACGACAAACGCGAGCCAGGCAAACTCAGCGAACTGAAGTTTGGTCTGGAGTGCGGTGGTTCTGACGGTCTTTCCGGTATTACCGCTAACCCGATGTTGGGGCGTTTCTCTGACTACGTGATTGCTAACGGTGGTACTACCGTACTGACCGAAGTGCCGGAGATGTTTGGCGCAGAGCAGTTGCTGATGGACCATTGCCGTGATGAAGCAACGTTTGAAAAACTGGTCACCATGGTCAATGACTTCAAGCAGTATTTTATTGCGCATGACCAGCCGATCTACGAAAACCCATCACCGGGGAACAAGGCAGGCGGGATCACCACGCTGGAAGATAAATCTCTTGGTTGTACCCAGAAAGCGGGTTCCAGTGTAGTGGTTGACGTGCTGCGTTACGGCGAGCGTCTGAAAACGCCGGGGCTGAACTTGTTAAGCGCACCGGGTAACGATGCCGTAGCGACCAGCGCTCTGGCGGGGGCGGGCTGCCATATGGTGCTGTTCAGTACCGGTCGTGGCACGCCGTATGGTGGATTTGTGCCGACGGTGAAAATCGCCACCAACAGTGAACTGGCGGCGAAGAAAAAACACTGGATCGACTTTGACGCGGGTCAGCTGATCCACGGTAAAGCGATGCCACAGTTGCTGGAAGAATTCATCGATACCATCGTTGAGTTTGCCAACGGTAAGCAAACCTGTAACGAGCGTAACGACTTCCGCGAACTGGCGATTTTCAAAAGCGGCGTAACGCTATAAAGTCGAAATGAGTTGTTAATAAAAAACGATGTGTAAGATTGTTGATAAACGCACAATTGCCTGATGCGCTTCGCTTATCAGGTCTACGAGCCATTTGCAATATCACAGTCTTGTAGGCCGGATAAGGCGTTTACGCCGCATCCGGCAAGAAATGAGATGCACTTTGTCAGTAATCTGAAGCGGCGTTTCTAACTCGAAGCGCCGTTTGCTTGTCCAGACCTGCTAAGGATTTATCATGACCGCGTATTGGCTGGCCCAGGGCGTGGGCGTCATCGCCTTTCTGATTGGTATCACAACATTTTTCAACCGTGACGAACGTCGCTTTAAAAAGCAGCTTTCGGTCTATAGCGCCGTTATTGGCGTACATTTTTTTCTTCTGGGCACCTATCCCGCCGGTGCCAGTGCCATCCTTAATGCCATTCGTACGCTGATTACCTTACGCACGCGCAGCTTATGGGTCATGGCGATTTTTATTGTGTTGACTGGTGGAATCGGCCTTGCGAAGTTCCATCATCCTGTTGAACTATTGCCAGTTATTGGCACGATTGTCAGTACCTGGGCGCTGTTCCGCTGTAAAGGGCTGACCATGCGCTGTGTGATGTGGTTTTCAACGTGTTGCTGGGTGATCCACAACTTCTGGGCGGGGTCGATTGGTGGCACGATGATTGAGGGCAGTTTTCTGCTAATGAATGGCCTGAATATCATTCGTTTCTGGCGGATGCAGAAAAGGGGAATTGATCCTTTTAAAGTAGAGAAAACCCCTTCCACCGTAGACGAAAGGGGTTAAATATTAATTACGCAGGGCGCTATTTGCCAGACGACCGTCTTCTGCCTGGCAAGCAGCCGCAGTGAACAGCACGTCAGTTGAAGAGTTCAGCGCAGTTTCGCAGGAGTCCTGCAATACGCCGATGATAAAGCCGACGGCAACCACCTGCATGGCGATATCGTTCGAAATACCGAACATATTACAGGCCAGCGGGATTAGCAGCAGAGACCCCCCCGCCACGCCGGATGCGCCACAGGCACACAGAGAAGCCACCACGCTCAACAGCAGCGCTGTGAGCAGGTCGACCGGAATACCCAACGTATTAACCGCAGCCAGCGTCAACACCGTAATGGTGATTGCTGCGCCAGCCATATTGATGGTGGCCCCCAGCGGGATAGAAACGGAATAGGTATCGCGATCCAGATTCAGCTTTTCACACAGCGCCATATTCACCGGAATGTTCGCTGCGGAGCTACGAGTGAAGAAGGCGTACACGCCGCTTTCGCGCAGGCACAGCAGCACCAGCGGGAACGGGTTACGACGAATTTTCCACCATACCAGCAGTGGGTTAACCACCAGTGCTACCAGCAGCATACAGCCAACCAGCACGACCAGCAGTTGCGCGTAGCCCCACAGCGTGGAGAAACCGGTGGTTGCCAGCGTTGAAGAAACCAGCCCAAAAATACCGATTGGTGCGAAGCGAATCACCAGTTTCACCATAAAGGTGACGGCATTCGACATATCGTTGACTAGGTTTTTGGTGGTTTCGTTACTGTGACGCAGTGCGAAACCGAGGCCAATTGCCCACACCAGGATCCCGATGTAGTTACCTTTCAACAGCGCGTCGATGGGGTTTGAAACCATGCTCATTACCAGCCCTCGCATCACTTCCACAATACCAGACGGCGGTGAAATATCGCCCGCGCTACTGGACAAATGCAGGGTAGAAGGGAAGGCGAAGCTGAAGACGACTGCGGCCAGAGCAGCAGAGAAGGTGCCCAGCAGATAGAGGAACAGAATAGGGCGGATATTGGTTTTCTGCCCGTGCTGGTGGTTAGCGATGGAAGCCATTACCAGCATCAGCACCAGAATCGGTGCTACGGCTTTCAGGGCGCTAACGAACAAAGTGCCTAACAGACCGACAGCTTCTGCCGCCGGTTTTGAGAACCATGCCAGAAGAATCCCCAGAATAAGGCCGACCAGGATTTGTTTTACCAGGCTGCCATGAGCCAGACGCCGGAATAGCCCCGGTGAACGTTGCGTAGTCATTTTTCGATCCTTTCATTGTGTTGTCGCACATCCCTGGGGCGTTCTGTCGACGCATCTTTCAGGATGTAACAAAGTGTTTGCAAGGTCGAGTATAAGGAAAGTTCCAGCTTCGGGAAGCAAAAAATGCTGGATTTTAAAGAGATGTCATATTTTGAAACTTAATGGTTACATTTATTTGACATAAACAGAGGGAAGGACTGGCTACTAAGGCTGATTAGCAAATGCCCCGTAAACCCTCGCCCAATCGGGCGGAGATATAAGGGGAGCTAATCAGGTGTTTTCTGCGATTCCACATACGCTTTCAGTGTTTCGATTGTTGCGCCGCCAGCACTACAGGCGAAATAGGAGCGTGACCAGAGCACCCCGCTATCACTCACCTTGCGTAAATTCGTATTCAGGATGCGCACACGGCGGCTACTGATCGACTTCAAATTATTTACCA
>NZ_PTRE01000195.1 GCF_002965065.1 Escherichia sp. MOD1-EC7003
TTAATGACCAATAGCGGACATTAAAAATGGCGAAAAACGGCCAATAATCTTGGCGTTGACAACCTCTGTTTCGCAATTAAAATGACATACTACCGGCTTCAGCACTAAAAGCACTCCAAGCCACTATATCTCCCGCCGGACCATCCAGGGCAAGATTACGAAAGCCCGCTCCCCGCAAGGACTGAGGCGAGGTAGTCTCTGTCCATGGCTGCTTTTCTCATCTTACGTCTTAACCCTGCCTTGAATACCTTATCATTCGTCAAAATATTAATAGCGATGTGCCGTATCCCTGAAAATAATTCTGCTGCGTTTCCTCTTCTTATTTGTAAGCGGCTCGTCAGAACCGTATTGATATTTACTGAGAGCTCAGATCAACTTTCCAGGGC
>NZ_PTRE01000196.1 GCF_002965065.1 Escherichia sp. MOD1-EC7003
TGTTGGGTGGAGCGGACAATCCAAATGGTGAATTACTGTCTTATATCATTGGCGCTGACATCGCCAGTTGTCGAACCCCGGTCGGGGCTTCTCATCCCCCCCGGTATGTGCAAAATACGAAAAAAAAGCCCGTACTTTCGTACGAGCTCTTCTTCAAATATGGCGGTGAGGGGGGGATTCGAACCCCCGATACGTTGCCGTATACACACTTTCCAAGCGTGCTCCTTCAGCCACTCGGACACCTCACCAAATTGTTTTGTTGCCTGACCTCATGGGGCAACGGGGCGCTACTATAGGGAGTTGACGTAAAACGGTCAAGAAGAATTTTACTGGCAATTATCGTTTGCTCATACTGTAAACAAGTTGTGCAGTATATCTACATTGAGATAACTTATGGACTTATACTTCCACAAAATAAAAAGGCCGGTTAAACCGACCTTTTACGTGTTCTTTCTCTCGCCCATCAGGCGGTAAAACAATCAGCGACTACGGAAGACAATGCGGCCTTTGCTCAGGTCGTACGGGGTCAGCTCAACAGTCACTTTGTCGCCCGTCAGGATGCGGATGTAGTTTTTACGCATTTTACCGGAGATGTGTGCAGTAACCACGTGACCGTTTTCTAACTCTACGCGGAACATGGTGTTAGGCAACGTTTCAAGAACGGTACCTTGCATTTCAATATTGTCTTCTTTGGCCATCTAATCCTCTGGGGTATCACTACCGTAATTTGAACCGGCAAGATAATGCCGAAGTTCTGTAAATAAGTAAAGATTTGCGCGCTAAATCGCAACAAACAGATCCGGCACATTACTCCGAAAACACACGGCTAAGTCGCACCAAAAGCGCAACATATAAGGGCGCGGTGAGATAAACGATGAGCGTTACCTGACGCGAAAAATTCCTTATCGGCAGCGGGGTAATGAGCGTAACCAATTCTGCGACCGCAATTATAACACTCTGGGGAGAAATGTGCCGAAAACATTCATTCTTGTGGTGAAAACAAGCACCGCGGTATCCAGAAATTATTCGGCAATCGTCCAGAGCGCATTTGATTGAGATAATAGAGGTAATCCCGACGGGGAATTTCGCAGGCACCAAGCGACGCTGTATGCTCGTTAAGCACCTGGCAGTCGATAAGTTTACCTCCATGACGGATAAATTCCTCACAGAATACCAGAAGCGCCGTTTTGGATGCATTTTCCATTCGGCTGAACATTGACTCGCCACAAAATAGCGTTCCCTGGGCCACGCCGTACATACCGCCGACAAGCTCATCTTTACGCCACACTTCAATGGAGTGGGCATGACCGAGTTCGTGAAGACGATGGTAGGCTTCGACCACGCCTCGCGTGATCCAGGTTCCTTCTTCGCGATCGCTGGCACAGCCTTCAATAACCTGACCAAAAGCGTAATTCATCGTGACTCGATAGGGCGAGCGTTTATGAAATCGCTTCATACTACGGCTGATATGCAGTGATTCTGGCCATAGCACCGCGCGAGGATCGGGCGACCACCAGAGGATGGGGTCGCCTGGAGAAAACCACGGAAAAATACCACGCTGATAAGCCATTAACAGGCGCGCAGGACTAAGATCGCCCCCCAGTGCCAGCAGGCCGTTAGGCTCACGTAATGCGCCTTCCGGGGAAGGGAAGGCTATTGAATGACGAGAAAGCTGAACCAGGCGCATGACCGCAAAACTCCACGCAAGTCGGATCGTTCAATAATAGCTTACAAACCCTGCTTAAACTGGTAATAACGCCCCTGTCGGGCAAGCAGTTCTGTGTGAGTACCTTGTTCAATAATTTGTCCGTTGTCCATCACTATTATTTGCTGGAAACGAGAGAGTCCGCGAAGTCGATGGGTGACCATTAACACCGTTTTCTCACGCATCATTTCTGCAAGCAATTCAAGGATCTGGCTTTCAGTTGTGGCATCTAAGCCTTCGGTAGGTTCATCCAGCAATACGAGTGGCGCATCATGTAATAGCGTACGGGCGATAGCCAGACGGCGCAGTTCACCACCGGAGAGCTGGCGTCCACCTTCACCTAACCAACTGTTGAGACCTGCGTCCTCAAGCAGCTTCTCCAGACCAACGCGACGCAAGATCTCTACCAGAGCCTCATCACTACTGCCAGGAGCGGCGAGTAATAGATTATCACGCAGCGTGGCGCTAAACAGATGCACTCGCTGTGGCACAACGCTGATGGTCTGTCGTAGCGTCGCTTCATTCAGGCTGGCTATGGGGCTATCATTAAGCAAAATCTTGCCCTGTTGCGGGTCCCATGCGCGGGTCAGCAGTTGTAACAGTGTTGATTTACCGCATCCTGTTCGCCCGAGAATCGCAATATGTTCCCCGGCGTTTACCTGAAGAGAAATCCCTTTAATTGCCTGTTGGGATTGCTCCGGATAAGTGAACTGAACATCTCGTAGCGTCAGCGAAACGTGATCGTCAACTCGGGTTTTGGTCTCAGGGAAGGTGACTTCCGGTTTTTGATCCGTTAAATCGGTGATCCGTACGGCAGAGGCAATGACTTGCCCCAGATGCTGAAATGCACCCGTTACCGGCGCCAGTGCTTCAAACGCAGCTAACGCACAGAAGACAAACAGGGCAATTAACGCGCCGGGTTGAGTATTGCCGCCAACGCCGCCAGACGCCATCCACAGCATCAGGATCACCGCCAACGCGCCAATTAGCAGCATTATCGCTTGCGATAAGGCGGTCAGTTCAGATTGACGGCGTTGCGCTTCCAGCCACTGAATTTCAGTATTCTCTAACTGCGTGCGATAACGATCGCTGGCACCAAAAATGGTCAGTTCAGCTTGCCCTTGCAGCCAGGCCGTCAGTTGTTGGCGATACTGCCCGCGAAGATGAGTCAGATTTTTCCCGGTGCGTTTTCCCGCACGATAAAACAGCGGTGGCATCAGGAAAAGCGTCAGTAACATAATGCCGCCCAACGTAAAGGCGAGGGTGAAATCAAGGAAACTTAATCCGATTGTCACCACCATAATCACCACAAAAGCGCCCACCAGCGGCGAGATAACGCGCAGGTAAAGATGATCGAGCGTATCAACATCTGCCACTACGCGGTTGAGCAATTCGCCTTGACGATAGCGCGCCAGTCCGGCAGGGGAGAGGGGGAGCAATTTACTGAAGGTGTAAATGCGTAGATGCTGCAACACGCGGAAAGTCGCGTCATGGCTCACCAGACGTTCAAAATAACGCCCGGCGGTACGGGTGATTGCTGCGCCACGTACGCCTGCAGCGGGTAGCATATAGTTGAAGCTATATAGTCCTGCAACGCCTGCAACCGCTGAGGCAGAGAGGAACCAGCCGGAAAGTGTCAACAGACCGATACTGGCGAGCAATGTGACAATTGCCAGCGCAATGCCCAGACTTAACATCCATTTATGACGTTTATACAGTGCCAGATAGGGTAGCAAAGCGCGCATTTAAATCTCCTCCTGACGATGGGCCAGCAATGTGGCGAAAGGACCACCAGCCATGCTTAATTCCGCATAACGTCCTTGCTCAATAATCTGACCATCCTGCATTACCCAAATGACATCCCAGTCAGCAAGATCTTCTAACTGGTGGGTGACCATTAACGTTGTCTGGCGAAGCGAGGCGGCATTCAGCGCCTCCATCACGCGCTGCTCACTGTTAGCATCAAGGCTGGCAGCGGGTTCATCCAACAGTAATAGCGAACAGGGATTCAGTAATGCACGCGCCACCGCCACACGTTGTGCCTGGCCTACAGAAAGGCGGGCAGCCTGGTCGCCAACTGGTGTATCAACACCTTGTGGAAGTTGTGGCAGAAACTCACTAACCCAGGCATTATCCAGTGCTGTTTGTAACTCGTGTTCGCTGGCATCAGGTCGTGCCAGAAGTACGTTATCCCGTAGTGTTGCGGCCGGTAGTTGCGGGTTTTGCCCAACCCAGGAGAGATGTTTACGCCACGATTCCGGTGATAAATCGCGTAATTCTATTCCGTTGATTCGTAGCGAACCCTGATATGAGAGAAAACCGGAAAGCGCGTTTAGCAGTGAGCTTTTACCTGAACCGCTGCGACCAACCAACACGGCACGTTGGCCTGCTGGCAAAGTAAAGTTCAGCGGTCCGGCCAGCGTTTTACCTTCCGGCGACGTGATAAACAGATCCTCGGCCTCAATGGTCACCGGATCGGTCGATGCTAATTCCGTCTCACCACGCTGCGGATGGGCAAGCGGGGTTTCCATAAACGTTTTCAGACTGTCCGCTGCGCCAACAGCCTGGGCTTTAGCATGATAAAACGTACCGAGATCGCGTAATGGCTGGAAAAACTCCGGCGCAAGGATCAGGGCCAGAAAACCCGCAGCCAGCGTCACGCCAGTATCGTAGTGACCAAAATCCAGCTCTCCAAGATAGGAGAAACCAAAATAGACCGCCACCAGAGCAATCGACAGCGAGGTAAAGAATTCCAGAATGCCGGAGGATAAAAACGCCAGCCGTAGCACTTCCATTGTCCGTTGGCGAAAATCTTCCGAAGCAGAACGAATACTTTCAATTTCAGCTTCACCACGACCAAAAATACGCAGTGTTTCCATGCCGCGCAGGCGATCGAGAAAATGCCCACTTAAGCGAGCAAGAGCGAGAAAGTTACGTCGGTTAGCATCGGCAGCTCCCATTCCAACCAGCGCCATAAACAACGGAATTAACGGTGCAGTGCCCAGCAGAATGAGCGCCGCAGCCCAGTTAGAGGGGAAGATCGCGATAACAATCAGCAGCGGCACCGACACCGCCAGCGCCATTTGCGGCAGGTAGCGTGCATAGTAATCATGCATATCGTCAATTTGCTCGAGAACCAACGTAGCCCAACTCCCAGCAGGTTTGCCCTGAATCCACGCTGGCCCTGCTTGTTGCAGACGGTCGAGAACCTGACGGCGAATGGAAAAGCGGATATGTTGCCCGGCGTGATAACCCACCCGTTCGCGTAACCAGACCACCCATGCGCGCAGTACAAAGGTCAGAACCAGTAAGGTAAAGGGAAGCAGCAGAGCTTCACGGGGAATATTCTCCATAATCATATGTTGCAGAATACGCGCCATGAACCAGGCCTGGGCAATGATCAATATGCCGCTCACAAAGCCCAGTAGACGAGAAATATTCAGCCAACGTTGGGAGATGACGCTTTGCTGTTTTAACCAGCGGGTTAACTCTTTTTGACGGGATTTATTCATTGCACACTTAGCAGGTGAGTTATCAGAATTATTTGCAGAGCAATGTTACAACGGGGAAAAAATAAAGGCGACCCATAGTCGCATGGTGTCGCCTTCTTTACTTTTGTTACTGATTTGTAAAATTATTTTGTATCCGCTAAACCATCGAGGTAGCGTTCCGCATCAAGTGCCGCCATGCAGCCTGTACCAGCAGATGTAATGGCCTGGCGATAAATGTGATCCATCACGTCGCCCGCAGCAAAGACGCCAGGGATGCTGGTCTGGGTGGCATTACCATGAATACCCGACTGCACTTTGATGTAGCCGTTTTCCAGTTCCAGTTGCCCTTCGAAAATAGCGGTGTTCGGACTGTGACCGATAGCAACAAACAGACCGGCAACGTCGAGTGACTCGATGTTATCGTTGTTTTGTGTATCGCGCAGACGAACACCAGTGACGCCCATCTGATCGCCAGTCACTTCCTCCAGCGTACGGTTGGTGTGCAGAATGATGTTGCCATTCTCCACTTTATCCATCAGACGCTTAATGAGGATTTTTTCCGCACGGAAACCATCACGGCGGTGGATAAGATGCACTTCCGAAGCGATGTTAGACAGATACAGAGCCTCTTCAACTGCGGTATTGCCGCCGCCGATGACCGCCACTTTCTGATTGCGATAGAAGAAACCGTCGCAGGTTGCACAAGCAGAAACCCCACGGCCTTTAAAGGCTTCTTCAGAGGGCAGGCCGAGATAGCGTGCAGAAGCTCCGGTGGCAATAATCAGCGCGTCGCAAGTGTATTCACCGCTATCGCCAGTCAGACGGAACGGACGATTCTGCAAATCTACTTTGTTGATGTGATCAAAGATGATTTCCGTTTCAAATTTAGCGGCATGTTCGTGCATGCGCTCCATTAATAACGGACCGGTCAGATCGTTTGGATCGCCAGGCCAGTTTTCCACTTCCGTGGTGGTGGTCAGTTGGCCGCCTTTTTCCATGCCGGTAATCAGCACGGGTTGCAGGTTGGCGCGCGCTGCGTAGACAGCAGCGGTGTATCCCGCCGGGCCTGAACCCAGGATAAGCAGTTTACTGTGTTTGGTCGTGCCCATGAGATCCCCATAGTTGTTGGCAGACAATGGGCAGGATTGTAGGGAATTTACAGACGTAAAAAAAGAGTATGACGATTTTGTTAACAATTTGTGCAATCGGCAGCATCGATAAGCAGGTCAAATTCCCCCGTCATTATCACCTCTACTACTTAACTTTCCCGTTTTATAAGCCGATTAAATGATGAATAAACGCCCCTGTTAATGAATATCTGGCATGTTGTACTAAAAATCGATGTTTTGCTTTGACAATCCCCTGGTGTTTTGCGAAAACATTCGAGGAAGAAAAAAACGGTATTCTTATATGCGCATAACCATGCATGTAAATACCATGTTTACCGTGCTAGTGAAATCTACGTATGGCGTGGACAGACGCCATTCGTGATGTCGATAGCTGCCACAAGGCAACGGTCTTCTCACCGTAGACCCAGGCATTGCGCGCCTTGAATCTTAATGATTTCGGTCTATCGTGACGGGTAGCGACTCTGAACAGTGATGCTTCAGGGTCAGACAGGAGTAGGGAAGGAATACAGAGAGACAATAATAATGGTAGATAGCAAGAAGCGCCCCGGCAAAGATCTCGACCGTATCGATCGTAACATTCTTAATGAGTTGCAAAAGGATGGGCGTATTTCTAACGTCGAGCTTTCTAAACGTGTGGGACTTTCCCCAACGCCGTGCCTTGAGCGTGTGCGTAGGCTGGAAAGACAAGGGTTTATTCAGGGCTATACGGCGCTGCTGAACCCCCATTATCTGGATGCATCACTTCTGGTATTCGTTGAGATTACTCTGAATCGTGGCGCACCGGATGTGTTTGAACAATTCAATACCGCTGTACAAAAACTTGAAGAAATTCAGGAGTGTCATTTAGTGTCCGGTGATTTCGACTATCTGTTGAAAACACGCGTGCCTGATATGTCTGCTTACCGTAAGTTGCTGGGGGAAACCCTGCTGCGTCTGCCTGGCGTCAATGACACACGGACATACGTCGTTATGGAAGAAGTCAAGCAGAGTAATCGTCTGGTTATTAAGACGCGCTAACACGGAACAGGTGCAAAATCGGTGTATTTTGATTACACTCCTGTTAATCCATACAGCAACAGTACTGGGGTAACCTGGTACTGTTGTCCGTTTTAGCATCGGGCAGGAAAAGCCTGTAACCTGGAGAGCCTTTCTTGAGCCAGGAATACACTGAAGACAAAGAAGTCACATTGACAAAGTTAAGTAGCGGCCGCCGACTTCTGGAGGCGTTGCTGCTCCTTATTGTCCTGTTTGCCGTCTGGTTGATGGCTGCCTTACTAAGCTTTAACCCTTCGGACCCCAGCTGGTCGCAAACGGCCTGGCATGAGCCTATCCATAATATAGGTGGGATGCCCGGTGCGTGGCTGGCAGATACGCTGTTCTTTATTTTTGGCGTGATGGCTTACACCATTCCCGTCATTATTATCGGCGGTTGTTGGTTTGCCTGGCGTCATCAGTCCAGTGACGAATACATTGATTATTTTGCCGTTTCGCTACGCATCATTGGCGTTTTGGCGCTCATCCTTACTTCCTGTGGTCTGGCGGCAATCAACGCTGATGATATCTGGTATTTTGCCTCCGGCGGCGTCATCGGCAGCTTACTAAGCACTACACTACAACCACTGCTACACAGTAGCGGGGGAACTATTGCGCTGCTCTGCGTTTGGGCCGCGGGCCTGACGCTGTTCACCGGTTGGTCATGGGTGACCATTGCTGAAAAACTCGGTAGCTGGATTTTAAGCATTCTCACCTTCGCAAGTAATCGCACCCGTCGCGATGATACCTGGGTCGATGAAGATGAGTATGAAGACGACGAAGAGTATGAAGATGAAAATCACGGAAAACAGCATGAATCACGCCGTGCCCGTATTCTTCGCGGCGCGTTAGCGCGTCGTAAACGGTTGGCGGAAAAATTCATTAATCCGATGGGGCGGCAAACAGACGCTGCGTTGTTCTCCGGTAAGCGGATGGATGATGACGAAGAGATTACCTACACTGCACGCGGTGTGGCTGCCGACCCGGACGACGTCCTATTTTCGGGCAATCGTGCAACGCAGCCAGAATATGACGAATACGATCCATTATTAAACGGTGCGCCAATTACCGAACCTGTTGCTGCGGCAGCTGCTGCTACCACGGCGACACAAAGCTGGGCTGCGCCGGTTGAACCTGTGACTCATACGCCGCCTGTGGCCTCTGTTGATATTCCACCTTCACAGCCTACTGTAGGCTGGCAGCCTGTTCCGGGCCCGCAAACGGGGGAGTCGGTTATTGCTTCTGCACCGGAAGGTTACCCACAGCAGCCACAATATGCGCAGCCTGCGGTGCAATATAATGAGCCGCTGCAACAACCTGTACAACCACAGCAGCCGTATTATGCGCCTGCTGCTGAACAACCTGTTCAACAACCGTATTACGCTGCTGCGCCGGAACAACCGGTGGCAGGTAACGCCTGGCAAGCCGAAGAGCAGCAATCCACTTTTGCTCCGCAGTCTACATACCAGACGGAGCAAGCTTATCAGCAGCCAGTCGCTCAGGAGCCGTTATACCAACAGCCGCAAGCCGTTGAACAGCAGCCTGTTGTGGAGCCTGAACCCGTTGTAGAAGAGACAAAACCCGCGCGTCCACCGCTTTACTATTTTGAAGAAGTGGAAGAGAAGCGTGCCCGTGAACGTGAACAACTTGCGGCCTGGTATCAACCGATTCCTGAACCAGTTAAAGAACCAGAACCGATCAAATCTTCACAGAAAGCACCTTCTGTTGCAGCAGTACCTCCAGTAGAAGCTGCTGCCGCTGTTTCTCCGCTGGTATCTGGCGTGAAAAAAGCGACACTGGCGACGGGGGGGGCCGCACCAGTCTTCAGTCTGGCAAATAGCGGTGGACCGCGTCCGCAGGTCAAAGAAGGGATTGGCCCGCAGTTGCCACGACCTAAACGTATCCGCGTGCCAACTCGTCGTGAACTGGCGTCATATGGCATTAAGCTGCCATCGCAGAGAGCGGCAGAAGAAAAAGCACGTGAAGCCCAGCGCAATCAGTACGATTCCGGCGATCAGTATAACGATGATGAAATCGATGCGATGCAGCAGGATGAACTGGCGCGTCAGTTCGCCCAGACGCAGCAGCAACGCTATGGTGAACAGTATCAGCATGATGTGCCTGTGAACGCAGAAGATGCAGATGCTGCGGCAGAGGCTGAACTGGCTCGTCAGTTTGCTCAAACTCAACAGCAACGTTATTCCGGCGAACAACCGGCTGGGGCGAATCCGTTCTCGCTGGATGATTTCGAATTTTCGCCAATGAAAGCGTTGCTGGATGATGGTCCACACGAACCGCTGTTTACGCCAATTGTTGAACCTGTACAGCCGCCGCAACAGCCGGTTGCACCGCAGCAGCAGTATCAGCCGCCGCAACAGCCGGTCGCACCGCAGCAGCAGTATCAGCCGCCGCAACAGCCGGTCGCGCCGCAGCAGCAATATCAGCAGCCGCAACAGCCGGTCGCGCCGCAGCAGCAATATCAGCCGCCGCAACAGCCGGTTGCACCGCAGCAGCAATATCAGCCGCCGCAACAGCCGGTCGCACCGCAGCAGCAATATCAGCCGCCGCAACAGCCGGTCGCACCGCAGCAGCAATATCAGCAGCCACAACAACCTGCGCCACAGCCGCAGGATACCCTGCTTCATCCACTGTTGATGCGCAATGGCGACAGCCGTCCGTTGCATAAACCGACGACGCCGCTGCCTTCTCTGGATTTGCTGACACCGCCGCCGGGCGAAGTGGAACCGGTAGATACCTTTGCGCTTGAACAAATGGCGCGTCTGGTGGAGGCGCGTCTGGCTGACTTCCGCATTAAAGCCGATGTCGTTAATTACTCACCTGGCCCGGTTATCACTCGCTTTGAACTGAATCTGGCTCCGGGCGTAAAAGCGGCGCGTATTTCTAACTTGTCACGTGACCTCGCCCGTTCGCTATCAACCGTGGCGGTTCGTGTTGTTGAAGTTATTCCTGGCAAACCCTATGTAGGTCTGGAGTTACCGAATAAAAAACGACAAACCGTTTATCTGCGAGAAGTGCTGGATAACGCCAAATTCCGTGATAATCCGTCGCCATTAACCGTGGTGCTGGGTAAAGATATCGCCGGTGAGCCGGTCGTTGCCGATTTGGCAAAAATGCCGCACTTGTTGGTTGCGGGGACTACCGGTTCTGGTAAGTCTGTCGGCGTGAACGCGATGATCCTGAGTATGCTTTATAAAGCACAGCCAGAAGATGTGCGTTTCATCATGATCGACCCGAAAATGCTGGAGCTTTCGGTTTATGAAGGTATTCCGCACCTGTTAACGGAAGTCGTTACCGATATGAAAGATGCCGCCAACGCGCTGCGCTGGTGTGTTAACGAGATGGAGCGTCGTTATAAACTGATGTCTGCGCTGGGTGTGCGTAATCTGGCGGGTTATAACGAAAAAATTGCTGAAGCCGATCGCATGATGCGTCCGATTCCAGACCCTTACTGGAAGCCGGGTGACAGTATGGATGTGCAGCATCCGGTGCTGAAAAAAGAACCGTACATTGTGGTGCTGGTGGACGAATTTGCCGACCTGATGATGACGGTAGGGAAAAAAGTGGAAGAGTTGATAGCACGTCTGGCGCAAAAAGCCCGTGCCGCAGGTATCCACCTTGTACTGGCAACGCAGCGTCCATCGGTTGATGTTATTACTGGTCTGATTAAGGCGAATATTCCGACCCGTATCGCCTTTACCGTATCCAGTAAGATTGACTCACGTACCATTCTTGATCAGGCTGGCGCGGAATCACTGCTGGGAATGGGGGACATGCTCTACTCTGGGCCGAACTCCACGTTACCGGTACGAGTCCATGGTGCTTTTGTTCGCGATCAGGAAGTTCATGCCGTGGTGCAGGACTGGAAAGCACGTGGTCGCCCACTGTATGTTGATGGCATCACCTCCGACAGTGAAAGCGAAGGTGGTGCAGGCGGTTTCGACGGCGCTGAAGAACTTGATCCGTTGTTCGATCAGGCGGTGCAATTTGTCACTGAAAAACGCAAAGCGTCAATTTCAGGCGTACAGCGTCAGTTCCGCATTGGTTATAACCGTGCGGCGCGTATTATCGAACAGATGGAAGCGCAGGGGATTGTCAGCGAACAGGGGCACAACGGTAATCGTGAAGTGTTGGCCCCACCGCCGTTTGACTAATTAGTGCATCGTAGGCCGGATAAGACGCGATAGCGTTGCATCCGGCACTCTGGTAACTGAAAATTCAGTATTTTCTTCTTTCCTCAAGCTGATTATTAGCCTGGAATAGAGAGTAGAGGGAACTCCCGATCGGGAGTGACGTAATTTGAGGAACAATGATGAAAAAAATTGCCATCACCTGTGCATTACTCTCAAGTTTAGTGGCGTCCAGTGTTTGGGCTGATGCCGCAAGCGATCTGAAAAGCCGTCTGGATAAAGTCAGCAGCTTCCATGCCAGCTTCACACAAAAAGTGACTGACGGTAGCGGCGCGGCGGTGCAGGAAGGTCAGGGCGATCTGTGGGTGAAGCGTCCAAACTTATTCAACTGGCATATGACTCAACCTGATGAAAGTATTCTGGTTTCTGACGGTAAAACACTGTGGTTTTATAACCCGTTCGTTGAGCAAGCTACGGCAACCTGGCTGAAAGATGCCACCGGTAATACGCCGTTTATGCTGATTGCCCGCAACCAGTCCAGCGACTGGCAGCAGTACAATATCAAACAGAATGGCGATGACTTTGTTCTGACGCCGAAAGCCAGCAATGGCAACCTGAAGCAGTTCACCATTAACGTGGGGCGTGATGGCACAATTCATCAGTTTAGCGCGGTGGAGCAGGACGATCAGCGCAGCAGTTATCAACTGAAATCCCAGCAGAATGGGGTTGTGGATGCAGCGAAATTTACCTTCACCCCGCCGCAAGGCGTCACGGTAGATGATCAACGTAAGTAGAGGCACCTGAGTGAGCAATCTGTCGCTCGATTTTTCGGATAATACTTTTCAACCTCTGGCCGCGCGTATGCGGCCAGAAAATTTAGCACAGTATATTGGCCAGCAACATTTGCTGGCAGTGGGGAAGCCGTTGCCACGCGCTATCGAAGCCGGGCACTTGCATTCAATGATCCTCTGGGGGCCGCCGGGGACCGGCAAAACAACCCTCGCTGAAGTGATTGCCCGCTATGCGAACGCTGATGTGGAACGTATTTCTGCCGTCACCTCTGGCGTGAAAGAGATTCGCGAGGCGATCGAGCGCGCTCGGCAAAACCGCAATGCTGGTCGCCGCACTATTCTTTTTGTTGACGAAGTTCACCGTTTCAACAAAAGCCAGCAGGATGCATTTCTGCCACATATTGAAGACGGCACCATCACTTTTATTGGTGCGACGACTGAAAACCCCTCGTTTGAACTTAACTCGGCATTGCTTTCCCGTGCCCGTGTCTATCTGCTGAAATCCCTGAGTACAGAGGATATTGAGCAAGTACTGACTCAGGCGATGGAAGACAAAACCCGTGGCTATGGTGGTCAGGATATAGTTCTGCCAGATGAAACCCGACTCGCCATTGCTGAACTGGTGAATGGCGACGCGCGCCGGGCGTTGAATACGCTGGAAATGATGGCTGATATGGCCGAAGTCGATGATAGCGGCAAGCGTGTCCTGAAGCCTGAATTACTGACCGAAATCGCCGGTGAACGTAGCGCCCGTTTTGATAACAAAGGCGATCGCTTTTACGATCTCATTTCCGCACTGCATAAGTCGGTACGTGGCAGCGCACCTGATGCGGCGCTGTACTGGTATGCGCGAATTATTACTGCCGGAGGTGATCCGTTATATGTCGCGCGTCGCTGTCTGGCGATAGCGTCGGAAGACGTTGGTAATGCTGACCCACGAGCGATGCAGGTGGCAATTGCGGCCTGGGATTGCTTTACCCGCGTTGGTCCGGCAGAAGGTGAACGCGCCATTGCTCAGGCGATTGTTTACCTGGCCTGCGCGCCAAAAAGCAACGCTGTCTACACCGCGTTTAAAGCCGCGCTGGCCGATGCTCGCGAACGCCCGGATTATGACGTACCGGTTCATTTGCGTAATGCGCCGACGAAATTAATGAAGGAAATGGGCTACGGGCAGGAATATCGTTACGCTCATGATGAAGCAAACGCTTATGCTGCCGGTGAGGTTTACTTCCCGCCGGAAATAGCACAAACACGCTATTATTTCCCGACAAACAGGGGGCTTGAAGGCAAGATTGGCGAAAAGCTCGCCTGGCTGGCTGAACAGGATCAAAATAGCCCCATAAAACGCTACCGTTAATGTTATCGTTGCGGTAATGTTGTTACTGTATCCCTGTGGTCGCAGGCTGTGGCCACATCTCCCATTTAATTCGATAAGCACAGGATAAGCATGCTCGATCCCAATCTGCTGCGTAATGAGCCAGACGCAGTCGCTGAAAAACTGGCAGGCCGGGGCTTTAAGCTGGATGTAGATAAGCTGGGCGCTCTTGAAGAGCGTCGTAAAGTATTGCAGGTCAAAACGGAAAACCTGCAAGCGGAGCGTAACTCCCGATCGAAATCCATTGGCCAGGCGAAAGCGCGTGGGGAAGATATCGAGCCTTTACGTCTGGAAGTGAACAAACTGGGCGAAGAGCTGGATGCAGCAAAAGCCGAGCTGGATGCTTTACAGGCTGAAATTCGCGATATCGCGCTGACCATCCCTAACCTGCCTGCAGATGACGTGCCGGTAGGTAAAGACGAAAATGACAACGTAGAAGTTAGCCGTTGGGGCACCCCGCGTGAGTTTGACTTCGAAGTTCGTGACCACGTGACGCTGGGTGAAATGCACTCTGGCCTCGACTTTGCAGCCGCAGTTAAGCTGACCGGTTCGCGCTTTGTGGTTATGAAAGGGCAGATTGCTCGCATGCACCGCGCACTGTCGCAGTTTATGCTGGATCTGCATACCGAACAGCATGGCTATAGTGAGAACTATGTCCCGTACCTGGTTAACCAGGACACGCTGTACGGCACGGGACAATTGCCGAAATTTGCGGGCGATCTGTTCCATACTCGTCCGCTGGAAGAAGAAGCAGACACCAGTAATTACGCGCTGATCCCAACGGCAGAAGTTCCGCTGACCAACTTGGTACGCGGTGAAATCATTGATGAAGATGATCTGCCAATTAAGATGACCGCCCACACCCCATGCTTCCGTTCTGAGGCCGGTTCATATGGTCGTGACACCCGTGGCCTGATCCGTATGCACCAGTTCGACAAAGTTGAAATGGTGCAGATCGTGCGCCCGGAAGACTCAATGGCGGCGCTGGAAGAGATGACCGGTCATGCGGAAAAAGTCCTGCAACTGCTGGGCTTGCCGTACCGTAAAATCATCCTTTGCACCGGCGACATGGGCTTTGGCGCTTGCAAAACTTACGACCTGGAAGTATGGATCCCGGCACAGAATACCTACCGTGAGATCTCTTCCTGCTCCAACGTTTGGGATTTCCAGGCGCGTCGTATGCAGGCACGCTGCCGCAGTAAGTCGGACAAGAAAACCCGACTGGTTCATACCCTGAACGGTTCTGGTCTGGCTGTTGGTCGTACACTGGTTGCGGTAATGGAAAACTATCAGCAGGCTGATGGTCGTATTGAAGTACCAGAAGTTCTGCGTCCGTATATGAACGGTCTGGAATATATTGGCTAACCCCCAGTTTTTCTGAATATAAAAAGCGCCTGCGGGCGCTTTTTTTGTCTCCCTTTGATACCGAACAATAATTACTCCTCACTTACACGTAATACGTAACCGGCTCATTTAAACCGTCTGGTCTGTTTCCTCCGGCTCTACAAAAATAATGTCCAT
>NZ_PTRE01000197.1 GCF_002965065.1 Escherichia sp. MOD1-EC7003
TAGATCACAAAACTCTATGCCTGTCTTTTTTTACCCGCCCATTACTGGGGATTCCTCAGCGCGTCAGCGGGGATAAACCGATGAATGCGGGGCAAAATTGGTCGGCGTCGGTGTGTTCCCCGCGCCAGCGGGGATAAACCGGGGTTCAGTTAATGCCGAACAGTGACTTTGATGTGTTCCCCGCGCCAGCGGGGATAAACCGTGGCTGGGGCAAACACAAATTGTTGGCGCGGTGTGTTCCCCGCGCCAGCGGGGATAAACCTCGCGCAGGATCTCGACAAACAGCAGGGTCGACGTGTTCCCCGCGCCAGCGCTGAGGGATCCCCATAAATCAGCGCTAATAAACCAACACCATATTCTGGTAGGTTTT
>NZ_PTRE01000198.1 GCF_002965065.1 Escherichia sp. MOD1-EC7003
TTGCCGCATAGAGCGTAAATCCCAAATAAAGGATGGACGTTCTTCGGCAAAAGAACCGTGGCTTATCTTTAGCAGTACGAATGACTTTAAACCTCGGGAAATCATGAAATTGTACAGCCGTCGCATGCAAATCGAGCAGAACTTCCGGGATGAAAAAAGCGAGCGCTTCGGGTTCGCTCTGCGTGCCAGTTACAGTCGTTCCGTGGGAAGAATGCTGGTACTGAGCCTACTGGCGACTCTGAGTACAATTGTACTGTGGCTTATTGGCTATCATGCTGAAAACAAAGGATTACATCTGAGATATCAGGCCAACAGCATTAAAACACGGCGGGTAATCCCGCATCTGAC
>NZ_PTRE01000019.1 GCF_002965065.1 Escherichia sp. MOD1-EC7003
AATGGACATTAGTATCGGAAACAGGAAAGGGAGGCGAAAGACGGTTTAAATGATGCGCTTACAGCCAACCGGGACAAATAGCCTGACATCTCCGGCACAACTGAAAATATCACTCACCCATTAACCACGGAGTTAAACGGATGAGTGACTATCATCACGGCGTGCAGGTGCTGGAGATTAACGACGGCACCCGCGTCATTTCCACCGTATCCACTGCCATTGTCGGCATGGTCTGCACGGCCAGCGATGCGGATGCGGAAATCTTCCCCCTCAATAAACCGGTGCTGATTACCAATGTGCAGAGCGCAATTGCAAAGGCCGGTAAAAAAGGCACGCTGGCGGCGTCGTTACAGGCCATCGCTGACCAGTCAAAACCGGTCACCGTTGTCGTCCGTGTGGAAGACGGCACCGGCGAAGACGAAGAAACGAAACTCGCGCAGACCGTTTCCAATATCATCGGCACCACCGACGAAAACGGTCAGTACACCGGACTGAAAGCCCTGCTGGCGGCGGAGTCAGTAACCGGTGTTAAACCGCGTATTCTCGGCGTGCCGGGACTGGACACCAAAGAGGTGGCTGTTGCACTGGCATCAGTCTGTCAGAAGCTGCGCGCTTTCGGGTATATCAGCGCATGGGGCTGTAAGACCATTTCCGAGGTGAAAGCCTACCGCCAGAATTTCAGCCAGCGTGAGCTGATGGTCATCTGGCCGGATTTCCTCGCATGGGATACGGTCACCAGTACCACCGCCACCGCGTATGCCACCGCCCGTGCGCTGGGTCTGCGTGCCAAAATCGACCAGGAGCAGGGCTGGCATAAAACGCTGTCCAACGTCGGGGTAAACGGTGTTACCGGCATCAGTGCCTCTGTATTCTGGGATTTGCAGGAGTCCGGCACCGATGCTGACCTGCTTAACGAGTCAGGCGTCACTACGCTGATTCGCCGTGACGGTTTCCGATTCTGGGGTAACCGTACCTGCTCTGATGACCCGCTTTTCCTCTTTGAAAACTACACCCGCACCGCGCAGGTGCTGGCCGATACGATGGCTGAGGCGCACATGTGGGCGGTGGACAAGCCCATCACCGCAACGCTGATTCGCGACATCGTTGACGGCATCAATGCCAAATTCCGTGAGCTGAAAACAAACGGCTATATCGTGGATGCGACCTGCTGGTTCAGCGAAGAATCCAACGATGCGGAAACCCTCAAGGCCGGAAAACTGTATATCGACTACGACTATACCCCGGTGCCTCCTCTCGAAAACATGACCCTGCGCCAGCGTATCACCGATAAATATCTGGCAAATCTGGTCACCTCGGTTAACAGCAATTAAGGAGCCTGACCGATGGCAATGCCGCGCAAACTCAAGTTAATGAACGTCTTTCTGAACGGCTACAGCTATCAGGGCGTTGCAAAGTCCGTCACGCTGCCAAAACTGACCCGTAAGCTCGAAAACTATCGCGGTGCGGGGATGAACGGCAGCGCACCGGTAGACCTCGGCCTTGATGACGATGCGCTGTCAATGGAGTGGTCGCTCGGGGGCTTTCCGGATTCGGTTATCTGGGAGCTTTACGCCGCAACCGGTGTGGATGCTGTGCCGATTCGTTTTGCAGGCTCTTACCAGCGTGACGATACCGGCGAAACGGTGGCCGTCGAAGTGGTCATGCGTGGACGTCAGAAAGAAATCGACACCGGCGAGGGTAAACAGGGAGAAGACACTGAGTCGAAAATCTCCGTGGTCTGCACCTATTTCCGGCTGACGATGGACGGTAAGGAGCTGGTCGAAATCGACACCATCAACATGATTGAGAAGGTGAACGGCGTCGACCGGCTGGAGCAACACCGCCGCAATATCGGCCTGTGATTTTCATCCGGTCAGCCTGGCTGACCGGTTAACCCCGATTCATAAGTGAGAAAACCATGAACAAAGAAAATGTGATTACCCTGGACAATCCGGTCAAGCGTGGTGAGCAGGTTATCGAACAGGTCACGCTGATGAAACCCAATGCCGGGACGCTGCGCGGTGTCAGTCTGGCTGCGGTCGCAAATTCCGAAGTCGATGCACTGATTAAAGTGCTGCCGCGCATGACGGCACCGATGCTGACCGAGCAGGAGGTCGCCGCGCTGGAACTGCCTGACCTTGTGGCGCTGGCCGGTAAGGTGGTCGGTTTTTTGTCGCCGAACTCGGTGCAGTAACGTTTCCGAAAAATCTCTCGGTCGATGACCTGATGGCGGATGTGGCAGTGATATTTCACTGGCCGCCATCAGAACTGTATCCCATGAGCCTGACCGAACTCATCACATGGCGCGAAAAGGCGCTCCGGCGAAGCGGAAACACGAATGAGTAACAATGTAAAATTACAGGTATTGCTCAGGGCTGTTGACCTGGCATCCCGCCCGTTTAAATCCATCCGCACAGCGAGCAAATCGCTGTCGGGGGATATCCGGGACACACAAAAATCACTGCGCGAGCTGAACGGTCACGCATCCCGTATTGAGGGATTTCGCAAGACCAGTGCACAGCTCGCCGTGACTGGTCAGGAACTGAAAAAAGCCAGACAGGAAGCCGCAGCTCTGGCTGTCCAGTTTAAAAATACTGAACGACCGACAAATGCACAGGCAAAGGCAATGGAAGCCGCGCGTAAAAATGCGTCTGAGTTACAGGCGAAATATAACAGCCTGAGATTGTCGGTACAGCGCCAGCGTCAGGAATTGAGTCAGGCGGGTATTAATACCCGTAATCTGGCGCATGATGAACGAGGGCTGAAAAACCGTATCAGTGAAACCACCGCACAGCTTAACCGTCAGCGTGACGCGCTGGCACGTGTCAGTGCACAACAGGCAAAACTTAACGCAGTCAAACAGCGTTATCAGGCCGGAAAGGAACCGGCCGGAAATATGGCCTCGGTGGGCGCTGCCGGTGTGGGGATTGCGGCGGCGGGAACGATGGCCGGAGTTAAGTTGCTGATGCCCGGTTATGAGTTTGCGCAGAAAAACTCAGAATTGCAGGCCGTGCTCGGAGTGGCAAAAGACTCCGCCGAAATGGCCGCGCTCCGCAAGCAGGCGCGCCAGCTCGGCGATAATACCGCCGCCTCGGCGGATGATGCGGCCGGTGCGCAGATTATCATTGCGAAAGCGGGTGGAGATGCTGCGGCTATTCAGGCGGCAACGCCGGTCACGCTGAATATGGCACTGGCGAATCAGCGGTCGATGGAAGAAAACGCGCAACTGTTGCTGGGGACTAAGGCATCCTTTCAACTGTCAAATGATGATGTCAGCCATGTGGGCGACGTGTTGTCGGCAACGATGAATAAGTCGGCGGCTGATTTTCAGGGACTCAGTGATGCACTGACTTACCTCGGGCCGGTTGCGAGGACGGCAGGTGTAAGTCTTGAGCAGGCAGCGGCCATGACAGGTGTGCTGCATGACAATAACATCAGGGGGTCAATGGCGGGTACGGGTAGCAGTGCCGTTGTCACCCGATTACAGGCACCGACTGGAAAAGCATGGGATGCACTCAAAGAGCTTGGCGTTAAAACCTCGGACAAAAAGGGAAATATGCGTCCGTTGTTCACCATTCTGAAAGAGATTCAGGCCAGCTTTGATAAACACAAGCTGGGAACGTCTCAGAAGGGGGAATACCTTAAAACCATTTTTGGTGAGGAAGCCCTGAAATCAGCGAACGTTTTACTGGCAGCGGCAGCAAGCGGAAAACTGGATACGCTGACCGCCACGCTGAAAGCCTCGGACGGTAAAACGGAAGAGCTGGTTAAAATCATGCAGGATAACCTCGGCGGTGACTTTAAGGAGTTTCAGTCCGCTTATGAGGCGGTGGGGACAGACCTGTTTGACCAGCAGGAAGGCGCACTGCGTAAGCTCACTCAGACGGCCACAAAGTATGTGTTAAAACTCGACGGCTGGATCCAGAAAAACAAATCACTGGCATCAACCATCGGCCTCATTGTCGGTGGCGCGCTGGCGCTTATTGGCATCATCGGTGCAATTGGTCTTGTAGCCTGGCCGGTTATCACCGGCATCAATGCCATCATCGCGGCAGCAGGCGCAATGGGGGCAATCTTCACGACGGTTGGCAGTGCTGTTATGACCGCCATCGGGGCGATTAGCTGGCCGGTTGTGGCTGTGGTGGCTGCCATTGTCGCCGGGGCGTTGCTTATCCGTAAATACTGGGAGCCTGTCAGCGCATTCTTTGGTGGTGTGGTTGAAGGGCTGAAAGCAGCATTTGCGCCAGTGGGGGAACTGTTCACGCCACTTAAACCGGTGTTTGACTGGCTGGGTGAAAAGTTACAGGCCGCGTGGCAGTGGTTTAAAAACCTGATTGCCCCGGTCAAAGCCACCCAGGACACCCTGAACCGTTGCCGTGACACGGGCGTCATGTTCGGGCAGGCACTGGCTGACGCGCTGATGCTGCCGCTTAATGCGTTCAACAAACTGCGCAGTGGTATTGACTGGGTACTGGAAAAACTCGGTGTTATCAACAAAGAGTCAGACACACTTGACCAGGCCGCCGCCAGAACTCAAGCCGCCACGTATGGCAGCGGTGGTTATATTCCGGCGACCAGCTCTTATGCAGGTTATCAGGCTTATCAGCCGGTCACGGCACCGGCTGGCCGCTCTTATGTGGACCAGAGTAAAAACGAATATCACATCAGCCTGACGGGTGGTACTGCGCCGGGGACACAGCTCGACCGCCAGTTACAGGATGCGCTCGAAAAATACGAGCGGGATAAACGTGCGCGCGCCCGTGCCAGCATGATGCATGACGGTTAAGGAGGTGACGAAAAATGATGCTCGCGTTAGGTATGTTTGTTTTTATGCGCCAGACGCTGCCACACCAGACCATGCAGCGTGAATCAGATTATCGCTGGCCGTCAAATTCCCGTATCGGTAAACGGGATGCCTTTC
Source organism: Escherichia sp. MOD1-EC7003 (assembly GCF_002965065.1). GTDB lineage: Bacteria > Pseudomonadota > Gammaproteobacteria > Enterobacterales > Enterobacteriaceae > Escherichia. Next base: position 4,922 of record NZ_PTRE01000019.1, read on the forward strand.
AGTTTCTCGGTGTGGGTGAGGAAAACATCACGCTTGCCGGTGTGCTTTATCCCGAACTGACCGGCGGCAAGCTGACGATGACCACGCTCAGACTGATGGCAGAGGAAGGCCGGGCGTGGCCGTTGCTGGATGGCACCGGCATGATTTACGGCATGTATGTCATCGGCAGGGTGAGTGAAACAGGGAGTATTTTCTTTGCAGACGGCACACCCCGAAAAATTGATTTTACGCTGTCGCTCACCCGCGTTGATGAATCACTGGCCGCGCTGTATGGCGATATCGGTAAACAGGCGGAATCGCTCATCGGTAAGGCTGGCAGTATGGCGACCAGATTCACGGGTATGACGGGGGCGGGATAATGCTGGATGCGCTGACATTTGATGCAGGCAGTACGCTGACGCCGGATTACATGCTGATGCTCGACAGCAGGGATATTACCGGCAATATCAGCGACCGTCTGATGAGCATGACCCTGACGGATAACCGGGGCTTTGAGGCTGACCAGCTTGATATTGAACTGAACGATGCCGACGGGCAGGTCGGGCTGCCGGTTCGTGGCGCTGTCCTGACGGTGTATATCGGCTGGAAAGGTTTTGCCCTGGTATGCAAAGGGAAATTTACCGTTGATGAGGTTGAACACCGGGGCGCGCCGGATGTGGTCACCATCCGCGCCCGGAGTGCAGATTTTCGCGGGACGCTCAATTCCCGCCGGGAAGGCTCCTGGCATGACACCACACTCGGTGCGATTGTTGAGGCGATAGCCTCCCGTAACAAGCTGGAGGCCAGTGTCGCTCCGTCACTGGCCGGAATTAAAATCCCGCACATCGACCAGTCGCAGGAGTCTGATGCGAAATTCCTGACCCGTCTTGCAGAACGCAACGGCGGTGAGGTGTCGGTAAAAATGGGAAAACTGTTGTTTCTCAAAGCGGGGCAGGGGGTGACGGCCAGCGGTAAAAAAATCCCGCAGGTCACCATCACCCGCAGCGACGGCGACCGTCATCATTTTGCGATTGCTGACCGTGGAGCTTACACCGGCGTAACGGCAAAGTGGTTACACACCAAAGACCCGAAGCCGCAAAAGCAGAAGGTAAAACTGAAACGCAAAAAGAAAGAAAAACACCTGCGCGCACTGGAGCACCCGAAAGCGAAACCAGTCACGCAGAAGAAAGCGCCAAAAGCACCGGAAGCGCGCGAAGGTGAATACATGGCCGGTGAGGCTGACAACGTTTTTGCCCTGACTACGGTTTATGCCACGAAAGCACAGGCCATGCGCGCCGCTCAGGCGAAGTGGGATAAACTGCAACGGGGCGTTGCGGAGTTCTCCATCAGCCTGGCTACCGGTCGGGCAGATATTTACACGGAAACACCGGTCAAAGTGTCTGGCTTTAAGCGCGTCATAGACGAGCAGGACTGGACAATCACTAAGGTGACACATTTTCTGAATAATAGCGGCTTCACGACGTCCTTAGAGCTTGAGGTCAGGCTTTCTGATGTGGAGTACGAAACAGAAGATGATGAGTGATGTTTTTGTTTTATCTATTTGTTTTGTAAGGATAAATTAACTAAAATGGCACCATCAACAAAACCGGAAGAGGTGCTCGCGATGTTTCATTGTCCTTTATGCCAGCATGCCGCACATGCGCGTACAAGCCGCTATATCACTGACACGACAAAAGAGCGTTATCACCAGTGTCAGAACGTGAATTGCAGCGCCACGTTCATCACTTATGAGTCGGTACAGCGATACATTGTGAAGCCGGGAGAAGTCCACGCCGTAAGGCCGCACCCGTTGCCGTCAGGGCAGCAAATTATGTGGATGTAATTACAAACAGAAGCCCCTCAGTCGAGGGGCTTTCAACTTTGTTTAGGAGCTTATTTCCCTGTGTAAAGACGTGTTTGGGATGAAAGTAACACTTGCCCCTGTTTAGGCGTCAACGAACCTATTTCATTGCATGTTTTTAATGGTTCGGAAAAAACATAACCGATGGATTTATATTGATTAACTATGCTTATTTCTTTGATTTTTTTGAGATATGAAACAGGCGTGTCTTTTGTCCAGACTGGTGTGCATACACCCGTCATAATCAGGTTGTTGTAGGCGTCAGGAGAGATTTCTTTGCTAGGAAGCACCACCGTAAGCGAGTTGTTTTTATTCGTGATTTCTAGGGGTTGCCATGGTTTAAGCTGCTTTTGAAGGGTTTTAATATCACTCGCGTTTGCGTTGAGTGAAATTATTAAGGTGGCTATTGCCATCACTGATTTAAGAGTTGCCATAGAAAATCCTTAATAAACATTTGGTTGAGTAAAATTCATACCTCCAAAAAGAGGAAAAATAAAGCCCCATGTGCTTAGGGGCTTTCAGTAGTCGATGTGGACGCTATGTGGACAGCGTTTGATATAAATCCATTTATATCATCAGGTTAGGTGCATTTTTGTGACACCATCCCTGTCTTCCCCCACATGATGTGGGGGTTTTTTTTATCCTCAATTTGCCTGCTGCTTAATGCATTGCAGATGATTTGCTTCCGTTATACTACCGTCAGTTGATAGCGGGAGTATTTATGAATCAATCTTACGGACGACTGGTCAGTCGGGCGGCGATTGCTGCGACGGCGATGGCTTCGCTGCTATTGCTGATTAAAATTTTGGCATGGTGGTATACCGGGTCGGTGAGTATTCTCGCCGCGCTGGTGGATTCGCTGGTGGATATTGGCGCGTCGTTGACGAATTTACTGGTGGTGCGGTATTCCCTGCAACCTGCCGACGATAATCACTCGTTTGGTCACGGTAAAGCTGAGTCCCTCGCGGCGCTGGCGCAAAGTATGTTTATCTCCGGTTCGGCACTATTCCTGTTTTTGACGGGTATTCAACATCTGATATCTCCAACACCGATGACAGCTCCGGGCGTCGGGGTTATCGTGACAATTGTGGCGCTAATTTGTACGATTATCCTTGTCTCGTTTCAGCGCTGGGTGGTGCGCCGGACGCAAAGCCAGGCGGTGCGGGCAGATATGCTACATTACCAGTCTGATGTTATGATGAACGGCGCAATTCTGCTGGCGCTGGGATTGTCCTGGTACGGCTGGCATCGCGCCGATGCTCTGTTTGCCTTGGGAATCGGCATCTATATTTTATATAGCGCGTTACGCATGGGATATGAGGCGGTACAGTCATTATTGGATCGCGCATTGCCCGATGGGGAACGGCAAGAAATTATTGATATCGTGACTTCCTGGCCGAGTGTTAGCGGCGCTCACGATCTTCGCACGCGGCAGTCAGGGCCGACCCGCTTTATTCAGATTCATTTGGAAATGGAAGACTCTCTACCTTTGGTTCAGGCACATATGGTTGCGGATCAGGTAGAGCAGGCTATTTTACGGCGTTTTCCAGGATCGGATGTGATTATCCATCAGGATCCCTGTTCCGTCGTACTCAGGGAGGGTAAACGGTCTATGCTTTCATAATCAGTATAAAAAGAGAGCCAGACTCGCATTTTGTGTATAAAATACCGCCATTTGGCCTGACCTGAATCAATTCAGCAGGAAGTGATTGTTATACTATTTGCACATTCGTTGGATCACTTCGATGTGCAAGAAGACTTCCGGCAACAGATTTCATTTTGCATTCCAAAGTTCAGAGGTAGTCATGATTAAGAAAATCGGTGTGTTGACAAGCGGCGGTGATGCGCCAGGCATGAACGCCGCAATTCGCGGGGTTGTTCGTTCTGCGCTGACAGAAGGCCTGGAAGTAATGGGCATTTATGACGGCTATCTGGGTCTGTATGAAGACCGTATGGTACAGCTAGACCGTTACAGCGTTTCTGACATGATTAACCGTGGCGGTACGTTTCTCGGTTCTGCGCGCTTCCCGGAATTCCGCGACGAGAACATCCGCGCTGTGGCTATCGAAAACCTGAAAAAACGTGGTATAGACGCGCTGGTGGTTATCGGTGGTGACGGTTCCTACATGGGTGCAATGCGTCTGACCGAAATGGGCTTCCCGTGCATCGGCTTGCCGGGCACTATCGACAACGACATCAAAGGCACTGACTACACTATCGGTTTCTTCACTGCGCTGAGTACCGTTGTAGAAGCGATCGACCGTCTGCGTGATACTTCTTCTTCTCACCAGCGTATTTCTGTGGTGGAAGTGATGGGTCGTTATTGTGGCGATCTGACCCTGGCTGCGGCCATTGCCGGTGGCTGTGAATTCGTTGTAGTTCCGGAAGTTGAATTCAGCCGTGAAGACCTGGTAAACGAAATCAAAGCGGGTATCGCGAAAGGTAAAAAACATGCGATCGTGGCGATTACCGAACATATGTGTGATGTTGATGAACTGGCGCATTTCATCGAGAAAGAAACCGGTCGTGAAACCCGCGCAACTGTGCTGGGCCACATCCAGCGTGGTGGTTCTCCGGTGCCTTACGACCGTATTCTGGCTTCCCGTATGGGCGCTTACGCTATCGATCTGCTGCTGGCAGGCTACGGCGGTCGTTGCGTAGGTATCCAGAACGAACAACTGGTTCACCACGACATCATCGACGCTATCGAAAACATGAAGCGTCCGTTCAAAAGCGACTGGCTGGACTGCGCGAAAAGACTGTATTAATGATTTCGGACAAAGGCAGATTTCTTTAGCCTGAAATCGATGACAGAAGTAAAAATGCCAGATGCGCTTCGCTTATCAGGCCTACATGAATTATGCAATCTATTGAATTTGCAAACCTTTGTAGGCCGGATAAGCGCATCCGGCATGGACAAAGTGTACTTTGTCAGTAATATGAGGCAGATTTCTTCTGCCTTTTTAACTCCTCAATATATACCCGCAAGTTATAGCCAATCTTTTTTTATTCTTTAATGTTTGGTTAACCTTCTGGCACGCTTTGTTTATCACAACACAACATAAGAGAGTCGGGCGATGAACAAGTGGGGCGTAGGGTTAACATTTTTGCTGGCGGCAACCAGCGTTATGGCAAAGGATATTCAGCTTCTTAACGTTTCATATGATCCAACGCGCGAATTGTACGAACAGTACAACAAGGCATTCAGCGCCCACTGGAAACAGCAAACCGGCGATAATGTGGTGATTCGTCAGTCACACGGTGGTTCAGGTAAACAAGCGACGTCGGTAATCAACGGTATTGAAGCTGATGTTGTCACGCTGGCCCTGGCCTATGACGTGGACGCGATTGCGGAACGCGGGAGGATTGATAAAGAGTGGATCAAACGTCTGCCGGATAACTCTGCTCCGTACACTTCCACCATTGTCTTCCTGGTGCGTAAGGGCAATCCGAAGCAGATCCATGACTGGAACGATCTGATTAAACCGGGTGTTTCGGTGATCACGCCTAATCCGAAAAGCTCTGGTGGCGCGCGCTGGAACTACCTGGCAGCCTGGGGTTATGCGCTGCATCACAACAACAACGATCAGGCAAAAGCACAGGATTTTGTTCGGGCACTGTATAAAAACGTCGAAGTTCTGGATTCTGGCGCGCGCGGCTCCACTAACACCTTTGTCGAGCGTGGGATTGGCGATGTACTGATCGCCTGGGAAAACGAAGCTCTGCTGGCAGCGAATGAACTGGGGAAAGATAAATTCGAAATCGTCACGCCGAGTGAGTCTATTCTCGCAGAGCCAACCGTGTCGGTGGTCGATAAAGTGGTCGAGAAAAAAGGCACTAATGAGGTGGCGGAAGCCTACCTGAAATATCTCTACTCGCCAGAAGGTCAGGAAATTGCAGCGAAAAACTACTACCGTCCTCGCGATGCTGAGGTGGCGAAAAAGTACGAAAATACGTTTCCAAAGCTGACGTTATTCACCATTGATGAAGAGTTCGGTGGCTGGACGAAAGCGCAAAAAGAGCATTTTGCTAATGGCGGTACGTTCGATCAGATCAGCAAACGCTAATTTCCCCAGGATAATTATCAAGCCCGGTGGTTTCTCGCGACCGGGTTTTTTATTTGTCACGATTTTGCGTTACCCTTGCATCTCTTTGAGGTACAGGGAAAAAAGATGAAAAAAGCGGGTCTTCTTTTTTTGGTGATGATAGTTATCGCCGTTGTGGCGGCCGGTATCGGTTACTGGAAATTAACCGGTGAAGAGTCGGACACATTACGTAAGATTGTCCTTGAGGAATGTTTGCCCAATCAGCAGCAAAATCAAAATCCTTCGCCATGTGCGGAAGTCAAGCCCAATGCCGGATACGTGGTTTTAAAAGATCTTAATGGCCCACTGCAATATCTGTTGATGCCAACGTATCGTATTAACGGTACTGAAAGCCCTTTGTTGACCAATCCATCAACGCCCAATTTCTTTTGGTTGGCCTGGCAGGCGCGTGATTTTATGAGCAAAAAATACGGCCAGCCGGTTCCCGATCGCGCGGTTTCTTTGGCGATCAACTCTCGCACCGGGCGTACGCAAAATCATTTCCATATTCATATCTCTTGTATTCGTCCTGATGTGCGCGAACAGCTGGATAACAATCTGGCGAACATCAGCAGCCGCTGGTTGCCACTGCCAGGTGGCTTGCGCGGACATGAATACCTGGCGCGTCGGGTAACGGAAAGCGAACTGGTACAACGCAGCCCATTTATGATGCTCGCAGAAGAAGTGCCTGAGGCGCGGGAACATATGGGACGCTATGGTCTGGCGATGGTACGACAGAGCGATAATTCGTTTGTGTTGCTGGCGACACAACGAAATCTACTGACGCTGAACCGTGCTTCAGCCGAGGAGATTCAGGATCATCAGTGTGAGATTTTGCGTTAAGGCGAGGAGTTAAGGAAAGTAAGTGCCGGATATGAAATCCGGCACCTGTCAGACTTAAGCCTGTTTAGCCGCTTCTGCAGCTTTAACGATCACTGCGAAAGCGTCAGCTTTCAGAGAAGCACCGCCAACCAGCGCGCCATCGATGTCTGGCTGAGCAAACAGTTCTGCAGCGTTAGACGCGTTTACAGAACCGCCGTACTGAATGATCACTTGTTCAGCAATGTTAGCGTCAACTTTAGCGATGTGGTCACGGATGAATTTGTGAACAGCCTGTGCCTGCGCCGGAGTTGCAGATTTGCCAGTACCGATTGCCCATACGGGTTCGTAAGCGATAACCGCACCTTCGAATGCTGCAGCACCCTGAGTTTTCAGTACCGCGTCGATCTGACGTGCGCACACTTCTTCAGTTTTGCCCGCTTCGTTTTCCGCTTCGGTTTCGCCGATGCACAGAACTGGAGTCAGACCCTGCTCTTTCAGCACCGCGAATTTTTTCGCGATCAGTTCGTCAGACTCTTTGTGGTAAGTACGACGTTCAGAGTGACCGATGATGATGTACTGTGCGCCGATGTCTTTCAGCATAGCGGCAGAGGTTTCACCGGTGAATGCGCCGGACAGGTTCAGGTCCACGTTTTGTGCACCCAGCATGATGTGGCTGCCTTCAGCTTCGCGCTTTGCCATATCGATGTACATTTCCGGTGGTGCGATTGCAACCGCACAGCCAGCAACACCTGCCAGCTCTTTACGCAGGTTAGAAACCAGCTCGTGAACCATGTGGCGGCTGCCGTTCAGTTTCCAGTTACCCATCACTAAAGGATGTCGCATTTTAATTCTCCACGCTTATAAGCGAATAAAGGAAGATGGCCGCCCCGCAGGGCAGCAGGTCTGTGAAACAGTATAGAGATTCATCGGCACAAAGGCTTTGCTTTTTGTCATTTATTCAAACCTTCAAGCGATTCAGATAGCACCAGCTTAATCGGTTCAACTGCGAAGGTCAGCCCTTTTTCGCCGTTGTCCGCGACAACATAACGCAGCGCACCTTCTGTCTCGGTGTAATAACGTTTGTTTTTCCCCGCCGTTAGTAGCGACTGCAGTTTTTTCTGGCTTTGTGTTTTGGTCATTAATGGGGTGAGTGTGCGGATCACCGCCGCCATGTATTCCTGAGCTTTCGCTTTCGCGGCTTTTTGCTCTGGCCCCTGGATGGGTAGCCAGGTTATTTGAATGCTTTTGATTTTTAAGGTGCCGCGCTCCAGCGCCGTAGAAGCATACAAGTTCTCGTTAATTTTACTGGCAGCGCGAGTGAGATGGGTTTTGTCGGGACTGCTGTCGATGGCACGAAATTCGTTCAGTGGCAGGCTGGGATTCTGGCTGTTAAAGCCTTCTCGAAACTGGCTGATGGAGAGATCGAAAGTAGGGGCTCCAGCCAGCAGATAAGGCGCGGTCGTTGCCGTATCTGGTGTTTGTGCATACGCCGTTGTTGTAACGGTTAATGCAGAACATAAGAGAAAATACAGCATACACCCTGGCTTCATTGACAGTACCTTTTGTTATGACTGGCTCCGATTAAAACGATATCTGTCGCCCTTGTCAAAAGGGTAGAATCCTGGAAAAGACAACCATCAAGGAACTTACATGACCATACAGCAATGGTTATTCTCATTTAAAGGGCGTATTGGACGCCGTGATTTCTGGATTTGGATAGGCCTGTGGTTCGCGGGCATGCTGGCGCTTTTCTCACTGGCGGGTAAAAATTTACTCGATATTCAGACCGCGGCGTTTTGCCTTGTGTGTTTGCTTTGGCCAACAGCCGCAGTAACCGTTAAGCGCTTGCATGATCGCGGGCGTTCCGGCGCATGGGCATTTCTGATGATTGTGGCGTGGATGCTGCTGGCGGGTAACTGGGCGATTTTACCGGGTGTCTGGCAATGGGTCGTGGGACGTTTTGTCCCGACGTTGATTCTGGTGATGATGCTTATCGATCTTGGTGCGTTTGTTGGCACGCTTGGCGAAAATAAATATGGTAAAGATACCCAGGATGTGAAGTATAAAGCCGACAATAAATCAAGTAATTAACCTTTAATATATCTCTTACTGCTATTTTTTTCCGGGATTGTGACTTCCACGATGAAAATGACAATGCCCGGAAAATCCTGGTAATGACTCCAACTCATTGATAGTGTTTTATGTTCAGATAATGCCCGATGACTTTGTCATG
>NZ_PTRE01000001.1 GCF_002965065.1 Escherichia sp. MOD1-EC7003
GATGGACATTATTTTTGTAGAGCCGGAGGAAACAGACCAGACGGTTTAAATGAGCCGGTTACTAAACATGAGCGGGCTACGGTTAATCAACTCGCCATTTTATTCTCTGTCAGTAAGGAAACAATCCGTAATGATTTAAATCTATTAGCGGAGCAAGGGGTTGTTGAGCGCTGTCATGGTGGAGCAATAATATTACGTCGGATTTTCCATTCTCAGCCCGTTAATAACGTTGGCACCTCTATTGAAAAGTTCCTCAATCAGGTCAACCGGCGAAAAAGTTCGATGATAAACAAAAAAGGGAAAATAATGATAAGCAAAGTTTGTATATTAGGATCTTTTAATGTCGATATTATTGCCAAGGTTGATCGCTTCCCTAAAAGCGGCGAGTCAATTCTTGCCAGCAATACCATCATTGGACCTGGCGGTAAGGGCGCAAACCAGGCGATGGCAGCCAGCAAATGCCCCGTACAAGTACACTTTGTCGGCAAAGTTGGCAACGACCATTTCGGCCAGATGGCGCATGATCATCTCTCTTCATCCGACATTCGCAGCTTTATCCTCTACCAGGACGAAGAGCATAAAACAGGAAGCGCCATAATATATGTTTCAGAGCCTGAGGGTGAAAATAAGATCGCGATTTATTCTGGTGCCAACCAATATATTACTGATGCAGAAGTTGCCAGTATTGCGGGTGAGTTAACGGATGCCAAAATATTTCTGACGCAGCTGGAAAATAACTTTGAAGCAACCGCGCTGGCACTAAATATGGCGCATCGGTCGGGCGTGAAAACTATCCTTAACCCGGCCCCTTATTCTAACCGGGCAAAAGAATGCCTGCAGTATGTTGATTATCTGACCCCGAATGAAACAGAAGCGTCGCTGATGTCAGGTATTGAAATTAATGATATCGAGAGTGCGAAAGAAGCGGCGCAAACCATAAAATCCATGGGGACAAAAAACATCATTATTACGATGGGTTCTCAGGGGGCGCTGATTTATGACGGTGAACAATTTACCCATATTCCAGCGCTAAAAGCTGTAAGTATTGACACCACCGGTGCAGGGGATGCGTTTAACGGTGCGTTTGCTGCCGCGATTGCACAGGACCAGCCGTTACTCAGTGCAGCAAAATTTGCCTCTGCGTTTGCTTCCCTGGCGGTCGAGCGGGAAGGCGCATCGAACATGCCTGAGTATGAAGCCGTACTATCACGTCTTGCTCAATATGAGAGGTAATAAAATGACGAGCCAAGTCCAGAACCCGTCTGATGCTTCAGGTACGATGAAGGTCGAAACCAATGGGGTAAACCCGGTTAGTGATAACGAACGTTATGGTTCACCTGCCGGACTTTTCCCGATCTGGTTTTCATGGAATGTCTCTATCCTCGGTATTACCTATGGGATTTATGTTTACTCACTGGGGTTAAGCCTCTGGCAGGCGATTGTTGCCGGTGTTGTGGGCTATTTTTTATCTAGCACACTGGTCGGGGTTTTGGCCGTTGGCGGGCCACGCACCGGGCTGCCTACCTTAACGCAGACCCGATTTGCCTTTGGTTATCATGGGAATAAGATCCCCACTTTATTTGCCTATATTTCCAATATGGGCTGGAAAATCACCATTATTACGCTGTCCTCAACTACGGGTGCCGCCCTCTTTGCCAGGTTATGGCCAACCGTATTTGCAGCAGAAAACGGTCACCCTACCTTAGGGTGCCTGTTAGGCTGGTTCGTGGTGACCTTAGTGTTGACCATGTCCGTTGCCATCTACGGCCACCAGCTCATCATGAAGGTAGAAAAGTATATTGCATGGTTAACGGGTGGAATGAGCATCATCTTTATTATCTTGATCCTGCCGCATATTCACTGGTCGCAGACAGGAGGCGCACCCGATGCCGGATTTTTAACGTTTATCGGCGGCATGGTTATGGCAATGACGATGGTTGGGCTGGGGTTTCTCAACTATGGCGGTGATTTCGCCCGCTACCTTCCTCGCAAAACCACTGCCGGGAAAGTGATTTTCTGGACGTCGCTTGGGATTTCGCTTCCGGTCTCCATCCTGCTGATTTTAGGTGTCCTGCTGGCCGATAGTAATCCGGAACTGAGCGGTGCCGCGGCTTCCGAACCGATTGCGGCCTTGACCTCGTTCCTGCCGTTTTGGTTCTATGTGCCGTTTTCAATCGTGATCATCATCTCCTTGCTGGCGGCAGCCATTACAGGTGTTTACAGCTCGGGTCTCGCATTGCTGGCAATGGGCGTTCCAGCCAGCCGTTCAACCACCACTGCGATAAATGCGGTCATAATCGCATTCGGTGCCTTCTACTTATTGTTTGTTTCTGACTCGTTCCTCGCAACTTTTCAGTCATTCCTGGCGACGGTATCTGTAGTGTTGGGATCTATGGGCGCAATCCAGCTTGTCGATTTTTCCCGGCAAAAGCGCTTGCACTGGAACACCGATATGGCGCAGCCTGCCGGGCTTGGCGGGCGTAACGGTCGCTGGACAGCACTATTGTCGCTGTTTGTTGCCTCAGTTATCGGCATGGGAACCATCACCTCCGGCGATCCGTGGATTGCTCACCTGGTTGGCTTCTTACTGACGGCAGAAACCAAAACCAGCGTATTTGCGACAGCAAATATTGGCGTGGTGGTGGCGATGCTAGTGGGCGCGGCGCTGTATGCCATTTTGACATACATTTGCCATTGTGATGTTCCACCGATTAAGAAGGGGGAAAGTCATGAATGATTCGTTAGCACAGGCGCACCAAAACTTTAAAAATCCTGATGTATGGCACCTGCCTGCAACCTACTGGTTCTGGCATACCATTCCGGACAAAAATCAGATCGACATCCAACTGAGGCAATTGCAGGCGGGAGGGTATGGTTCATTTCAGATAGCCGCACGTCTGAGCCTTCCGCTGGAGAGTTATCTCAGTGAGGAGTGGCTGGCAGCCTGCCGCTATACGGCTGATAAAGCTGCTAGTATGGGGCTGATGATGGGCATCTACGATGATTACAACTGGCTTTCCGGGCACGCCGGAGGAAGGACCGTAGAAGGGAGAGACGAGTTGCGTGAGCGCCATCTTTTCTGGAGCCAGTCCAGTCGATCTGCAGATGTACTGACATGTCGCCTTTCCGGAATTCGCTCTGCGGATGCGCAGGCGCTACAGCAGTGTGGAATGAAGTGGATTTTTGCTGGCGGTAAACCGGCGTGGGATGAATGGGAAATTGTCGCCGCGTATGCCACCTCTTCATCGGGGCAGTGCAATGCGGATGAAATTGTTGATGTTTCTTCATTAGCTCGCATCACAGAAGTAACCACAGAGGAATTTGAGGTCACCTTTACGGGAAGCGACCTGCCCTGGGGAGCGGACACGGTGATTACGCTCTTTGCCGCAGCACGTTGCCTGACCTCACGGATGATTAATTACCTGATGCCCGAAGCGGCAGAAAATTTTATTCGTGTCGGCTATGAACCTTACGCCCGCGCTTTTGGCGATCATTTTGGTAAGACGGTGGCGTATCTCTTTTTCGACCAGCCACACGCCTGTTTCTGGCAATGGAATGAACATACTGGCGCTGTCAAATCCTCCTTAATGTATGAAAAAAGGTTCATTGAGGCATTGCAACAGGCACCTTGCTGCCTGGCAGAAAACCTGATGTCCTTAGTTATGGATATTGGCAGTCGTACCGCACGTCGGCGCTGCGAGCTGTTTTCCTGTTATTCCAGACAGTCGATGCAGGCTTTTTTTGGTACGTTGTCAGAATGGGCGCACCAGCAGGGAATTCAGCTAAGTGGTCATGAAGTATTAGGTCACGTCAGTAGCTGGAATTTTGCCAGTAAAATCATTACCGAAGATAACCGGTGTAATTTTGCTATGGATTACTTTGTTCTTGATGGCTGGCGGGATATTACGGCGGTCGATTCGCGAAATAGCGAGCCGCAGATGGCCGCGAAGGTTGGCGACTCCGTGGCGCGCGCCCACGGGCGTAAAGGGTGCATTGTTGAACAATATTATGCGCGGGTGAAGCCAGGCACGCATTTTGCCGCCGGACAGTGGGAAATTTCACTACATGACATCCGGTCGCAGGCATTGCGCCATCACCTCCTCGGCGCGCGGCAATTTTTGATGCACGCGTTCTGGCTGACGGATGGGAAGGCAAATGACGATGTTTTAAGTAACCCGCGTTTCGATTTTGCGCCGGGCGTTAACTTCCAGCCCTGGTACACCTTCCACGCCGGGTTTGCTCAGGAATCTGGTCGCCTTGCCGAATTTCTTGAGCTGGGAGAGCCGTACGTTGATGTTGGCGTACTCTATCCCAAACGGACTTTCTGGCACTGTGGCGTGGATGGCAACGAAGGGCAGTCAGGCGAATATTGGGCAAAACAACTTAGCGCTCAGGGATTTGAATATTTCTTTATTGATGAAGAGAATTTGCTCCAGGCTGATGGAACGCGCATTAACGGCATGAATTTCCCGGCGCTTCTGTTAGCGGACGTTAAGGTGGTGAAATCAGCCGCTACGCTGAGCCAGCTGGAGCGCTTTGTCGCTGGCGGCGGCCAGCTTCTGATCGCCGGTGAGCTTGCGGCATATAGTGAGGAAAAAGGTGAAGACCTTTCTCTCACTGAAAGGCTGCAAAAACTGATTAAGGCGCAACCGCAGTGCAGCACTCTGGCCGACACGCTGAAAAACGACCGCCCCTTTGTTGATTATCCATCCCGGAAAACTGCCGTCTGGACGCGAATCACCCAGGATGAAACATCGCGTTACGTCAGCGTATTTAACGACGGAGATACCCCACTCTACGGCTGGTTACATTTTCCTGGCCTCTGCGGGCAGTTGTCGGAGTGGCACCTTGCAACGGGAGAGGTTTCAGTACTGGAAGAGCATCTCGCGGGAAGTTATCCGCTACAAATCGAACCTTGGCAGGTCCGCTGCTTCTCATTACAGGTAGCGGAAAGTCGCCACGAGGTGGTGCTGGATAAGCACTGGCAACTGCTGGTGGATAACGTTTCCCGACCCGTTGAGGTAACAAAAGGGTGGGAGCAGCAGGGGATGGAGACGTGGTGTGGTCCGGGACGCTACCAGTTACGCTTTGCGCTGGAGACGATTACCGACGATATTGAGCTTTATTTACCGCAAGTGCAGGGAAGTGTCGCTATCTGGCTTAACGATACGTTAATTGCCGAAAAGGGCTGGCCGGAATATCGCTTCACCTTGCCACAATCTTTACTGAAAAAGCATAATGAATTGGTGGTAGTGGTCTACCCATCGGCTGCGAACCATTATTATTCTGCGAGTGCATGGCAGGGGAATGAGTGGGATCGCTGCGGTTTAACCATGCCACCACGCGTGCGAACAAAAGACAGCGTGGCGGTAATTGCCGGGTAAAGAAGAGGCGAAGAGAAATCTTCGCCATTTTTACCCCTGAGTAATATCATTAGCGCAAAGATGTGGCCCTTTTAATAGTGGGCAAGGATGCTCAGTGAAACTTTCATGGGCGATAAACCAGGTATTTCGTTTGCTCAATATTGCGTGTTTATTGTTACCGTCTATATCTTCATTAGTTCCATCAAGAAGAATAATTGCTGCGTTAAAAGGTTGTGCATTTATACTAATGGGGCAGTAATGTAGCGTTGTGCTATAAAGTTCAACCACCGATTTTGCTGGAATAAAAAATGGTTCTGCAAGTTCGCTATTAAATGTATCGCCCTGCATCAACTCTCGTTTACCTAAAAACAGGAAAAAGTCGCTGGCGGCGATAATAACTTCACTCCCCTGGTGATATTCAAAGCCATCCTGGGCGAGATTTACCCCACAAACGTACCCCGCCTGAACGGGCATATCACCGTAGATTTTGCGCTGAATGTCGCTCACGGCGGGGTATTGGTTTAAGCGATCATCGCTTCTGACATATGCCACCTGATCCGCTGGCACAGAAATTTCATCGTTAAGGTATTTAAGCAGTAGATCTACATTTATTGCAGAAATTACGTTTCCGTATGAGTAAAAATCATCACTATGAATCGATAATGCCTTTTTGGGGTAAGCTGTCATGATGTCCGGGTTCATATTTTTGTAAAGGAAATATTATATCCTGATAGTGCATTCTCTTTTTTTGACGGCGATCTTGCTTTGCAATTAAAACCTTGCGCCTTCTTTGTTGAAATAATTGCCATATTAATGAATGTTTTTGCGGGCGCTAATGAAATAGCGTATTGAACCGTTATTTTAAGAAAGGCAGGGCGAAACGAGGAAGAAGCTTTTCGCCCTGGACAACATTCCTGCTGACGGCACTACCATAAAAAAACACAACGTTTTCAACAATCTTGCGTTTTCCATCTTCCGTAGTGCCTCGGAATAAATTTACGTTCTTACATTCCGTCTCATGGCCTTTGCGAGGCTCGTCCCAGATAGCTGTCCCAGTCTTTCCATACCGGCTGCAAACCCTGAGCGGTTAACGCGGCAGCAACCGCTTCTGGTCTGCGATCGTCGTGCGGTGAGAACTGTTCCAGCTCGGGGTGATTGTCGGCATAGCCACCTGGCTGCGTTTTCGAAAAAGCGCTGACGTTGTTGATAGCCAGCGGGATAACGCGATCGCGAAACCACGGTGATTCCCGCGTGGAGAGGGAGAGTTCAATCTCCGGCACAAGCAGCCGGAAGGCGCAGATAGCTTGCACTAACTGGCGTTCATCCATAATCGATGCAGGTTCAATCCCGCCAGTACATGGGCGCAGGCGTGGGAAGGAGACCGAGTAACGGCTTTGCCAGTAATGCTGTTGCAGCCATAGCAAATGCTCGGCAACCATATAGCAGTCAACGCGCCAGTTGTCGGAAAGGCCGATCAGCGCGCCGAGGCCTATCTTATCAATCCCCGCACGGCCCAGCCGATCCGGCGTTTCCAGCCGCCAGAAGAAGTCCTGTTTTTTGCCTTTCAGATGATGGCGGGCATATGTCGCCTCGTGATACGTCTCCTGATAAACCATCACCCCATCCAGGCCAAGCTGTTTTAACTCGGCATATTCCTCCTCTGCCAGCGGTTGCACTTCCATCTGTAGTGAAGAGAATTGTGCTCGCAGGGCAGGGAGATGACGACGAAAGTAATCCATCCCCACTTTCGCCTGATGTTCACCGGTGACTAACAGTAGATGTTCAAAGCCCATCTCCCGTATAGCGGCGCTTTCCCTGGCAATATCCACTTCATCCAGCGTTTTGCGCTTGATGCGATTGCTCATGGAAAATCCGCAGTAAGTGCAGTCGTTCGCGCAAAGATTGGAAAGATAAAGCGGGACATAGAAACTGACGACGTTGCCAAATCGTTGACGGGTCAGACGCTGCGCCCGTTGAGCCAGTGGTTCCAGGTATTCACCGGCGGCAGGCGATAACAGCGCCATCATATCGTCGCGGGTGAGTTGCGAGGCATTTAGTGCCCGCTCTACGTCAGCAGCCGTTTTGCTGTTGATACGCAGGCGAATATCGTCCCAGTCCAGTTGTCGCCAGCGATCGCTGAAGGTTTTCATGCTGATGCCTCCAGAAATCCGGTCAGCGGGCTGGTGGCATGAGCAAAATGACTGCGGCTGCCAGGTCCGGCCTGACGTGCCAGCAGGCCAGCGTCTACCGCCAGACGGAATGCTTTCGCCATGTTGACGGGATCGTCCGCGACGGCAATCGCCGTATTCACTAACACCGCATCGGCGCCCATTTCCAGCGCCTGCGCGGCATGGCTGGGAACGCCGATGCCAGCATCGACGACCACCGGAACCGTGGCTTGCTGGATAATAATCTCCAGCATGGCACGGGTTTCCAGCCCCTGATTCGAGCCAATCGGTGCGCCGAGCGGCATCACCGCTGCACAGCCCACGTCTTCCAGGCGTTTGCATAACACCGGATCGGCACCGCAGTAAGGCAGCACGATAAATCCCTGTTGCACCAGCGTTTCAGCAGCTTTCAGGGTTTCGATGGGATCGGGCAACAGCCAGCGTGCGTCCGGATGAATCTCTAGTTTTAGCCAGTTTGTGCCTAATGCTTCACGTGCCAGATGGGCGGCGAAAATGGCTTCTTCCGCTGTTTTCGCCCCGGAAGTATTCGGCAGCAGTGTCACACCCGCCGCGATAAGTGGATCGAGGATAGCGTCGTTGTGTTGGCGCAAGTTGACGCGTTTCATCGCCAGCGTCACCAGTTGGCTGCCGGAAGCACGGATCGCCTCCATCATCAGTTGTGAAGAGGCGAATTTCCCGGTGCCGGTAAACAGATGTGAATCAAACGTTTTGTCCGCAATACGTAACATCTCAACCCCCTGCAATAACCTGAAAAAGCAGGATCTGGTCGCCATCCTGCACGATATGTTGCGCCCACTGCTCACGCGGGACGATTTGTTGATTAATCGCCAGTGCTGCGCCCGCTTGTCGTTGATCGAGTTGTTCCAGCAGTTCTTGAACAGTTTGTCCGGCGGCGCACTGCATCGGTTGATCGTTAAACAGGATCTGCATTGCATCCTCCACATACCGGGCAACCGTTGGCGCGGCGCAACGCCAGGCGGCGCCACTGGCTCGATTTACCGTCAAACAGTCGGAGTTCTCCCGCAGGCGTCTCTATACCGCTCAATAATTTAATCGCTTCCAGTGCCTGCAAAGTACCCATAACCCCGACCACTGGGCCAACTACGCCCGCCGTGCGGCAGTTACGCTCTGGCTCCTGGTTATCTGGCCACAGGCAGCGGTAACACCCTTGCTCCCAGGGCGGCGTCAGTACCATCAACTGACCGCCGAATCCGACCGCGCTGGCGGTGATAAGTGGTGTGCTCAATGCCACGCACGCAGCATTAATCTCCTGGCGAGTCGCCATATTGTCGGTACAGTCGAGCACCACATCGGCCCGCGCTACCGCATTTTTTAATGCCTCACCCGTTAATCGTTGTTGTAATGCTGTCAGTTGAATATCGGGATTCAACTGTGTCAGTCGCTGTTGGCAGACCTGCGATTTCGGGCGATCGATATCTTCAGTGGTAAAGAGGATTTGTCGTTGCAGATTGCTTAAATGCACATTGTCGTCATCTGCCAGTACCAGCGTCCCGACACCAGCTCCCGCCAGATACAGCGCGGCAGGTGTCCCCAGCCCGCCAAGGCCGATAATCAGCACCTGGCTGTCGAGCAGTTTTTGCTGCCCGTCAAGAGCGATATCGTCGAGCAGGATTTGGCGGCTATAACGCATAAAGTCACGGTCATTCATCGCCAACTCCTGCAATTTCCAGCAACTGTGCCGTTGCCAAACGCCAGTCTGTCGCCTGGGTAATGGCGCTGACGACGGCGATACTGCCGACCCCCGTCGCCATTACCGCAGGCGCGCGTGCCAGACTGATACCGCCAATCGCCACGGTGGGATAATCTGCCAGGCGCTCAATGTGCCGTGCCAGCTGTTCCAGCCCCTGCGGTGCAGAAGGCATCTGTTTGGTTTGCGTCGGGAATACATGTCCCAGCGCGATATAAGAAGGACGTGCTGCCAGCGCAACGTCGATCTCCATGTCATCATGAGTCGAAATGCCCAGCCGCAGGCCTGCCGCGCGGATGGCGTTGAGATCGGTGGCTTGCAAATCTTCCTGTCCCAGATGGACGCCATACGCCTGATGTTTAATCGCCAGCCGCCAGTAATCGTTGATAAATAACCGCGCGTTATAGCGGCGGCCCAGCGCAATTGCCGCCACGACATCGGCTTCCACCTCTACATCGCGTCGATCTTTGATGCGTAGCTGGAGAGTACGTACGCCTGCATCCAACAGACGTTCGATCCACTGTACGCTGTCCACCACCGGGTACAGTCCTAAACGAAAAGGTACGCCAGGAAAATCAGGCTGATACATCACGCTTCCTCCTTACGCAGGTAGATTTCTCCGCCTCTGGCACGGAAGTTCTCCGACATATCCGCCATTCCCATTTCAATAGTTTGCGTGGCGGCGTAATCACGCACTTCCTGGCTGATTTTCATCGAGCAGAATTTCGGCCCACACATGGAGCAAAAATGGGCGACTTTACCTGACTCTTGCGGCAGGGTTTCATCGTGATAAGCGCGGGCGGTAAACGGGTCGAGGGCCAGATTAAACTGGTCTTCCCAGCGAAATTCGAAGCGGGCTTTCGACATGGCGTTATCGCGAATTTGCGCGCCCGGATGCCCTTTCGCCAGGTCAGCGGCGTGGGCGGCAATCTTATAGGTGATAAGCCCCTGCTTAACATCTTCTTTATTAGGCAGACCCAGATGCTCTTTTGGCGTTACGTAACAGAGCATCGCGCAGCCAAACCAGCCAATCATCGCCGCACCAATCCCCGACGTGAAGTGGTCATAGCCCGGCGCAATATCGGTAGTTAGCGGCCCCAGAGTGTAAAACGGCGCTTCGTGGCAGTGCTCTAACTCCTCGGTCATATTGCGGCGGATCATCTGCATCGGCACGTGGCCTGGGCCTTCAATCATCACCTGCACATCATATTCCCAGGCAATTTTGGTCAGTTCGCCCAGCGTATGCAGCTCGGCAAACTGCGCTTCATCGTTGGCGTCCTGAATAGAACCGGGGCGCAGACCGTCGCCCAGCGACAGCGAAACGTCATAAGCGGCACAGATTTCACAAATTTCGCGGAAGTGTTGATAGAGGAAATTTTCCTGATGATGGGAGAGGCACCATTTCGCCATAATCGAACCGCCGCGAGAGACGATACCGGTCAGGCGTTTCGCGGTCATCGGTACGTAGCGCAGCAGTACGCCTGCATGGATAGTGAAGTAGTCCACACCTTGCTCGGCCTGTTCCAGCAGCGTGTCGCGGAACGTTTCCCAGGTAAGATCTTCGGCGATCCCGTTAACCTTCTCCAGGGCCTGGTAGATCGGCACTGTTCCAATCGGCACCGGGCTGTTACGCAAAATCCACTCGCGGGTTTCGTGAATATAGCGACCGGTGGAGAGATCCATCACCGTATCCGCTCCCCAGCGCGTGGACCATACCAGCTTTTCCACTTCTTCTTCGATGGAAGAGGTGACCGCCGAGTTGCCGATATTGGCGTTAACTTTTACCAGGAAATTGCGACCAATAATCATCGGCTCCGATTCCGGATGATTAATGTTGGCCGGGATAATCGCACGTCCGGCAGCAACTTCATCACGGACAAATTCCGCAGTGATATTTTCCGGCAGACGTGCGCCAAAGCTCATTCCCGGATGCTGGTGGCGCAAAACTTCGCTGCGGATACGCTCGCGGCCCATATTCTCGCGGATGGCGATGAATTCCATTTCCGGCGTGATGATGCCCTGGCGGGCGTAGTGCAGTTGTGTGACGCGGCGTCCTGTTTTAGCGCGTTTTGGCGTTAATACGCCGCTAAAACGCAGCTCGTCGAGGCCATCATCTGCCAGCCGCGCTTTAGTGTAATCGGAACTGCGTACGGTAAGTTTTTCAGTATCACCGCGCGCATCGATCCACGGCTGGCGTAGTTTTGCCAGCCCTTGCTGCACGTTAATGACGATCTGCGGATCGCCATACGGACCGGAGGTGTCGTAGACCGGAATCGCTTCGTTTTCTTCGTACTGAGGCTGTTCTTTGCTGCCGCCAATTAGCGTCGGGCTAAGCTGGATCTCACGCATCGGCACGCGCACTCCAGGCTGTGTGCCGGTGATGTAAATGCGTTTTGAGTTGGGAAAGGCGGTGCCTTCTAGGGTGTCGATAAAATGTTGGGCCTGGGCGCGTTGTTCACGGCGGGTCAGTTTTGTTGCAGACATAGCTCATTCCAAAAAGTTAAGGACGTGGCTTGTCAGACGACGGATGAAGCAAGAGACGATCGCCGCAAAGGCGATGCGATAGCAGATTAACTCTTGTTCCCTTCGCAGGTATTAGCCTGATCAGGTTCCGCGGATCCCGAATAAACGGTCTCAGCCAGTTAAGGCACTCCGACAAGAAATTAGCCCCGCAAACGGGGCGTTGAATGTAAATTACGCGTTAACAGCGCAGAACTCAAGCAGGATGTTTGACGCAGGCTGCGTCAAGCACCAGCAGAATCAGCTTATCTTCCAGCACAAAGCGCGCTTCCAGTGTCTCGCCGATGTCAGATAAAACCTGTTGAAACTCAAGGTAATTATCATGATCGATGGCAGTTTCCAGGCTGGAATCGTAGTAATCCATAATCTGTTGGGTATTGGCTTCGAGTTGTGGCCAAATCTTCGCGGCGTGCGCGAGTTGCCCGTTGCCTTCCAGCTTATGAAGAATACGCTCATAAATACTGAAATGTCCGGCAGACAAGTAATCGACCAGGCTTTGACAAAAATCATCAAGGGCTTTTTCGTTTAACCTCATGTACGATTCTTTGCCAGGCTTAATGCCAACCAGATTGTAGTAAGCCACGAGCAGATGCTTACGTACATGTAGCCAGCGATCAACCAGTTTGTTACTTCCTCTGACGCGCTCCGTCAGGTTATCGAGCTGGTTAAGCATGATTGACTCCGCAAGTTTGTATTCAAAAACTGCTCAGTGAGAAATGTAAAAACCATGTTAAACATGCCAGTGATGCAAAGGTAGTGCAAGAGCTATGGATCGTATAATTGAAAAATTAGATCACGGCTGGTGGGTCGTCAGCCATGAACAAAAATTATGGTTGCCGAAGGGAGAATTGCCATATGGCGAAGCGGCAAATTTCGATCTTGTGGGTCAGCGCGCACTACAAATCGGTGAATGGCTGGGGGAACCTGTTTGGTTAGTGCAACAGCAGCGGCGTCACGATATGGGGTCGGTACGTCAGGTCATTGATCTCGATGTTGGGCTGTTTCAACTGGCCGGACGTGGCGTACAACTGGCAGAGTTTTACCGATCGCATAAATATTGTGGTTACTGTGGGCATGAAATGTATCCAGGCAAAACCGAATGGGCGATGCTGTGCAGCCATTGCCGTGAGCGTTACTACCCGCAAATCGCTCCCTGCATTATTGTTGCCATCCGTCGCGATGATTCGATCCTCCTCGCCCAGCATACCCGCCATCGTAACGGTGTCCATACGGTACTTGCCGGATTCGTCGAAGTGGGCGAAACCCTCGAGCAGGCAGTCGCGCGTGAAGTGATGGAAGAGAGCGGAATTAAAGTTAAGAACTTGCGTTACGTGACTTCCCAGCCGTGGCCGTTTCCTCAGTCGTTGATGACCGCGTTTATGGCAGAATATGACAGCGGCGACATCGTGATCGACCCGAAAGAATTGCTTGAGGCGAACTGGTATCGCTATGACGATTTGCCGTTACTTCCACCGCCCGGTACCGTGGCGCGCCGTCTGATAGAAGATACGGTGGCGATGTGTCGGGCAGAGTATGAGTGATGATACACTGACCGCCTGACGCACTAAGGAACAGCCAAAATGACCGAACTTAAAAACGATCGTTATCTGCGGGCGCTGCTGCGCCAGCCCGTTGATGTCACTCCTGTATGGATGATGCGCCAGGCGGGTCGCTATCTACCGGAATATAAAGCCACGCGCGCCCAGGCGGGCGATTTTATGGCGCTGTGTAAAAACGCCGAGCTGGCGTGCGAAGTGACTTTGCAACCGTTGCGCCGCTACCCGTTGGATGCGGCGATCCTCTTTTCCGATATCCTCACTGTTCCGGACGCGATGGGGTTAGGACTTTATTTTGAAGCCGGTGAAGGTCCGCGTTTTATCTCACCAGTCACCTGCAAAGCCGATGTCGATAAACTGCCAATTCCGGATCCGGAAGATGAGCTGGGTTACGTGATGAACGCGGTGCGTACCATTCGTCGCGAACTGAAAGGCGAAGTGCCGCTGATTGGTTTTTCCGGCAGTCCGTGGACGCTGGCGACCTATATGGTGGAAGGCGGCAGCAGCAAAGCGTTCACGGTGATCAAAAAGATGATGTATGCCGATCCGCAGGCACTGCATGCTCTGCTCGATAAACTGGCGAAAAGCGTCACCCTGTACCTGAACGCGCAGATTAAAGCCGGTGCTCAGGCTGTGATGATTTTCGACACCTGGGGCGGCGTGCTTACCGGGCGCGATTATCAACAGTTCTCGCTCTATTACATGCATAAAATTGTTGATGGCTTACTGCGTGAGAACGACGGTCGCCGCGTGCCAGTCACGCTGTTTACCAAAGGCGGTGGACAGTGGCTGGAAGCTATGGCTGAAACTGGTTGCGATGCGCTGGGCCTCGACTGGACAACGGATATCGCCGATGCGCGCCGCCGTGTGGGCAATAAAGTCGCGTTGCAGGGCAATATGGACCCGTCGATGCTATACGCGCCGCCTGCCCGCATTGAAGAAGAAGTAGCGACTATACTTGCAGGTTTCGGTCACGGCGAAGGCCATGTCTTTAACCTCGGCCACGGCATTCATCAGGATGTGCCACCAGAACATGCTGGCGTGTTTGTGGAGGCAGTGCATCGACTGTCTGAACAGTATCACCGCTAAGAGCCTGGTCCATCAGGCTATTTTATTTGCCATTTTGAGGCCGGGCAGTGCTCAAAATCCTCACGTACTACGTGTACGCTCCGGTTTTTCCGCGCTGTCCGGCCTCAAACTGCCTTCAACAATTACGCCTGTTGAACCAGGCTCTAAGGAGCGATTATGGATCTCGCGTCATTACGCGCTCAACAAATCGAACTGGCTTCTTCTGTGATCCGCGAGGATCGACTCGATAAAGATCCACCGGATCTGATCGCCGGAGCCGATGTCGGGTTTGAGCAGGGCGGGGAAGTGACGCGAGCGGCGATGGTGCTGCTGAAATACCCCTCGCTTGAGCTGGTGGAGTATAAAGTGGCCCGCATCGCCACCACCATGCCTTACATTCCAGGTTTTCTCTCGTTCCGCGAATATCCTGCGTTGCTGGCCGCGTGGGAGATGCTGTCACAAAAGCCGGATTTAGTGTTTGTCGATGGTCATGGGGTCTCGCATCCTCGCCGTCTTGGCGTCGCCAGCCACTTTGGTTTGCTGGTGGATGTGCCAACGATAGGCGTGGCGAAAAAACGGCTCTGCGGTAAATTCGAACCGCTCTCCAGCGAACCGGGTGCGCTGGCACCGTTGATGGATAAAGACGAGCAGCTGGCCTGGGTCTGGCGCAGCAAAGTGCGCTGTAACCCGCTATTTATCGCGACTGGCCATCGGGTCAGCGTGGATAGCGCACTGGCGTGGGTACAACGCTGCATGAAAGGCTATCGTCTGCCGGAACCAACGCGCTGGGCAGACGCGGTGGCTTCGGAACGTCCGGCGTTTGTGCGCTATACAGCAAATCAGCCCTGATTCAGGTAAACTGCGGATAATTTCCGTATTTGAGAACTCAACATGTTACAAAACCCAATTCATCTGCGTCTGGAGCGCCTGGAAAGCTGGCAGCATGTCACTTTCATGGCTTGCTTATGCGAACGCATGTACCCCAATTACGCTATGTTCTGCCAGCAAACCGGTTTTGGTGATGGGCAAATTTACCGCCGCATTCTCGATCTCATCTGGGAAACGCTGACCGTCAAAGACGCAAAAGTGAATTTCGACAGCCAACTGGAGAAATTTGAAGAAGCGATTCCTTCAGCCGACGATTTCGATCTGTACGGCGTTTATCCGGCAATCGATGCCTGCGTAGCGTTAAGTGAACTGGTCCATTCGCGTTTGAGTGGCGAAACGCGAGAGCACGCGGTGGAAGTGAGTAAGGCCTCCATCACCACTGTTGCGATGTTGGAAATGACTCAGGCTGGTCGCGAAATGAGCGATGAAGAGCTGAAAGAAAACCCAGCTGTAGAGCAAGAATGGGACATTCAGTGGGAAATATTCCGACTTTTAGCTGAGTGCGAAGAACGCGATATCGAGCTGATAAAAGGCCTTAGGGCAGACCTGCGTGAGGCGGGCGAGAGCAATATTGGTATAATTTTTCAGCAACAAGACCAGAAAACGTGATTTAACGCCTGATTTGTCGTACCTGGAGTCTTCCCTTTCGCCCCCCGTCTGGTCTACATTTGGGGGGCGAAAAAAAGTGGCTATCGGTGCGTGTATGCAGGAGAGTGCTATTCTGGCATTTCCATCGCACTCGATGCTTAGCAAGCGATAAACACATTGTAAGGATAACTTATGAACAAGACTCAACTGATTGATGTAATTGCAGAGAAAGCAGAACTGTCTAAAACCCAGGCTAAAGCTGCTCTGGAGTCCACTCTGGCTGCAATTACTGAGTCTCTGAAAGAAGGCGATGCTGTACAACTGGTTGGTTTCGGTACCTTCAAAGTGAACCACCGCGCTGAGCGTACTGGCCGCAACCCGCAGACCGGTAAAGAAATCAAAATTGCCGCAGCTAACGTACCGGCATTTGTTTCTGGCAAGGCACTGAAAGACGCAGTTAAGTAAGATTGCGTGGCAGTGAACAGTTTTAACGAAGGGGTGGTTTCACCCCTTTTGTCTTTCTGGCGTCGATCATTGATGCTGGCTGGTGCTCTGTTGCTCACTGCCTGTAGTCACAACGCTTCACTTCCTCCCTTTACCGCCAGTGGTTTTGCTGAAGATCAGGGCGCGGTACGCATCTGGCGAAAAGACAGCGGCGATAATGTGCATCTGCTTGCCGTGTTTAGCCCGTGGCGCAGTGGCGATACCACGATGCGAGAGTATCGCTGGCAGGGCGATAACCTCACGCTTATCAATATCAATGTTTACAGCAAACCGCCGGTGAATATTCACGCACGTTTTGACGATCGCGGCGATCTGAGCTTTATGCAACGTGAATCCGATGGGGAAAAGCAGCAGCTTTCTAACGACCAAATCGATTTATACCGTTATCGTGCTGATCAGATCCGCCAGATTAGTGATGCCTTACGTCAGGGGAGAGTCGTGCTGCGCCAGGGGCGCTGGCATGCGATGGAACAGACCGTGACCACCTGCGAAGGGCAAACCATTAAACCTGATTTAGATTCGCAGGCGATCGCGCATATCGAGCGCCGCCAGAGCCGCTCTTCTGTTGATGTCAGCGTGGCATGGCTGGAAGCCCCCGAAGGTTCGCAATTACTGCTGGTGGCAAACTCTGATTTCTGTCGCTGGCAACCCAACGAGAAAACGTTCTGATTTACCAGTGGCCCATCCCCATATGACCGCCACCACCACCGCAGCCGCCGTAACCCATTCCCATACCGTGCGGAATACCCGCTTCAGCCATCGCAATATCCCGTTTCACGCGTAACTCATCTAATGACTGACGCAAATTCTCCATCTCTTTGGCGACCGCGTTAATTTTGTTGCTATCCGGTGGGTTTGCGGCTAACAGAGCATTGTATTCATAACGCTTCGTCATCAGTTGCTGTTGCAGTGCGCTGCTTTGAGCGTAAAAGTCATTATGGATTTTCTGCCACGCCGTCTGTTGTTCGCTGGTCAAAGGCGCGGCATTTTGCTGCCACATACCGTGTCCACCGTGAGCAAATGCAGATGTCGATCCCATCGCCATTGCTGAAAGCGCCATTATCACCAGGGCAATTTTCGTGTTCCGTTTCATGGTTAATCCTCCAGTGGTTGTCTTACTTCGGGTATTGCATCTTTCGTGCCAACGGAGAAACGCTGATATGACGGACAATATGGCATGAGAAACGAGTAAAAATGACTCGCCTGCTGTGGGGAACGAGTCATTTTTACTCATTGAAACTTAAGCCTTTGTGTTACAGCGCGGGGTAAGCGCTAATAAAAGATGGCATGATTTCTGCTGTCAAAAAGGGATGAACAGGCAAAGAAGAAGATGCGTTTTATGCGACGTTCTAAAGACGCTTTAGCTAAATGGCTAAGCGCTATCCTCCCCGTGGTCATTGTTGGACTGGTGGGGGTGTTTGCGGTGACAGTGATTCGCGATTATGGGCGCGAGACTGCCGCAGCCAGACAAACGCTGCTGGAAAAAGGCAGTGTACTTATCCGCGCTCTCGAATCCGGCTCGCGCGTCGGCATGGGGATGCGCATGCATCATGCGCAGCAGCAGGCCTTACTGGAAGAAATTGCCGGGCAGCCAGGAGTGCGTTGGTTTGCGGTCACGGATGAACAGGGAACAATCATGATGCATAGCAATTCCGGCATGGTGGGAAAACAGCTTTATTCCCCGCCGGAAATGCAGCAGTTACATCCGGGAGATGAAGAAGCGTGGCGGCGGATCGATAGCGCAGACGGCGAGCCAGTACTGGAGATTTATCGTCAGTTTCAACCTATGTATTCTTCCGGGATGCACCATATGCGGCAGTTTGTTGCGATACCACAAGCAATTTTTATCGCTTTCGATGCCAGTAACATTGTGAGTGCCGAAGATCGTGAGCAGCGAAACACCTTGATTATCCTCTTCGCTCTGGCGACGGTACTGCTGGCAAACGTGTTGTCATTCTTTTGGTATCGCCGCTATCTGCGCTCGCGCCAGCTGTTGCAGGATGAAATGAAGCGCAAAGAGAAGCTGGTGGCGCTGGGGCATCTGGCGGCAGGTGTTGCCCACGAAATTCGTAACCCGCTTTCCTCGATTAAAGGGCTGGCAAAATACTTTGCCGAGCGCGCACCCGCAGGCGGCGAAGCGCATCAACTGGCGCAGGTCCTGTTGAATCTCTATCTCAATGCTATTCAGGCGATTGGTCAGCATGGCGTGAAAAGCCGCTGGTAACGCTCAACTGCGCAGCGCTCAACGAATCCTTACTGGAATCTGAATTGTTCGGTCACGAAAGAGGAGCGTTTACCGGCGCCGACAAACGGCGTGAAGGGCGCTTTGTTGAGGCAGACGGCGGCACGCTGTTTCTCGATGAAATTGGCGATATCTCGCCGATGATGCAGGTTCGTCTACTGCGTGCGATTCAGGAGCGCGAAGTTCAGCGTGTCGGCAGCAACCAGACTATTTCGGTTGATGTCCGGCTGATTGCGGCGACCCATCGCGATCTTGTCGCTGAGGTAAAGGCAGGAAGATATTCCTCTGCTGGCTAACCATTTTCTGCTGCGGTTTGCCGAACGCAATCGCAAGGCGGTAAAAGGTTTTACGCCCCAGGCGATGGATCTGCTGATTCACTACGACTGGCCGGGAAATATTCGCGAACTGGAAAACGCGGTGGAGCGGGCGGTGGTGCTGCTGACCGGGGAATATATTTCCGAACGTGAGCTGCCGCTGGCGATTGCCAGTACGCCGATCCCGCTGGCGCAAAGTCAGGATATTCAGCCGCTGGTGGAGGTCGAAAAAGAGGTGATTCTGGCGGCGCTGGAGAAAACGGGCGGCAACAAAACTGAAGCCGCCCGTCAGTTAGGGATTACGCGCAAAACGCTATTGGCAAAACTGTCGCGTTAGTTCTGCTCGCGTTCGATAGCGCGCCAGCCGATATCTTGCCGGCAGAAGCAGTCATCCCAGTGGATATCGGTCATTAAGGCATAGGCGCGTTTCTGCGCGTCTGCTACGGTATGGCCCAGCGCGGTGACGCACAGTACGCGCCCGCCGCTGGTCACTACCTGCTCGTCATCCACCAGTTTTGTGCCCGCGTGGAACACTTTGCCGCCTGCCACTTCTTCCAGCGGCAGGCCGTGGATCACATCGCCGGTGCGGTAATCCCCCGGATACCCGCCCGCTGCCATCACCACGCCGAGAGAAGCGCGCTCATCCCACTCGGATGTTTTCTCGTCCAGCTTGCCTTCACAGGCTGCCAGGCAGAGTTCAACCAGATCGGACTTCATGCGCAGCATAATCGGCTGGGTTTCCGGATCGCCAAAGCGGCAGTTAAATTCGATAACCTTCGGATTGCCCTGTTTATCGATCATCAGACCCGCATAGAGAAAACCGGTGTAGGTGTTGCCTTCTGCCGCCATGCCTTTCACCGTTGGCCAAATGATACGTTCCATCGTACGCTGATGAACTTCATCGGTTACTACCGGCGCAGGAGAGTAGGCGCCCATCCCGCCAGTGTTTGGCCCGGTATCTTTATCGCCTACGCGTTTGTGATCCTGGCTGGTGGCCATCGGCAGCACATGCTCGCCGTCCACCATCACGATAAAGCTCGCTTCTTCGCCGTCGAGGAACTCTTCGATCACAATGCGATGACCCGCGTCGCCAAAAGCGTTGCCCGCCAGCATATCGTGAACAGCCGCTTCGGCTTCTTCCAGCGTCATCGCCACGATCACGCCTTTCCCGGCAGCCAGACCGTCAGCTTTAATGACGATCGGCGCCCCTTTCTCACGCAGATACGCCAGCGCTGGTTCTACCTCGGTGAAGTTCTGGTATTCAGCCGTAGGGATCTTATGGCGGGCCAGGAAATCTTTGGTAAATGCTTTAGAACCTTCCAGTTGCGCGGCACCTGCGGTAGGGCCGAAGATTTTCAGCCCGGCAGCGCGGAAGGTATCGACTACCCCTTTCACCAGCGGCGCTTCCGGGCCGACGATGGTCAGATCGATCTTTTCATTTTGCGCGAAATCCAGCAGCGCCGGGATATCGGTCACGCCGATAGCGACGTTTTGCAGCGCGGGTTCCAGCGCAGTACCTGCATTACCCGGTGCGACAAAGACGGTCTCAACCAGCGGCGATTGCGCCGCTTTCCAGGCCAGCGCGTGCTCGCGCCCGCCGTTACCAATCACTAATACTTTCATCTGTCGCTCCATTAATGGCGGAAGTGGCGCATGTCGGTGAAGAGCATCGCAATACCGTGCTCGTCGGCGGCAGCAATCACTTCGTCATCACGGATAGAACCGCCAGGCTGGATTACGCAGGTCACGCCCGCAGCGGCGGCGGCATCAATACCATCGCGGAACGGGAAGAAGGCATCAGAAGCCATCGAGGAACCTTTCACTTCCAGACCTTCATCGGCAGCTTTAATACCGGCGATTTTCGCAGAGTACACGCGGCTCATCTGGCCTGCACCAATCCCGATGGTCATATTGTTTTTGGCATAGACGATGGCGTTGGATTTCACATACTTCGCCACCTTCCAGCAGAACAGCGCATCACGCAGTTCCTGCTCGGTCGGCTGACGTTTGGTGACGACACGCAGTTCTTCCGCACTGACCATGCCCAGGTCACGATCCTGAACCAGCAGACCGCCGTTCACGCGTTTGAAATCAAGACCCGGAACACGCTCGCCCCACTGACCGCAGGTCAGGACGCGCACGTTCTGTTTGGTGGCAGTGATTTTCAGGGCTTCTTCGCTGGCAGACGGCGCGATGATCACTTCGACAAACTGACGAGAAATGATGGCCTGTGCGGTTTCCGCATCCAGCTCGCGGTTAAAGGCAATGATGCCGCCGAATGCGGAGGTTGGGTCGGTTTTGTACGCGCGATCGTAAGCATCAAGAATGGAATTACCGATAGCCACGCCGCAAGGGTTGGCGTGCTTCACAATCACACATGCCGGCTCGGCGAACTCTTTCACGCACTCCAGCGCCGCATCGGTATCGGCGATGTTGTTATAAGAGAGGGCTTTACCCTGAACCTGGGTTGCGGTGGCAACGGAGGCTTCTTTCACATTCTCTTCTATATAGAAGGCAGCCTGCTGGTGGCTGTTCTCGCCGTAGCGCATATCCTGCTTCTTAATGAAGTTCAGATTCAGCGTGCGCGGGAAACGACCGGCGGCTTCTTTGCTTTCACCGTGGTAAGCCGGAACCATGCTGCCGAAGTAGTTGGCAATCATGCTGTCGTAGGCGGCGGTGTGTTCGAAGGCTTTGATAGCGAGATCGAAACGGGTTGCAAGCAGAAGCGAACCTTCGTTGGCATCCATCTCATTGATAATGGCGTTGTAGTCGCTGCTCTTCACCACGATTGCGACATCTTTATGGTTCTTGGCGGCAGAGCGCACCATCGTCGGGCCGCCGATATCGATGTTCTCAACCGCATCTTCCAGCGAGCAGCCTTCACGAGCAACGGTCTGGGCGAACGGATACAGGTTAACAACCACCATATCGATAGGCTGGATCTGATGTTCTTCCATAATGGCATCGTCCTGGCCGCGACGACCCAGAATGCCGCCATGTACTTTCGGATGCAGGGTCTTCACGCGTCCATCCATCATCTCCGGGAAACCGGTGTAATCGGAAACTTCGGTTACCGGCAGACCTTTTTCTGCTAACAGGCGGGCAGTGCCCCCTGTAGACAGCAACTCCACACCGCGTGCGGAAAGTGCCTGGGCGAATTCGACGATACCGGCTTTGTCAGAAACACTGAGCAGAGCACGGCGGACTGGACGACGTTGTTGCATGGTAAATCCCCTGGATTTGACTATTACAGAGAGCGTTAGCTGAATTTTTCGCGAAAAACTCAGCTAACGCCCCTAACGGGGCATCTTTATTTTTTGCCCGCATTGTAACGAAAACGTTTGCGCAACGCTCGCGAATTTTTCTCTTTCAATGGTAATCACAATTTTGACAGTAGTTACCATGGGAAAAATACAGAAATTACATTGATGATTGTGGATAACTCTGTGCGTAAAAAGGTATAAAGCGGGGGTTTGCTGGGGAATGCAGCAGTCAGTCATTTTTTTGCAATTTTTCTATTGCGGCCTGCGGAGAACTCCCTATAATGCGCCTCCATCGACACGGCAGATGTGAATCACTTCACAAAAAACAGCCGGTTCGGTTGAAGAGAAAAAATCCTGAAATTCAGGGTTGACTCTGAAAGAGGAAAGCGTAATATACGCCAACTCGCGACAGTGAGCTGAAAGCCGCGTCGCAACTGCTCTTTAACAATTTATCAGACAATCTGTGTGGGCACTCGAAGATACGGATTCTTAACGTCGCAAGACGAAAAATGAATACCAGGTCTCAAGAGTGAACACGTAATTCATTACGAAGTTTAATTCTTTGAGCATCAAACTTTTAAATTGAAGAGTTTGATCATGGCTCAGATTGAACTATGTTCTCAGG
>NZ_PTRE01000199.1 GCF_002965065.1 Escherichia sp. MOD1-EC7003
GCCCTGGAAAGTTGATCTGAGCTCTCAGTAAATATCAATACGGTTCTGACGAGCCGCTTACTCAGAGTCAGAACAGGAGGAAAAAGAGAATAATCAAAGGGAAGGTGATGTGATTTCTGACAGGTCATAAACAGAGAAGGCGGGGGAAAAGAACGGGCGCCGCAGGCGCACGTTCATCCCCGTTCCCGGAGGGAAACGGCCTTCCTGGCAGTCTGGTTGTTCATGCCCGCACAATGCCAGCAAGGAGAAAGGGGCCACCGGCGAACCAGCAGCCCCTTTATAAAGGCGCTTCAGTGCAGTCAGACCAGCATCAGCCCTGAAAAGGCGGGCCTGCGCCCGCCTTCAGGTTGCTACTTACCGCTGGATTCGTAAGCCAAACTTGCCGTAACCTCCCTGTATCCGTCCTTCAGCCGGACTTCGCACAGACGATCCCGGGTCAGGAGTGTGAATATTAACAACGTGCAGCACACGATTAATACGCACCAGATAAGGGCGTTTCCCGGTAGTTTCATGGTTTACTCCTCCTTGCATTAAGCACGGTAAGAGGCCATACTGTTGTTGATCAGACATACAGGGGGCCTCGTGGGTTAATGAAAAATTAACTACGGGGCTTTCTGCCTTCTGCCACACAACACGGTAACAAACCACCTTCACGTCATGAGGCAGAAAGCCTCAAGCGCCGGGCACATCATAGCTCATATCCCTGCACGCTGACCACACTCACTTTCCCTGAAAATAATCTGGTCGTTCAACCAGTTCACGGGTAATCCGTGTGATTATTGCCGCATCACGCTGCCTCCCGGAGTTTGTTCGGCACCATCCACCGCTCCATCTCACGGACAGCATGACCGGCCTCTCTGGGTGCCAGACTGGCTTCCGCAATAACCTGCCAGAATGGCATATCCTGCCACTGCCAGCGTTCCATTCCGGCCAGTGACGGAAAACGCTCGCCCCACTGCCAGAACAGGGTTTCCAGGTCATGCTCTGCCACCCGGTCACTCCAGCGGGCATGCCAGCTTCCGACTGTTTCCGGTGAATTGAACGCCAGTTCGATTTCAGCCTGAGCAACCAGTGCCTGGTACGCGCGGGCTTTCTGCTCTGCCTCCCGTGCCTGCTGACAGCTGTACTTCTGCATGACCAGTGCGGATCTCTCGGTTCCTCAGGAGCAGGAGCCTGCCGTTCGGTTCGAAACTGAACCCGGACGACAGATGCAGGTTGACTGGGGCACTATGCGTAATGGTCGCTCACCGCTTCACGTGTTCGTTGCTGTTCTCGGATACAGCCGAATGCTGTACATCGAATTCACTGACAATATGCGTTATGACACGCTGGAGACCTGCCATCGTAATGCGTTCCGCTTCTTTGGTGGTGTGCCGCGCGAAGTGTTGTATGACAATATGAAAACTGTGGTTCTGCAACGTGACGCATATCAGACCGGTCAGCACCGGTTCCATCCTTCGCTGTGGCAGTTCGGCAAGGAGATGGGCTTCTCTCCCCGACTGTGTCGCCCCTTCAGGGCACAGACTAAAGGTAAGGTGGAACGGATGGTGCAGTACAACCGTAATAGTTTTTACATCCCACTAATGACTCGCCTGCGCCCGATGGGGATCACTGTCGATGTTGAAACAGCCAACCGCCACGGTCTGCGCTGGCTGCACGATGTCGCTAACCAACGAAAGCATGAAACAATCCAGGCCCGTCCCTGCGATCGCTGGCTCGAAGAGCAGCAGTCCATGCTGGCACTGCCTCCGGAGAAAAAAGAGTATGACGTGCATCCTGGTGAAAATCTGGTGAGCTTCGACAAACACCCCCTGCATCATCCACTCTCCATCTACGACTCATTCTGCAGAGGAGTGGCGTGATGATGGAACTGCAGCATCAACGACTGATGGCACTCGCCGGGCAGTTGCAACTGGAAAGCCTTATAAGCGCAGCGCCTGCGCTGTCACAACAGGCAGTAGACCAGGAATGGAGTTATATGGACTTCCTGGAGCATCTGCTTCATGAAGAAAAACTGGCACGTCATCAACGTAAACAGGCGATGTATACCCGAATGGCAGCCTTCCCGGCGGTGAAAACGTTCGAAGAGTATGACTTCACATTCGCCACCGGAGCACCGCAGAAGCAACTCCAGTCGTTACGCTCACTCAGCTTCATAGAACGTTGTCAACGCCAAGATTATTGGCCGT
This sequence comes from Escherichia sp. MOD1-EC7003, assembly GCF_002965065.1. Lineage (GTDB taxonomy): Bacteria > Pseudomonadota > Gammaproteobacteria > Enterobacterales > Enterobacteriaceae > Escherichia. Next base: position 2,190 of record NZ_PTRE01000199.1, read on the forward strand.
TTTTCGCCATTTTTAATGTCCGCTATTGGTCATTA
>NZ_PTRE01000200.1 GCF_002965065.1 Escherichia sp. MOD1-EC7003
CCGCGGTTTTTCAGTTCAGTCAGCACATTGAGCCAGAACTTCACTCCTTCATTTTCGGCCAGCCACATCCCTAGCCTTTCGTTTCTGTCTGAGTCGATAGCTTTCTCCTTTGATTTGAACGACATGTGAATGGTGTAAGATACGGTCCAGCATCGCTGAGGTCAGGGCTGCATCACCGGCGAACGTTTGAACCCGCTGCCCGAACGGCAGATAGCCTATTTCATCAATGATGAGCAGGCGGGGGCCATTACTCCATGCTGAAGCGTCGTTTTATAACGGCCCTGACGTTGTGCCGTAGATAACTGAAGTAACAGAGCTGCTGCTGTTGTGAAGCGAACCTTGATACCTGCACGGACTGCTTCAGAGCCCATAGCTATTGCCAGATGGTTTTTCCCCACACCTGATGGCCCCAGTAATACGATATTTTTCATTACGTTCTATGAAGCTGAGTGAGCGTAACGACTGGAGTTGCTTCTGCGGTGCTCCGGTGGCGAATGTGAAGTCATACTCTTCGAACGTTTTCACCGCCGGGAAGGCTGCCATTCGGGTATACATCGCCTGTTTACGTTGATGACGTGCCAGTTTTTCTTCATGAAGCAGATGCTCCAGGAAGTCCATATAACTCCATTCCTGGTCTACTGCCTGTTGTGACAGCGCAGGCGCTGCGCTTATAAGGCTTTCCAGTTGCAACTGCCCGGCGAGCGCCATCAGGCGTTGTCAACGCCAAGATTATTGGCCGTTTTGGGGTTTAGACTGGTACTATTTTCAGGGAAGAGATCAGTCGGTGCCTGCGCCGGAAGCGGCTTTCCTTCCAGCTTAACCCACAGTAGTTTCCACTCTGTCGGCGTCAGTATTTTCTCACAGCTGTCATTTTGTGTTTCTTCACTGATACCTCCCTGCCGTAGGCCCAGCCCCCGCACCGCGATAAACGCCTTGATAACCACCATGCGCTCAAGGTTATCCCGGTTTTGCATTCGCAGCGATTCCACACATGTACCACCACTTTTCCACGCCTTGTGGTATTCCTTTATCAGCCAGCGTCGCTCGTAATGGCTGACGATACGTCGCGCATCGGCGGCACTCGCCACTTTTTCTAATGTCAGCAGATGCCAGCAGGCTCCGCCCTCTGCCTGCTCCCGGCAACAGACATACGAGAGCGGGAGCGCCTGGCCGCTGTTGTCGAGATTTTTTATGCGGACTTCGCTGTAACTGATGAACATTCGGGCCTGACGGGCTGCCCGCCCACCTTTTTGCATCACATTCAGCGTGTGGCTTCTGCGGTTGCCAGGGCTTCCGGCAGTTCTAAGAGCTTGCCGGGAGCCTCTTCCAGCCGGCGATTCTGTATGGCTCATGCCCGGAGAAAAATCCACGATGTGCATGCAAGAGCGCCCACCGATATCACCACTGAAGCCCTGCAGCGTATCGGTGAACTGTATACCATCGGGGCAGAAGTCCGGGGATGTTCAGCAGAACAGCGTCTGGCAGCAAGAAAAGCCAGAGCGGCTCCACTGATGCAGTCACTGTATGACTGAATACAGACTCAGATGAAAACACTGTCGCGTCACTCGGATACGGCAAACCGGGTACGCGATCTGTTGCCCTAGAAAGTTGCTCTGTAACCGGCTCATTTAAACCGTCTGGTCTGTTTCCTCCGGCTCTACAAAAATAATGTCCAT
>NZ_PTRE01000201.1 GCF_002965065.1 Escherichia sp. MOD1-EC7003
CGCTAAGTACAATTGTACTGTGGCTTATTGGCTATCATGCTGAAAACAAAGGATTACATCTGAGATATCAGGCCAACAGCATTAAAGCACGGCGGGTAATCTCGTATCTGACGTTAGCGAAGAATGTCTTACGACACTCCCCGCTAATTTTAAGACGAACAGTGCTAAGCACAGTTCTTAATCATCTCGCCAAAACCTACCAGAATATGGTGTTGGTTTATTAGCGCTGATTTATGGGGATCCCTCAGGGCGGCAGCGGGCCCTAACACGATCCCCACCAGCACTGTGCTGCACGAGTTACGTGCTGACCAGATGGAGTGGGCAATGTTGGTTGACCAGACAAAACTCCACGCACCTTTGATATGACGGGCAGACTCGAACAGGTTCAATTTGAATGCGTTATAGATATTTCTGCGGCGTAATTCACGCGCGGCAAACCACCAGTACATGGTGCCACCAACCAGATTCGACACGTACCAGGCAATGACAAAGCCCGCAAAACCGAAGTCAAAATACCAGGCAACGACGCTCCCCGCCGCGCGCAGAAAAGGTTTCGTCGCTTGCTGTACAGCAATCAAATCGAAACGATCTACCGCACGCAGAATGCCGGTCGGCGTGGAGGAAGCCATTGACGGAATGAGCGTGCAATACAGCGCCGCCAGCCAAAAACTTTGGTCATCCAGACCTAATGAGTGAGAAAGAAATGGCAGTAAGGCAATGCCACCGACAATCGCCACTGCGCCGCTGACGATATCCAGCGAAAAGGAAAAAGAGACGACATTGCGAAATTGCTGCGGATTATTGTTGGTCAAGGCTGGCGTTCCGTACTGAACCACCAACTGCCATGTCTGAAACTTAATAAAATCGCTGATCGACTTGGCGTACGATTGCACAATCACCAGTACACCAAACATGGCGGGCGTCATCCCTTTACCGGCACAAGAGAGTGCCAACAGCCCCAGCAAGGCGCTCACGACATTACTGGAGCCTAACCAGGCGCTATTGCGAATAATGGTGCGAAACGCGCCATCTGCAAACCAATGTTTGATGTTAAAACCCGCCAATTCAGCCTGACCTTATCGTTGATAGTAAAAAGTATCCCGCCAGCCTTAAGTTAAACTTCGGCGGTCAGAAACGATGGCAACCAGAGAAACCGCCTTCTGTGCCTGTTCCAGCACTTCGCTGTAGGGCGCTCTGGAATCAATCTCAAGAATTTTTGTGCCGTTGTAGCCAATCTTCGACATGACACCGATTTTGTCCTGCAACTCGGCGTAGTCGTGATCTGGCTTGCGTGAGATGGCAGTATCAATATCAATGCCCAGACGAATAATTAATTCCGGGCGATATTGCGCCATTTGTTGGTATAAACGCCGTTCGCGTTGTGCCAAAAACATGCTGATTTTCCCGGTTGCACGTTCGACGCCAATCCCCGGTCCGTCATAATAAAAGCCGGAGATTTCAGCCTGCGGGAAGCGATCGCTAACCACCAGAACGCCACTTTGCGCCAGTCGCTGAACCTTACGAAGGTTCGCCATTCGCCGCAGCGAGAAGCAGTACATAATCACCGCCGCCCATAGCGCCGGAGATTTGGTTTTCATGCTTTGGGTTTTCGAGGATTTGGCCGCCAGCCGCCGTTCCAGCCAGACACCAACGAGCGGCAACCGTTTGATTTTGTCGCCGTCTTCGCCCGAGAGTAGCCCCAGATAGCGGCGCTCGGTTTGCCAGTGTTGTTGCAGCGATTTCACCAGGTCGGTGGTTAGCGTCGATTTACCCGTGCCATCACATCCGACCACTGCAATCAGCCCCGAAATATAATTGGGCTGCGGCGCGGTTGTACGATTAACAGTTTGTGTTTGTAGTGCATCCATTCGTTAAATCATTCCTTATCCATTTTGGTGATCAGGAAAGCGCGGCGTAAATCGCGCGTAGTGACGCTTGTAGGATGTCATCGGCGGGGTGTCGACCATCCAGTTCAAGGATCTTTGCGCCATTAAATGTCAGTTGCGGCGTAACGGCGATTTTTTCCTGTAACGCGGCCAGTTGATGGTCAGGTTTACGCGCAAACGCCGTTTGTTCATCAATGCCAAGACGAATCAATAACACGGGTAAATAAGACGCCATCCACTGGTAGAGCTTGAGTTCGCGCTGCCTTAACATTTTTATCCAGCCATTACCCCCCGTGGTTTTTGCCAGTTGCGGACCATCAAAGCGAAAACCCGGCACGTCAACCTGCGGGTAGCGGTCGGTGATGAGCAGATAGCCTTGCTGGCTTCTACGTAACATTTTGCGAAACTTGTACGCCCGCCAGCAGGAAAGCAGATAGATAACCAGTGCAGTAATATTGCCAGGCGGTGTTGAGGGCTTTTCATGCACATGTGCTGCTTTGCCTCGCAGATAACGCCCAAAAGGTGCACCAATAATGGGCAACTGTGAAATCCATTCGCCAATTCGCCCGGACGATTGCCCGAGATAAATGTGCTCTGTTGGCATTCTTGCTGCCAGTTCATTAACCAGGCTTGCCGTGAGGGTCGATTTACCCGAACCATCACATCCCACAATGGCAATAACACGCACTGGCGTGGAATTAATTATTGACATATTACGTTGATTCACGAAAAACCCGGCAGCAAATAATGTATTGAATATTACGTGGTCCGTGCTCAGAATATCCGTTCAACCTTATTGTGACAATGGTTAATTGTGACATTGACCTGAATTGCGCTTACATAGAAACATATTAACAAAATAAATATTTTGGATGGATATTTAAACTAAAGGATATATTCATGCAGTCAATAATACCGCCATTAATTGCCGTGATTGGTAGCGATGGTTCAGGCAAATCAACGGTGTGTGAACATCTTATTACCGTTGTCGAAAAATATGGTGCAGCTGAAAGAGTTCATTTAGGAAAACAAGCCGGGAATGTCGGGCGTGCGGTGACAAAATTACCTTTTTTAGGCAAGTCCCTACACAAAACTATTAAAAAAAATGCAGTGAAAACAGCAAAAAAATTACCGGGGCCAGTTCCGGCGCTAGTGATTACAGCATTTGTCGCCCGTCGCGTACTGCGCTTTCGTCATATGCTCGCCTGTCGTCGTCGCGGGTTAATTGTTCTAACCGACCGTTATCCTCAGGACCAAATTCCTGGCGCTTACGATGGTACGGTGTTCCCACCTGATGTTAAAGGTGGTCGTTTTGTCTCATGGCTGGCAAGCCAGGAACGTAAAGCGTTTCACTGGATGGCAAGCCATAAGCCTGATCTGGTCATCAAACTCAATGTTGACCTTGAAGTTGCCTGCGCGCGTAAACCCGACCATGAACGGGAATCTCTGGCGAGAAAGATTGCTATAACGCCACAGTTAACCTTTGGCGGCGCGCAACTGGTTGATATCGATGCCAATCAGCCACTGGAACAGGTGCTGGTTGATGCAGAAAAAGCGATTACGGACTTTCTGACGGCGCGTGGTTATCACTAGTCAAAAATGGAAATGCCCGATCGCCAGGACCGGGCATTTTCAGGAAGGTTAAATCAACTGCAATGCTATCCAGTACAGCCCACCAGACAGAAAAATCGCTGCTGGTAAAGTAAACACCCACGCCATCAGGATACTGGTTACCGTTTTACGCTGCAATCCACCGCCGTCCACGACCATCGTCCCTGCTACCGCAGACGAGAGGACGTGCGTTGTGGAAACAGGCATTCCAATATAGCTGGCAAGACCGATAGACACAGCCGCCGTCATTTGTGCCGCCATGCCTTGCGCATACGTCATGCCACGTTTACCAATTTTCTCACCGATGGTCATCGCTACACGACGCCAGCCAATCATAGTGCCGATACCGAGCGCCAGCGCCACCGCCATGATGATCCACACCGGAGCGTACTCAATGGTGCTTAACATATCGCTGCGCAGCTTTTTCAGCAGGTTCTGGTTTTCTTTACTGACGCCTGGCAGTTTCGCCAGCTTCGCAGAAGTATCAGAGATGCACAGCATAATGCGGCGCAGCTGACTGCGTTGACTTACGTTTAACGGCTCGTAGCTTTCCATATTGCCTGGCAGCATCGTTTTAACGCGCGCAATCGCATCAACGGTATTTGCCGGATGACAGTGAAACTCCGTCACTTGCTTACCATCAGTAGGTGTCGCAGGCAGCGAAGGTTCCATCGTAATCAATTTCTGCGGCAGTTCAGGATGCTGTTGCAGATAGTGTTCAAAGTTGGTGACGGCATCGCGAGTACGGGTAATTTCATAGCCAGTGGCGTTCATATTAACGACAAACCCAGCGGGCGCTATCCCCACCAGCACCAGCATTACCAGGCCGATCCCTTTCTGCCCGTAAGCGTGCAGCAAGAACCGTATTGACGGGGATGTGTTATTCAGTCGGCAGTGCTACGCG
>NZ_PTRE01000202.1 GCF_002965065.1 Escherichia sp. MOD1-EC7003
GAGTCACCTCTGATTGAGAGTTTACTCACTTAGTCCCGTGTCCACTATTGGTGGGTAGGATCACATTCGCATGAAGAAGTATTGCCCATATCCATCCCACGAAAGAGGATCTGCCATACATCAAGTCCGTTTTACTTGGCATCAGATTATCGCCGTCATTAACTCTGTCAAAGTCGGACGAACGATTAACAAGAGCGGTGGTTCAAAAGTGCATAGCGCTAAGGTGGGCCAGGTTACAGAGTCATAACCCTGTTCTTTGCTGCACCTGTTGATCGGTGTAATGCCACAACAGATTTAAGTTAATCAGGAGAATTCACAATGCGCCCTTCTGTAAAGAGAACTCTTTGATAAGGCGACTCGAATAAGGGAAAGCTAACTGATATCAATGTACCATTTTAGTAATCATCACATTATATACAGGCCAAAATAAGTTACCTGAAAGCCAGTATCTCTAAAGCAAACATTAATAGTATATTTTATTATCACAATAAAAACCAAAATCTTATCTAAATTATATTGCTTATGTGAACAATTACAACATTTTCGTAGACACAAAAACTATGACTGACGCATCAATTGCAATCTATTATTCGTCATTAGATGAATATTTCCATTTGAATTTCAGAAGGTAAAATAACTTTCTATGCGTTTAAAACACCCACTATAAATAGCTTGTATATTATTGACACTATATGATGCTATATGCTATTTGTTGTCAAACCATTCATTATAAATTAGATAGCAGAAGAGCTCATGATAAATGGAGTTAATAATGATTCCGCATCTTTAGTTTTAGATGCTGCAATGAAAGTTAATTCTGGGTTTAAAAAAAACTGGGATGATATGTCATGCGCTGAAAAGTTACTTAACGTACTTACTCTTGGTTTATGGAATCCAACGTACAGTCATAGTGAAAAACAATCATTTCAAGAATTGTTAAGAGTTTTAGAGCCTGTATCTCCAGGTCCCAATGAATTAGGCAGAGTATCTGCTCGTTTTTCAGATGGTTCATCCTTAAGAATTACCGTCACTAACAGCGAACTTCTTGAGGCCGAGATTTGCACAGCAAATAATGAAAAGATTACTGTGCTCCTGGAATCAAACGAACAAAATAGATTATTACAAGCTTTACCCATCCATCGCCACATGCCATACGTTCAGGTTCATCGCGCCTTATCTGATATCTCGCTGACTGATACTACCTCAATGCGCAATCTACTTGGTTTTACGTCAAAACTATCAACAACATTGATTCCTCATAATACTCAAACAGATCCGCTTTCCGGGCCTACACCATTCAGCTCTATCTTTATGGATACATGTCGAGGACTCGGCAGTGCAAAGCTTTCGCTCAATGGTGTTGATATACCTCAAAATGCACAAATGTTGCTTCGCGATGCACTAGGACTTAAAGACACACACTCATCACCTTCCCAGAATGTTATAAATAATGGTATTTCTCGCCATGATGCAGAGCAAATAGTAAGAGAAAGCAGCGGCAGCGATAATCAGAAAGCTGAAGCTGTGGAATTGTTATGCCACCCCGAAGCGGCAACAGCCATATGCTCGGCTTTCTATCAATCTTTCAATGTGCCAGCCTTAACGTTGACACATGCAAGGATCTCTAAAGCCACTGAATACAATGCGGAAAGATCGTTAAATATACCTAATGCTTGCGTTAACATCAGTATCGTTCAATCATCAGATGGAAACATTCACGTTACCAGCCATACCGGGGTTCTGATAATGGCGCCAGAAGACCGCCCCAACGAGATGGGCATGTTGACGAACAGGACTTCTTATGACGTGCCGCAAGGTGTGAAATGTGAAATTGATGCGATGGCAAGAACGCTAAAACCAATCTATAGCGCATCTGAAACGTACTTGAAAAACACGTAAAACAAAACATTACCAATTAAAACAAATAATAGGAAACAATCCACAATCATTAATAACTTACTCTGAAATCAATCGGACAAAAAACACATTTATTTTGCACGTGTTTTATAGCAAATGGAGAAGGGATGAAAAGAAAGCCATTAATTGCATTCTTTATTGCAATGGTTATTCCACTAATCATTGCAATATTATTTACATTTAATTTTAATTACAAAAAATCATCTCAAGAAAACTCACTTTCATTTATAAAACAATTACCAAATACGGTGAATTTATCATCTCTCACTTATAATAAAGAGGATGATTTTTTGTATGCCACCCAGAATAGCCCTGCACAGCTACTTAAAATAGCCAGAAGTGGCGACATCATCGACAGAGCCCCGCTGCCTTTTATCTCTGATGCCGAAACCATTGAACACATACAAGGGAACATTTTTGCTGCAATAGATGAAAAGACTTCTGAACTATTCTTTTTTACAGTAACAAAAGATATGCATATCTCCTTTCGAAATAAAATTCAGTTAGAAATATTCAATAAAAAGAATAGAGGATTTGAAGGACTGGCATGGAAAGCAGATGATCGGATGCTGTTTGTCGCAAAAGAAAGACGCCCTGGTGAAATATTTACATATCAGCTTTCTCCAGACCTGCTGAGTGTAAAGCAAGTAACTATTCCAGAGGCACTAAATGATATACGTGTTAACGATATATCCGGCCTGGACTTTAATAATGAAAGTCTGATGATTCTGTCCGATGAGTCGCGTAAGTTACTCAAGTTTAACCTGACAGAAATGTCTTTCGTTGAGATGCTCGACCTGACAAAAGGAAATCATTCTCTGACCAGTGATTTGCCTCAACCTGAAGGCATTGTAACTCTGCCTGATGAAAGCATTTATGTTGCTAGTGAACCTGATATCCTCGCTAAATTCGTCCCTAATAAGTAAATCTGTCACTGGCCTTAGTATTGAGCGATAAAATCTGGCAATCTCATCAAATTCTAAAAACACGAATCTAATTTTACGCTAAAATAAACAGATTAATAGCTGAAAAGGACATCAGCTATTATCAACCGGAATCTTACCCAGTCCATTAGAATTATCATTAACTCGCATTTAAACAAACTAAGAAGGAAGCTGTATGTTTAGCATAAGATCCCATCTACCTATAAGCGCCACCGTATCAATTCCGGCAAAAGAATCTCAATCCATCCTCACAATTTCTGGGGGGAGAAAAATAGAAACTGCGCAAGAAAAAGAAGGATTGCTTGTATTTTTAGGAATAAAATCCGTAGGTGACTATACTATTAATATTCTTGATCAAAATGCTCCGAGAGTCATAACGGGGAAAAAACCTTATGACATATTATTCCTGAACGAAGAAACAAAACAAGATTTTGATAAAAGGAAAACAGCATTTATCTTTCCTGGGGTAAACAAAAGTTATCTACAATCAAGTAACAACGATGTTGCTACCGCAGCAGCTATAAGTATTGTAGCAACAGAGACGAAAACTATCCTACCAGAGGATTTAATACCATGAAAATACAGAAAAATTTATCTATCTGGGGATGGTTCTGCTGGTCAATCTCTTCTTAAGTGCGGAGATGAAATTTTATCACCAGGAGATATTGCCGACCGCATTGTTCAACATAATCTTGATGTAATAGATGACTTCAGATTAACATCCTGTCACTCAGCCAACACAACAAAACACAATGATTTCTCTCCTGCTGAATTAGAAAAATCCTCAAATATCAGTAACGGCTGGTTGGCTAGTGCATTATTTGGTCAAAAACGTTCATTAGCAGAACACGTCTATGCCGAGTTTGAAGAGCGTGGAATTAACGTTTCTATGTCAGCTTATTATGGCGCTGGTATTTTTTTATGTTCCAGAGCATGGCAAACCAACAACGCATCTACGCTCCACAACAGTGCCTGCAACACCTGAACATACGGTAAGAAGAAGCGACTATAAAGTGCTCTTGGGCAGAACTCAACCTACCGATATTGACTAATTGAGTCTGCATATAGTTTTGTGTCATTACCTGATGCGTTACGCTTATCAGACCTACAATATGTTTAATTTGTAGGCAGAATAGAGTGTTCACACCACATCTGGTATAAAAAAGTACAGCCTGCCAAAAACCTGAAGAACCCCTGAATTTACGGGGTTATTCAGGTTAAGCATGCCCATAACATCATTTCTGATTTGTATTGCTTATGACGGATACAATTTCTCTGCTCAGCTACGAATATCATCATACTCGCGCGTTTTATCAAACTCGTGTTTCGCAAACGGACATCGTGAGACAATCTTCCGCTTCTTCCGGCGCATTTTTCCACCACCTTCGCTACCAGCAGTTTGAGCGGAAGCGCCACTTTTTCTGGCCCCCGCCCATATGCAGGTCCAGCTTTAAATTTACCCTTACTTTCGGCATTTCATTCGTAAGCGTGCAGCAAGAACCGTATTGACGGGGATGTGTTATTCAGTCGGCAGTGCTACG
>NZ_PTRE01000203.1 GCF_002965065.1 Escherichia sp. MOD1-EC7003
TGGCCACTTTCTGCCAGACCTGGGACGACGAAAACGTCCATAAATTGATGGATTTATCGATCAATAAAAACTGGATCGACAAAGAAGAATATCCGCAATCTGCAGCAATCGACCTGCGTTGCGTAAACATGGTTGCTGATCTGTGGCATGCGCCTGCGCCGAAAAAGGGTCAGGCCGTTGGCACCAACACCATTGGCTCTTCCGAGGCCTGTATGCTCGGCGGGATGGCGATGAAATGGCGTTGGCGCAAGCGTATGGAGGCCGCTGGCAAACCAACGGATAAACCTAATCTGGTGTGCGGTCCGGTACAAATCTGCTGGCATAAATTCGCCCGCTACTGGGATGTGGAACTGCGTGAGATCCCTATGCGCCCCGGTCAGTTGTTTATGGATCCGAAACGCATGATTGAAGCCTGCGATGAAAACACCATCGGCGTGGTGCCGACTTTCGGCGTGACCTACACCGGTAACTATGAGTTCCCGCAGCCGCTGCACGATGCGCTGGATAAATTCCAGGCCGACACCGGTATCGACATCGATATGCACATCGACGCCGCCAGCGGTGGTTTCCTGGCACCGTTCGTCGCCCCGGATATCGTCTGGGACTTCCGCCTGCCACGGGTGAAATCGATCAGTGCTTCAGGCCACAAATTCGGTCTGGCTCCGCTGGGCTGCGGCTGGGTTATCTGGCGTGACGAAGAAGCGCTGCCGCAGGAACTGGTATTCAACGTTGACTACCTCGGCGGTCAGATTGGTACTTTCGCCATTAACTTCTCCCGTCCGGCGGGCCAGGTGATTGCACAGTACTATGAATTCCTGCGCCTCGGTCGTGAAGGCTATACCAAAGTACAGAACGCTTCTTACCAGGTCGCTGCCTATCTGGCAGATGAAATCGCCAAACTGGGGCCGTATGAGTTCATCTGTACAGGTCGCCCGGACGAAGGGATCCCGGCGGTTTGCTTCAAGCTGAAAGACGGGGAGGATCCGGGATACACCCTGTATGACCTCTCTGAACGTCTGCGTCTGCGCGGCTGGCAGGTTCCGGCTTTCACTCTCGGCGGTGAAGCCACTGACATCGTGGTGATGCGCATTATGTGTCGTCGCGGCTTCGAAATGGACTTTGCTGAACTGTTGCTGGAAGACTACAAAGCCTCCCTGAAATATCTCAGCGCTCACCCGAAACTGCAGGGTATTGCCCAGCAGAACAGCTTTAAACACACCTGATAACATAACGTTGTAAAACCGAATGCCCAACCTTTAAAAAAACAGGTAGGCATTCGGTTGTTTATTAATAACAATAATATATTGGCGGTCTATTCATCGTGTCGATAAGATATATGTTATATGAATGTTATTAAATATAGCGGCACTATTTAATGTCACGATAAGGGATTATTTGTTTACTATTAATTTCCTGTGTTCTTAAATCCGCTTTTTGTATTATAAATCCTGTCATCCAGCCCGAAGATCATCACACCGTACATCCTGTTCTCCCGCTTCGTTTAAAATTATTTACCAATCAATTTGACTTAAGAAGGCAGCGTGCTTTGCAACTTATTGTAATACAGGGAATTTCAATTAAGCGAGTCGCAGTGTCCTGTGGTTATCACAGCGTATCGTATTTTATTTACGTTTTTCGAAATTATTATGGGATGACGCCCACAGAGTATCAGGAGCGATTGGAGCAGGGATTGCCAAACCGTGACCCGGTGGCAAGTATTGCTGCGCAAGGGAATTTTTACGGCACCGATCGTTCTGCGGAAGGAATAAGATTATAGTTTTTACGCAGACATAAAAAAAACCCGGCATAGGGGACCGGGAAGAGGATAGTCTGCCGTCTCCAGACTAATAAACCGTTATAACACTCCCTGTTGGCACGGGAAACTTTGTGCTCTCAGTAAGTAAAATATAACTTTTACTGGAGATAAGATCAGCTATTTTTTTATAAACATAAGCTATACTCTGTGAGAAAATATATTCGTATTGCATTTACTTATTATCAATTAACTGTTATGTAAAACGACTTTTGGGATGGTTTTGGGTCCTACCAAATATGGCAGTTTTTGCACTAAGTAACAGTCTGGCATCATTTCATTAGTATACTGAAATTGAAATAATCGCAGTAATGAAATATAAGGGATAGTCATGACTCATGTCTGCTCGGTGATCCTCGTTCGTCGTTCATTGGATATTCATCATGAACAGCAAAAAATATCGTTGCACAACGAGAGTATCTTGTTACTGGATAAAAATTTGGCAGATGATTTTGCGTTTTGTTCACCAGATACGCGACGGCTGGATATTGATGAACTGACAGTTTGCCATTACTTACAAAATATTCGTCAGTTACCACACAATTTAGGGGTACATAGCAAAGACCGTTTGTTAATTAACCCGTCTCCCCCCATGCCTCTGGTGACGGCGATTTTTGATAGTTTCAATAAATCCGGGGGAAATTCGCCGATACTGAGCAATATGCTCTACCTTTCCTGTTTATCAATGTTTTCTCATAAGAAAGAACTTATCCCGTTGCTTTTCAATAGTATCAGTACTGTCTCAGGAAAAGTTGAACGCCTTATTAGCTTTGATATCGCTAAACGCTGGTATCTGCGCGATATCGCGGAAAGACTGTATACCAGTGAGAGTCTAATCAAAAAAAAGTTGCAGGATGAAAATACCTGTTTCAGTAAAATATTACTCGCCTCCAGGATGTCGATGGCCAGACGATTACTCGAGTTACGTCAAATTCCTTTGCATGCTATTGCTGAAAAATGTGGGTATAGCAGTACATCGTACTTTATAAACACATTTAGACAATATTATGGTGTAACGCCACATCAGTTTTCGCAACATTCGCCGGGTACCTTTTCCTGACATATTTCGCATTTGAATATTGGTCAGGATCTCACACCTGCTTCATGTGAAACTCTCTCCTGATGATTTTTGCCGGGCTACCGTTTGCAGTTTGCCTGGCGGTATACGTATTTTCAGGAGGAAAAGACTCGGCATGTTTGGAATTATTAAGCTGATAATTCATACGATTACGGGAATGTGGGTCAGTATTGTGCTGTTTAATTTGATGACTAATGGCTGGAGTGGCTTCTACTTTCACTGCTGTGTATTAAGCCTGGTATTCCTGACGGTTAGCGGGTTGCTGAGTGGAGAATGGTTAGCAGGAAAGAGTAAGGCTGAACCCTCACGTTCAACCTTACTCTCATTCACACGTTACGCTTTTTTAAAGCGGGCAAAGAGATGTTCCACTACAACGAAAAAGACTGGAACGAAGTAAATGGCCAGCACTGTTGCGGCAAACATCCCGCCCATCACGCCTGTACCTACCGCGTTTTGTGCGCCAGAACCCGCGCCGTGGCTGATTACCAGCGGCAGCACGCCGAGAATAAAGGCCAGAGAGGTCATCAGGATTGGGCGTAAACGCATCCGCGCCGCTTCGATGATCGCCTCTATCGGCGTTTTCCCTTCTTTTTGCATCATCTCAACGGCAAATTCGACAATCAGGATAGCGTTCTTGGCAGAAAGCCCGATAGTGGTCAGCAAACCAACTTGGAAGTAAACGTCATTACTTAAGCCGCGCAGATCGGTGGCCAGTAATGCGCCAACGACGCCTAACGGTACAACCAACATCACCGAGAACGGAATTGACCAGCTCTCATAAAGTGCGGCGAGGGCGAGGAACACCACGACCAGTGAAATGGCATACAGCGCGGGAGCCTGGTTTGAGGATAACGCTTCCTGATACGACAGTCCTGTCCATGAGTAGCCGACGCCTGCCGGAAGTTTAGCAACCAGGTCTGCCATAAATTTCATCGCGTCACCGGTACTTTTCCCGGCAGCCGCTTCACCTAAAATCTCCATTGACGGGATACCGTTGTAGCGTTCCAGTCGCGGCGAACCATAGGTCCATTCGGTAGATGAATAGGCAGAAAGCGGTGCCATCGTGCCAGAGGCGTTGCGTACATACCATTGGTTGATGTTATCCGGCAACATACGAAACGGCGTGCTTGCCTGGACATACACTTTTTTCACTCGCCCCTGGTTGAGGAAGTCGTTCACGTAGCTGCTGCCGAAGGCGGTGGAAATTGTCTGGTTGATATCAGACAGCGCCACGCCCATTGCCTCGGCTTTCGCGGCGTTGACGTTCACTTTGAACATCGGTGTATCTTCCAGGCCGTTCGGGCGTACCCCGATGACCTGATTCGGTGATTGCGCCGCCAGTGATAACAGTTCGTTTCGTGCCTGGGTGAGTTTTTCGTGCCCCAGGTTACCGTTGTCCAGTAGTTCCATATCAAAACCTGACGCGGTACCCAGTTCAGCCACCGCAGGTAAGTTGAACGGGAAGACGACGGCTTTATTGATTCTGCTGAGCGCAATCATTGCCCGCTGAATAATCGCGGTGACCGAGTTTTCCTCGCCGACACGTTCAGACCACGGCTTGAGACTGATAAACGCCAGACCGTTGTTTTGCCCCTGGCCGCTGAAGCCAAAACCGCCAACGGTAAACACCGACTGGACATTATCTTTCTCTTTAGTCAGATAATAATCCGTCACCTGTTGCAGCACTTTCGTGGTGTTAACCATCGTGGCACCGGAAGGTAACTGCGCGGTGGTCATAAATACCCCCTGATCCTCTTCAGGTAAGAAAGAGGTCGGCGTGCGCAGGAACAGCACCGCCATCCCGGCGCAAATCAGCAGGTAGACCACCATGTAGCGACCGGTACAACGCAACAGCGAGCGGGTGCTGTCGGTATAGTGCTGAGTTGATTTTTCAAACAGCGCGTTGAAGCGGGCGAACAGGGCATTAGGTTTGTGACCGCCTTCCGGCGCGGCTTTCAGAATGGTGGCGCACAGGGCAGGGGTCAGGCTCATGGCCACAAATACTGAAAGCAGCATCGAGGAGATCAGCGTGATGGAGAACTGGCGGTAGATCTCCCCGGTCGCACCGCTCATAAAGGCCATCGGCATAAACACTGCGGAAAGAACAACGGCAATCCCGACCAGCGCACGTTGGATCTGCCCCATCGATTTATGCGTCGCTTCCTTCGGCGGTAGCTTATCTTCCGCAATGACACGCTCGACGTTCTCCACCACCACGATGGCGTCATCCACCAGTAAGCCTATCGCCAGCACCATCCCGAACATCGTTAACGTGTTGATGGTGAAACCGACCGCCGACAAGATCGCAAACGTTCCGAGAATTACCACTGGTACGGCAATCGTCGGGATGATTGTGGCGCGGAAATTCTGCAAAAACAGATACATGACCAGGAAAACGAGGATGATAGCCTCAACCAGCGTTTTGAAAACTTCCTGAATAGAAATTTTGATAAATGGCGTGGTGTCGTAAGGATAAACCGTCTTCAGACTTGCGGGGAAATAGGCCGATAAGCGGTTTAGCTCCTCTTTCACTGCCCGCGAGGTATCCAGGGCGTTTGCTCCGGTAGCCAGTTTGATGGCGATCCCGGCAGCCGGTTTGCCGTTATAGCGTGCCACGGTGGAATAATCTTCTGCCCCAAGTTCGACGCGGGCGACATCACGCAGCAATACTTGCGAACCATCTTGCTGAACTTTCAACAGGATTTTGCCAAATTCTTCCGGCGTTTGCAGACGCGTCTGAACAATGATCGAGGCGTTCAGTTGCTGGTCTGCCGCCTGTTGTCAACGCCAAGATTATTGGCCGTTTTTCGCCATTTTTAATGTCCGCTATTGGTCATTAA
>NZ_PTRE01000204.1 GCF_002965065.1 Escherichia sp. MOD1-EC7003
GACGGGCCCACAACGCCTGCTCCAGCGCATCCAGCACGAATGTCGTTTCCATAGACGATGAGACCCGCCACCCCACGATGTATCCGGCAAACACATCAATGATAAACGCCACATAGACGAAGCCCTGCCATGTGCTGACGTAAGTAAAATCAGCCACCCACAGCTGGTCAGGACGTTCTGCCACGAACTGACGGTTTACGCGGTCACCTGTGGCAACGGTTTTCCGGCTGACGGTAGTGCGGACCTTTTTACCCCGGAGAACACCGGCAAGTCCCATAACCGCCATGAGGCGCGCCACTGTACATCTGGCCACCCTGATTCCTTCCCGTAACAACTGACGCCAGACTTTACGCACACCGTACACCTGATGATTTTCATCGTATACGCGCTGTATCTCTCTCTTCAGCCAGTCATCGTGCTGCGCACGGGCACTGCGTTTATCCGGATGATGTCGCTGTTGCTGACAATGGTAATACGTTGACGGGGCAATATGCAGTTCGCTGCATACCGGTCCGACCCCGTACTGCTCACGCAGCTTATCCAGCAGTGGCATCATTTTTTCCAGAGGCGGTCGAACTCCGCCTTCGCAAAATAAGCGGAAGCCTGGCGAAGGATATCGTTACTGCGGCGCAGTTCACGATTTTCACGTTCCAGCTCTTTCAGACGCTGACGTTCAGCGGTGGTGAGCCCACCATCACCGCCCCCGGTATCCCGCTCATGCTGGCGAACCCAGACACGCAGAGTCTCCGGCGTACAGCCAATCTTTGGGGCAATGGAACAAATTGCCGCCCACTGTGAGTCATATTCATCCTGACTTTCCAGAACCATACGAATCGCCCGCTGACGGACTTCGGGGGAAAAACGAGTATTTTTAGTCATCCTGTTTACCTCTTTCTCAGGGAGTTTAGTCTCCAGGATTCCCGGGGCGGTTCA
>NZ_PTRE01000205.1 GCF_002965065.1 Escherichia sp. MOD1-EC7003
GATTCGAACCTGTGACCCCATCATTATGAGTGATGTGCTCTAACCAACTGAGCTACGTAGCCAGATTGTTTCTTCGATGGCTGGGGTACCTGGATTCGAACCAGGGAATGCCGGTATCAAAAACCGGTGCCTTACCGCTTGGCGATACCCCATCCGTACAACGCTTTCTGGTGAATGGTGCGGGAGGCGAGACTTGAACTCGCACACCTTGCGGCGCCAGAACCTAAATCTGGTGCGTCTACCAATTTCGCCACTCCCGCAAAAAGATGGTGGCTACGACGGGATTCGAACCTGTGACCCCATCATTATGAGTGATGTGCTCTAACCAAC
>NZ_PTRE01000206.1 GCF_002965065.1 Escherichia sp. MOD1-EC7003
GAACCAGGGAATGCCGGTATCAAAAACCGGTGCCTTACCGCTTGGCGATACCCCATCCGTACAACGCTTTCTGGTGAATGGTGCGGGAGGCGAGACTTGAACTCGCACACCTTGCGGCGCCAGAACCTAAATCTGGTGCGTCTACCAATTTCGCCACTCCCGCAAAAAGATGGTGGCTACGACGGGATTCGAACCTGTGACCCCATCATTATGAGTGATGTGCTCTAACCAAC
>NZ_PTRE01000207.1 GCF_002965065.1 Escherichia sp. MOD1-EC7003
TTGGGTGGAGCGGACAATCCAAATGGTGAATTACTGTCTTATATCATTGGCGCTGACACGGCTTCGCTATCTCGTCAACTTACGGTTGAATACGACTACGTGTGGTTTGTCCCTTCTGGCGCTGTAAAAGATGACCTACGTCATGCCACGCTGGTGGCCCTGCCTGTTCCGGGGCATGGTGCAGGCGAACCGATTGGAATACTGACCCGCGTAGATGCGACGTTCTCTTCCGGTTGCCAGGTGATGATTAACGCTATTAGAAAATCAATGCCATTCTGAAAGATGAAGGGATCTGTCGATCCCTCCTTTAACATTTTCACACCATAGCGAAACTAACGGATTCACCAGCTCCACGTGGTTATGAGATCAACGATCAGGTGAATTGATTAAAGATAAGCCAGATAAACGTATAGACAAGGATTATGGTTTTATTTGTCATACAAATAAATATAATAAGCGCTTCCGATGTAGGCCCGTATTCTTCGCCTGTACCACGGGTCGGTTTTAGTACAGGCGTTTTCTTTAAATATCCATCAGGAACGTTTACGCGGCATCATGCGTAGAAGTGTGTTGTTCTTCCAGAAATAGTGGTGTGCCAGTGCAGCTGCAGCGTGCAATCCGATGACAAAATATCCCAGATTCGCCAGCGTCTCATGCCACGACTTTAAGCTATCAACCCGTTCGAAATTGGCCTCTGATACGTAAGGCATCGTCATACCAAACGCAAACCACGGATTGCCCCGGTAATACATCATCACCAAACCAGTCACTGGCAGCGCAATAAACAGGAGATAAATCACCAAATGTCCCAAATGCGCCAGTCCTGTCATCATCGGTTTTGGCTTAGGTATAATCGGCGGGACTGGGTATTTCAGCCTTAACAAAAGACGAACGACCATCAGCACGAGAATTGAGATGCCACAGGAAACATGAATCATGTTGATGAGTGGCCGATCGCTACGTGGGAAAAAACCACGAAATTCTATTGCGCAATACGCTGCGATAACCAGCAAAAAGACCAGCCAGTGAATGCCGATTTGTAACCTTGAATACTTATCCTTCATAACATTTCCTGCTTTAAAACAATTTTCCGTTAACATAACGGGCTTTTCTTAAAATTTCATTAAATGATGTTTTTCGCTGCTGTCGCGCCAGCTCTTGCCCAACGACAAGTGTAAAAGGGAGAAATAAAGGTAAGGAGTCATGCCCGTTTGCAAACAAGTGGTTCACAAACGGGCAATTTTTAACGGAGCGAACGACTTTCCATCGCCTCGATGAGTACCGCATCGTGTTTCAGGGTTTGCCATGCCTGGGTGACTTCTACAGGAAAATCAACGTGGACGATAAAATCTCGCCCGCGTGGACCGTAACCATCGCTATCATCGCGTAAACGCGGCAGCTCGCCAGTGAGTAGTGATAGATAACGTTCAACCGGCCATAATCCTTGCAACGGATTAACAAAGATTACACTGTCTGCGTTATTTCCTAACTGAGGAACGAATCCAGGATAACTTAACCAGCGTGGTGCATCCGGATTATCCCTGGTCATACGGTGGAACGTCGCCATCGTGCGCCGCTGCATGGTGGGGTCCTGTACAACGATAGCCGTGTGAACTCGTTGTACGGCCTGATTCAATAGCGCGATGATGAAGCGTGCGTTTTCACCGCAGTTTGTTGACTGGTCTTCAATCCAGATTTTGTCATGCGGAATGTGCCAGAACTGATGAGCGATATCTGCCAGAATGGTAGCCTCTGCCCTGCCAGTGGTGCGAATAGTGTTGTAGTGCGGATGCTGTGCGATGGCGCTATACAAAAAAGTTGTCGAGTGACCGATACCACCGCTAATTAGTAAAGGAATTTGCTGATCGCGGGCAATCTTACATGCCGCGTCGATAGTCGGCATAACCGCATTGCCTGCAAGGATCACGCAATCGGCCTGATATGGCGCCTCACCGGAGAAATCATCCTGCGCCAGCCATTGTCCGATAACATTTATGGCATCTATGGTTGCCGTCGAAAGCGTCGGAAACGGGGTCATGTTCATGGTTCCTCCTTATCGTTCCCTTAAGAATACTGCGTGAGATAATAATGAGAAGCGGAGCACTCTGAAAGGAAGATGATCCTTTTTCTATCGCGCCATCGCGAACCAGACACTGGTTTTAGTCATACACTATTTGCGGAGAAACTGTTGATAAAACATCAATAACATCATTTGACGTGGCAATAACATAATGTTCGATCATTTTATTTTTATGAATTTCACAACTTTGCATAGTAAACCATGCAAAATAGGCGGAATTCACTACTCTGTAGATCCCCGTTTGGCTAATACCGTGCATTCCTGACATTCCTAACAAATCACCTTCGTCAGTAACACGAAATGAATGTATCCAGTCAAATGATATCTTAAGCTCTGACTTAAACGTCGGGCATATCAGGGTAAGTTCAAGCCTGGCATTTTTATAGCTTAAATCTGACAGATCGACGTTTTTAAAAGATAATGAAGTCGGAGTGATATTTACAAAATATTCATCCATATTAATAACCCTTAACATATGAGACTGTACTCAATAGACCACACATTAACCTTCTGCAAAAACGGCGCGAGGATGTTTAAGTACTATGAATAATCGATGGACATTGCTGTGGTTTGACATTACCTTGTCCAGTCATTAACCATTTTTCAGAGGGAACATCTGCAATACATTCATTAATGCGAAATATAATTCCCCTTGAGGCGCCCATATTCTTATCTTCTCATCCCCTAATATAATAAATTGCAATTGACGTTTGAAATCTAATGTTTTATTTTCAGGTAGTTCAGCTTGTATTTTTTTATTGATATCATCAAGGTAGATGTGATGACAATGCTCATCAAACATACTCTTCACTTCCAGACCGTTTACAGATGTCCATCTTTGTTCACTTTCCCAATAAACAAGAACCGGTTTGCGACAGGTATATCTACCTAAAAAGCGCTGAATGTGTTCTTCCTGATTCTCGTAAAATATTGCCTCTGCATTCGAGATTTGCCGGCGCATTCGCCAGCGGATTTTTTCTTCATAAAAAGACAAGTTGTCACTCTTGGCATTACTAATATTCATTGTCAACAACCCGCATCGTTTTAAATGTAAACCTTAAAAAACCGCCAAACAGATTAAGTGAAAAATTATACTTCTTTGCCTTATAAACAATTGTCGCGTCTTTAATATTACCTGATTTCTGGTTATCAATAATCTCAGCAATATCCATAACCTGCGATAAATGTTCCACTCCCGTAAACTCGAATCTTTTTCGTTCCCTTCCGGCTGTAAATTCATCAACATAGAGTTCTGTCGTCAATATAAAATTATACTCGGCGTGGTGACATTCCATTCTGGTTTCTACTAAAACACCATCATGCCAGATAATATTTTCTACATTTTTCATACTATTAATTATTCTCAGGTAAGTAACCATTAGAGTTTCTAAATTGGTTTCGATGACGCAGAAACTCTCGTTAACAAACAATCTAGCTCAAATGTGCATTGCGTTATTATGATATCATTATTCTTTTTAATAAGTTCACGCAAAACACTTTTTTGAGTTTCAGTAAATTCAATCAGATTTATTGAACGTACAAAATCGCTAATGGTCTGTTGGCGTAGAAACTTTTTCTCTGACATGATATAAAAAATAAACTTAAATTCGTCGTCATCAACGTGAAGTTTAACCGGATAAATTACTGATAAAACATAAATTGCGCGTCGATAATTTCCCTGCGGAAGTTTGTCAAAGAAAGAGATTAACGCCTGACCAACGTTATTACTCTCTATTATCCGCTCAAATTGCGTTCTCAGTATAATATCATGTCTACTCATTGCAATACGTCCTGTTCGCCCAAGGCAAAAGTATGAATGAAACTTATGTAAATTTGTTAATTTTATCAACCTGCGAGCAGTGCAGGCACTGCTCTATGTTTTAATTTTTAGATAAGTAAACTCTCACCAACCTGCTATGTCAGCACTCGTCGGTCCTGTTTCAATACTACCCATAATATCAATAATGTGCCCCCAGAACATATCATCATCGTTATAATATAATGAATAATCTCCATTATAATCCATGGCCAACTTAACAAGATTTATTCTGCTAACAAACATATCGTCTGTAATTTCATCATTTTCCTCATCTTGTAGCCAGTCGTTGGCCAGTTCAGTTAATTGTTCTGCGGCATATTGCCTAAACTCCTGGTCATTTTTCTGCATATTGTTGAATAAAAATCGCAGATTTTCAAAAACCTGTTCCCATGTACATTTATCATTCTTATCTACTTCCATAGATACAGAAATATTCTGATTATTCCATGTTACTTCCCCGCAAAAACAGGAGTCGTCTTTATTAAGCACGAAAGTCCCCAATTGTTTATCTTCAATAATAACGGGCTTGCGATATTCTTTCTGAATATTGAGCAGTTCCTCACACTGAACATGACTTTCAAGGATTTCAAGGACATAAAATCTATTATAAAACGCTGGTGACTTCCCTTCCGGCACAGTCCTGTGAATCAAGTCTCGTACTCTCAGGCGATACAAACCGCCAGACTGCATATTAAACGGCCACGCACATCCTTGATCTTTCATATTTTCTTCTGTTATCAACCAGTTGAGCCGTCCAGTAATTATCACCGCCGCTCTTACCTGCGCCACCGCCAGTATCACTAAGAAGAACGAGAATTTCTTCTTCTGTATCTTTAAATGTATGACTAAATTTTTTGTATTCTTCAGAATTTAAGTCCATTTTTTCCTCAGTGAAAAATAAATTTGATCAATAACATTGAGTATCGCTGTAATAAATGTGTTATCGATAATTCAAAAATGACTGCGTACGCCACAAGTCTACTCCCCACGCGACGTATGGAGTACCGCCCTTGCTATTTTTCAGAATTCATAAAGAAAAAACCCGACAGCATAGGCTTACCGGGTTTTAGATTTCAGGCAAATAGCAGGGTTAACTGCTAATCTGCTCCATCGCCTGCAAAATACGCTTATCTGAAATCGGATAAGGCGTACCAAGTTGTTGGGCGAAGTAACTGACGCGTAACTCCTCTATCATCCAGCGGATCTCTTTCACGTCTTCATCCTCACGACGTGCAGGCGGCAGTTTGTTGATCCATTGCTGCCAGGCCTGCTGGACGTTTTCGACGTTCAGCATCTGAGCACGGTCACGATGCGGGTCAACCGCCAGTTTTTCCAGTCGTTTTTCAATCGCCTGCAAATATCGCAGCGTGTCGCCCAAGCGTTTAAAACCGTTACCAGTGACAAAACCGCGATACACCAGCCCGCCCATCTGCGCTTTGATATCCGACAACCCCAGCGCCATAGTCATATCGACACGACCTTTCAGGCGTTTGTTGATATTGAACACCGCAGTAAGAATTTGCTCGACCTGCTTCGCAATATCCACCACCGTATCGTTCAGTTCGGCGCGCACTTTTTCATGCAGCGCAGCAAAGCCTTCTTCCGTCCAGACAGGGCCGCCATTAGCGTCGATCAGTTGATCTACACCGCAGGAGATACAGTCGTCGATCAGTTCCAGTACTTTTCCATACGGGTTAAAATACAGCCCAAGTTTGGCTTTGTTTGGCAACTTCTCATGCAAGTATTTAATCGGCGATGGAATATTCAGCAGCAGTAGACGGCGAAGACCGTTCCACATTGCCTGCTTTTGCTCCAGCGGGTTATCAAACAATTTGATCGCCACACTGTCTCGCTCATCCACCAACGCCGGCCACGCCTTCACTTTGTAGTTGCCACGCTTCTGTTCGTAACTTTCCGGCAGTTGGCCAAAACTCCAGATATGTAAGCCACTCTGCTCGATACCATCATCTGCAACGGCAGACAGTGTTTCCTGCACTTTTCCTTTCAGGGCATCTTTCAGATCTTGCAGCGAGCGCCCTTCTTTTAACTTCTTATTTTTATCGTCCACCACGCGGAAGGTGATTTTCAGGTGATCGGGCACCTGATCCCAGAGCCACTCTTCACGGTCAACGGTAACGCCAGTCATCCGCCGTAGCTCTCGCTCAAGACTGTCGAGCAACGGCAATTCCAGTGGCGTGACACGGCCTAAAAACGCTTCGGCGTAGTTTGGCGCGGGCACAAAATTACGGCGTACCGGTTTCGGCAACGATTTAATCAGCGCAATCACCAGTTCACGGCGCAGACCGGGGATCTGCCACTCAAACCCACGCTCCTCAACCTGGTTAAGTAACGGCAGCGGAATATGTACGGTCACACCGTCAGCATCTGCCCCCGGCTCAAACTGATAACTCAAACGCAACTTGAGATTGCCCTGATGCCAGAAGTTCGGGTAATCCAGCTTGCTGATTTTTTCTGCCCCTTCTTTGATCAGCATGCTCTTTTCAAAGTTGAGCAAATCAGGTGTTTCACGGCTGATTTTTTTCCACCAGCTGTCGAAATGGCGTGCAGAGATCACATCATGGCTGATGCGCTGGTCGTAGAACTCAAACAACGTTTCGTCATCAACCAGAATGTCGCGGCGACGTGATTTGTGCTCCAGTTCTTCCACTTCGGCCCGCAGTTTCAGGTTTTCACGGAAGAATACGTGACGCGTCTGCCAGTCACCTTCCACCAGCGCGTGGCGAATAAAAAGTTCACGACATAACGCAGGATCAATCTGGCTGTAGTTGACCTTGCGCGCGGCAACAATCGGCAAACCATAAACAGTGACTTTTTCCGTTGCCATCACCGCGCCCTGCGCCCGTTCCCAGTGAGGTTCGCTGTAGGTGCGTTTAATCAAATGCTGAGCAACGGGTTCCACCCATTCCGGATCGATGCGTGCCGCAATGCGCCCCCACAGGCGACTGGTTTCTACCAGTTCTGCCACCATTACCCATTTCGGCGGCTTTTTGAATAACCCGGAACCGGGGAAGATGGAGAAACGCGCATTACGTGCGCCGGTATATTCCTGTTTATCGGCATCTTTCATGCCGATATGGGAAAGCAAACCGGTCAGTAAGGCGATGTGAATTTCTCGATACTCTGCCGGTTCGCTGTTAACCGGAATGCCAAGTTCCTTCACCACCTGGCGCAACTGGGTGTAGATATCCTGCCATTCGCGCACGCGAAGATAATTGAGGTAATCGGTACGGCACAGGCGGCGAAAGGCGTTAGAAGAGAGCGCCTTTTGCTGCTCGCCAAGATAATTCCACAGATTTACAAACGCCAGGAAGTCGGACTCTTTGTCGTGGAAGCGACGATGTTTTTCGTCCGATGCCTGCTGTTTATCCATTGGTCGTTCGCGCGGATCCTGAATAGACAAGGCCGAGGTGATAATCATCGCCTCACGTACGCAGCCATGTTTCTGCGCTTCCAGCACCATTCGCGCCAGACGAGGATCGACCGGCAGCTGCGAGAGTTGGCGACCGAGCGGTGTAAGTTTGTATGCGGTTTGCTGTTCGTCAGTGGTGATCGCGCCCAATTCTTCGAGCAGACGCACGCCATCCTGAATATTGCGTTTATCTGGCGCTTCGACAAACGGGAACGCGGCGATATCGCCCAGCCCCAGCGCAGTCATCTGCAAAATAACCGACGCCAGATTGGTACGCAGAATTTCCGGGTCGGTAAACTCCGGGCGCGAGAGGAAATCATCTTCCGAATAAAGTCGAATACAGATCCCTTCGGACACACGACCACAGCGGCCTTTACGCTGATTAGCTGAAGCCTGCGAAATTGGCTCAATCGGCAAACGCTGCACTTTGGTGCGATAGCTGTAGCGGCTGATACGCGCCGTTCCGGGGTCGATAACGTATTTAATACCCGGCACGGTCAGCGAAGTTTCCGCGACGTTGGTCGCCAGCACAATGCGCCGTCCGCTGTGCGACTGGAACACCCTGTTCTGTTCGCTGTTCGAAAGCCGCGCATAAAGCGGCAAAATTTCCGTATGGCGTAAGTTCAGCTTGTTCAGTGCGTCGGCGGTATCGCGAATTTCCCGCTCGCCGCTCATAAAGATCAAAATATCGCCGGGGCTTTCCTGGCTCAGTTCGTCTACGGCATCGAAAATCGCCTGCAACTGGTCTCGCTCAGTGTCGTCGGCTTCTTCAACAATCGGGCGATAGCGTACTTCCACCGGATAAGTGCGACCGGAGACTTCGATAATCGGCGCATTATTAAAGTGGCGCGAAAAGCGTTCCGGGTCGATAGTCGCTGAAGTGATAATGATTTTTAGGTCAGGACGCCGCGGCAGCAGTTCTTTCAAATAACCGAGCAGAAAATCGATATTCAGGCTGCGTTCGTGCGCTTCATCGATAATGATGGTATCGTACTGCATCAGCAGGCGGTCCTGCTGGATTTCTGCCAGCAGGATACCGTCAGTCATCAGTTTGACCATCGTGTTATCACTAACGTGATCGCTGAAACGCACTTTGTAACCGATGCAACCGCCCGGCTCCGTTTTCAGCTCTTCTGCAATACGGTTCGCCACCGTTCGTGCCGCCAGGCGACGCGGCTGGGTATGGCCGATCAGCCCTTTAATCCCACGCCCCAGCTCCATACAGATTTTCGGTAGCTGAGTCGTTTTACCGGAACCCGTTTCCCCGGCGACGATCACTACCTGGTGATCACGAATTGCTTCGAGTATGTCCTGTTTTTTCTGACTAACCGGCAAATTGTCCGGGTAAGTAATTTCCGGTCGTGCCGCTTCACGCAGCAGGACTTTCCCGGCCACCTGGTCAATCTCTTTCGCCATCTCCTGGAAAATGGCTTGTTGTGCATCAGGATTTTTAACCTTCTTCACGCCGTGCAGACGGCGGGAAAAGCGCAGTCTGTCACGCAGCATCAGCGAATCCAGCCGCTGCTGCAAGGCAGTAAAGGTCAATTTTTGTTGTTCTGTCATAACGTTAGTGGGCAATAGTTTGCCTGATTAATTTTCTTTTAAATGATAGATATAGAGTACCACATCGCGGCTTTCTATGCGTTGTTCAATAAATTCGAACATTGGCTTCGATTTATTGCGCTATCTCTGTGGCAGGATTGTGAATAAAGTGTCAACAAGCAACGGGGCATCGCCCATTCAAACATCTATAAGGAAACATCATGAGTAAGGTATTAGTTCTTAAATCCAGCATCCTGGCAGGGTACTCTCAGTCTAATCAGTTGTCCGATTATTTTGTTGAGCAATGGCGCGAAAAGCACTCCGCTGATGAAATCACCGTTCGCGACCTGGCGGCAAATCCGATTCCGGTACTGGATGGCGAGTTGGTTGGCGCTCTGCGTCCGAGCGATACGCCGCTGACTCCGCGTCAGCAGGAAGCTCTGGCGCTTTCCGATGAGCTGATTGCCGAACTGAAAGCCCACGACGTTATCGTTATTGCGGCACCGATGTACAACTTCAACATCTCGACTCAGTTGAAAAACTATTTTGACCTGGTTGCACGCGCAGGCGTTACTTTCCGCTATACGGAGAATGGTCCGGAAGGTCTGGTAACGGGTAAAAAAACCATCGTTATTACCAGCCGCGGCGGGATCCACAAAGATGGTCCAACGGATCTGGTCACACCGTACCTGTCTACTTTCCTGGGCTTTATCGGCCTGACAGACGTGAAGTTCGTCTTTGCGGAAGGGATCGCGTACGGTCCGGAAATGGCAGCGAAAGCACAGGCTGACGCGAAAGCAGCCATCGACAGCATTGTTGCTGCATAATCGGACACGATCTTAATGTGGACTGTAGATATTCAGTCCACATCTCAATCTACTTACCTGTTTTCCCACAATCTCAGGTTCCGTCTGTACTGGAAGACTCAGCATAAACAGGGGAAGTAAACGTATCCAGCTGCAAAAAAAAGAAAACAAAAGGGAAATGCATCTTTCCCTTTTGTATATTCGTTATTCTCGCGAAATACCATCCAACGTAGACAACACTTCCGCAGAAAGATGCAATTTCTCAGCGGCCATATTCTCCCGTAAATGTGCAACAGAAGACGTCCCAGGGATCAGCAAAATGTTCGGTGAACGCTGTAACAACCGTAAGCGTGCAGCAAGAACCGTATTGACGGGGATGTGTTATTCAGTCGGCAGTGCTACG
>NZ_PTRE01000208.1 GCF_002965065.1 Escherichia sp. MOD1-EC7003
GTAAGCGCATCATTTAAACCGTCTTTCGCCTCCCTTTCCTGTTTCCGATACTAATGTCCATTTTCGCAGTAAAAGGACATTTAAGATGAATGCACGAAAGGCGGTACTGGCAGATAATCCGGAATTGATCCTGCGTGTGCTACAGCTGAGATTTGACGAGTCACTGTCGTACCCGCGCATTTCTGCGCAGACTGGTGTCAGCAAAACCGCCATTTTTTCTCTGGTGAGGCGATTTCACCAGATATTCACTGACTGGCCTCTTTCCGGTGAATATTCCTGCGGGCAACTGGCCCGGGCTCTTTTCCCGGGGCGATATCCTTCAACCCCGACCGTGACTCAGCCTGTGAAAGCAGAGAAACCCCGCCGGAACCGATTTTCACCGGAGTTTAAATGGAGACTTGTTCAGCAGACTCTTTTACCCGGTGCCTGTGTCGCACAAATAGCTCGTGAGAACGGAATCAACGATAACCTGCTCTTTAACTGGCGCCATCAATACCGGAAAGGTGGCCTGCTGCCTTCCGGAAAAAATATGCCGGCACTGCTTCCCGTGACGTTAACGCCGGAGCCGGATAATAAAATCCCGGCCCCCGCACAGGAACCAGAGCAGATAAATACACCGTCCGACAGTCTGTGCA
>NZ_PTRE01000020.1 GCF_002965065.1 Escherichia sp. MOD1-EC7003
ATAGGGAGTTATTCCGGCCTGACAAGAGGAAATTTAAAATAATTTTCCGACCGCGCATTTTTTCAGCAAAACAACTGTGAATGTGCCATAAAACAAGCAATTTGCTGTTTTTGCAACCGTAATCACACTTCCTGGTGGCATACTAAGGAGGAATAAAAAGAAAAAGGAAGATAAGTAATGCCTTTAAGCGCACAACAGTTAGCTGCACAGAAAAACCTTTCGTATGTTCTGGCTGAGAAGCTGGCGCAACGGATCTTAAAAGGTGAATATAAACCCGGCACCATTCTGCCTGGTGAAATTGAGCTGGGCGAGCAATTTGGAGTGAGTCGTACAGCGGTACGCGAAGCGGTCAAGACGTTAACAGCAAAAGGGATGGTTTTACCGCGCCCACGAATTGGTACCCGGGTCATGCCACAATCGAACTGGAATTTTCTTGATCAGGAATTGCTTACCTGGTGGATGACAGAAGAGAACTTTCATCAGGTCATCGATCACTTTCTGGTTATGCGTATCTGTCTGGAACCGCAAGCCTGCCTACTGGCAGCGACGGTAGGTAACGCAGAACAGAAAGCGCGGCTCAATACATTAATGGCCGAAATGGCGGCATTAAAAGAGAACTTTCGCCGGGAACGCTGGATTGAGGTCGATATGGCCTGGCATGAGCATATTTATGAAATGAGCGCCAATCCGTTTTTGACCTCATTCGCCTCGCTATTCCATTCGGTTTATCACACTTACTTCACATCAATAACCAGCGACACAGTGATAAAGCTGGATCTGCACCAGGCGATTGTCGATGCGATTATCCAAAGCGATGGCAACGCGGCATTTAAAGCTTGTCAAGCACTGCTACGCTCACCTGATAAGTGATAACCAGATAACAGGACATTGAGTGAGCGATAAAAAGAAGCGCAGTATGGCAGGTTTGCCGTGGATCGCAGCGATGGTCTTCTTTGATGTAGGCACTTGATGCCACTATTCTGAATACTGTCTTACCCGCAATCGCTCATAGCCTTAATCGTTCTCCTCTCGCGATGCAATCAGCCATCATCAGTTATACGCTGACGGTGGCGATATGCAGCAATGTTCATGCTTTTGAAAACAACCGATGGTAATAATCTGATCAAAAGACAGCGTAAATCTAAGCCGAACCGCGTTCCATCAGAATCGGAGTAAGTTGTAATCGTTGTTGCTGAAGGGTCGGCTGGGTTATTCGATGGATGAGTACATCAATCGCCAACTCCCCCAGTTCATCTTTCGGTTGATGGATAGTGGTGAGCGGTGGCGTCATAAAGCTTGCCAGTTCGATATCGTCATAGCCAATCACAGCCATATCCTGCGGAACCTGTAACTCTGCCTGATATAGCGCCTGGTAAACGCCAACTGCCATCGCGTCATTTCCGGTAAAGATGGCCTGAGGACGCAGCGGATGTGATAACAGTTGGCGCATGGCGTCAAACCCGCCGTTAAATTCAAAATCACCCGTGACTTCATAGCCATCAGGAATGTTGAGCCCCGCACGTTTCATCGCCGCCCGATAACCTTCCAACCGCAGGCGCGCCGGTGTTTTATCCAGCGGGCCAGTAATACAGGCGATACGAGTATGACCTTTGTCGATCAGATACTGCGTCGCTAAGTCTCCTCCCAGCAACGAGTTATCCTGAATGAGATCGCTGTCGCCATCAAACGGCGCCCAGTCCATCATCACTGTAGGCACTGTTGGATAACGTTGCATGATTTCACGCGAAGGCTGATGTGTTTCGGTGCACAGTAACAGCAAGCCATCAACGCGTTTTTGCATCAGCGTTTCCAGATTGCGATTCATCCGCTGCTCATCGCCTTCGGTATTGCAAAGAACAAGACTATAACCGCGCTCGAAGCAGCTGCGTTCAACGCCACGCACCAGTTCAGAATAGAAAGGATTGGTACTGGCAGTGATCAACATGCCAATAGTATGAGTTTGATTGAGCTTGAGGCTACGCGCCAGAGCTGATGGCGCGTAATTAAGTTCTTTAATCGCCGCTTCAACTTTGGCGGTAATCGCTTCACTGACGAAGCGATCTTTATTGATAACATGAGAAACTGTTGAGGTAGAAACGCCCGCCAGGCGGGCAACATCTTTCATTGTAGCCAAGCGTCACCTCTGCCTGTCTAAAAATACGTCGATCTCTTCACGCCACGGTACGGAAGGTTGTGCACCCTTACGCGTTACGGCAATCGCAGCGGCGGCATGGGCAAAACGAATCGCCTCTGGTAATGGTTTTTCTTCCAGTAATGCCGTAATCAACGCGCCGTTAAAAGTGTCTCCGGCAGCGATGGTATCGACAGCCTGTACCCGGAATCCAGGAACGCGCTGACCTTCACCATTTACACTCGCCCACACGCCACGACTTCCTAAAGTAACCAGTACGGTACGGATACCTTTTTCATGCAGTACCTGCGCCGCCTTCGCTGCATCTTCATCATTTTCAATACGAATACCGGTGAGCTTTTCTGCTTCCGTTTCGTTTGGTGTAATAATATCCACCAGCGCCAGCAGCTCATCAGGAAGTTCGCGAGCCGGAGCCGGGTTAAGCGCAACGATAGTTTTATTTTGATGGGCGATTTTCGCCGCTGCCATCACACTTTCGAGTGGTGATTCCAGCTGCATTAATAATGCCGACGCGTTGGCAATACGCTCACGTTGTGCTTCCACCAGCGCCGGGGAAAGGGCCGCATTAGCGCCAGCATGAATACCGATGACATTCTCACCTTCGCCATTAACAAAAATCAGCGCCACACCTGTTGATTCGCCTTTGATCACGCTGACCGGAGAAATATCGATGTTATCAGTGGCAAGCTGCTGGCGAACGCTCTCACCAATGCTGTCATCCCCCGTACAAGCAATAAACGCGATATTCGCACCGCTACGCCCTGCTGCCACCGCCTGATTCGCGCCTTTACCGCCGAATGCGACTTGGTAGTGGTTACCGGTTACGGTTTCACCTGGAGTAGGAAAAGATTGAAGATTAAGAATGTGGTCAGCATTAATGCTGCCAAGAACAACGAGGCTGCCTGCGTTTTGCATATTCGGGATGTCCATAAAATGCGCCACCGTGTTAGGGTGGCGCGTGCCCTGCTTTTCTTTATATTACACGTTCATCTGTCGATGACGCATTTATGTCACCATCAGGTCATACAACCTGATTAAAACTACTGCTTAACAACCAGTTTCAGATCAACCGGATACTTAGCCTGAACTTTCTCGCCTTTCAGTACTTTATCGGCGGTTTCGACGCCTTTCGCGCCAATCTGATCGGGTAGCTGAGCGATAGTCGCTGCTAGTTTGCCATCATTTACCGCTTTTTCGCCATCCGGTGTACCGTCAAATCCGACGACCATCACATCCGATTTACCGGCAGTTTGCAGTGCGCGCAGCGCGCCCAGCGCCATTTCATCATTCTGCGCGAATACAGCCTGAACATCCGGGTGAGCGGTCAACAGGTTCTGCATTACGTTCAAACCTTTGGTGCGGTCAAAATCTGCCGGCTGGCTGGCAAGAACATTAAACTTGTGAGCAGCAACGGCCTGCTGGAAGCCTTCGCCACGTTCACGGGCTGCGGATGTACCGGCAATGCCTTGCAGCTCGATAACTTTGGCACCTTCGCCCGCTTTCTTCGCGATGTAATCACCCGCAATTTTGCCGCCCAGTACGTTATCAGAAGCAATGTGGCTCACCACTTCACCTTTCGTTGCCTGGCGGTCAAGAGTGATAACCGGGATGTTCGCCTGGTTAGCCATCTTCACTGCATTACCCACGGCGTCAGAGTCGGTCGGGTTAATCAGCAAAATTTTGGTGCCGCGAACGGTTAAGTCCTGCACGTTAGCCAGCTCTTTCGCAGGGTTGTTCTGGGAGTCCAGCACCACCAGGTTATAGCCGAGTTTATCTGCCTCTTTCTGCGCGCCATCTTTCAACGATACAAAGAACGGGTTATTAAGCGTGGAAACCACCAGCGCGATGGTGTCTTTTGCCATCGCATTCGCACTGACGGTGGCGCTTAGCGCAACAGCGGAAACCAGGGTAGCCAGTTTTTTCATGTTCATATTCAAGATGTCCTGTAGTCGTTATTACTGCTTTTTGTTGTCTACCAGCACCGCCAGCAAAATCACCACCGCTTTGACGATCATCTGGTAATAGGAGGAAACACCTAACAAATTCAATCCATTATTAAGGAAGCCAAGAATTAATGCGCCGATCAACGTCCCAACAATGCGGCCTTTACCACCCGCCAGGCTCGTACCGCCCAGAACCACAGCAGCAATAGCATCCAGCTCATAGCCAGTCCCCGCCGTGGGTTGCGCGGAGGAGAGACGTGCCACTTCAATGATCCCGGCCAGCGATGCCAACAGACCACAAAGAGAATAGACAATGATTTTGATTTTATTGACGTTGATACCAGAAAGACGCGTTGCCGCTTCGTTACCGCCCAGCGCGTAGATGTAACGCCCCAAACGCGTGTGATGCAGCATGTACCAGGCCGCGAGGAAGACAATCCCCATGATCCAGACTGGCGTCGGTACACCCAAAGGACGGCCAATACCAAACCAACCGAACAGATCGGCGTTCTCAGTAAAGCCGGTATTTACCGGGCTACCATTGGTGTAAACCATGGTCACGCCGCGCAGTAAAAGCATCATAACCAGCGTAGCAATAAACGCCTGGACGCGACCTTTCGCGACAATTACCCCGGTTACCGCACCAATTGCGGCACCTAACGCGAGAGCGGCAACGACAGCCACCAGCGCATTGACTTCAATGCCGACGATAGATGCAGCAACTGCGCCGGTCAGCGCCAACAGAGAACCTACCGACAAGTCGATGCCCGACGTCAGGATCACCAGCGTCATCCCGACCGCCATAATGGCATTCACCGAGGTTTGCTGGAGAATATTGAATAAGTTATTGATAGTGAAAAAATTCGGACTTAACGTCGAGACAATCGCGATCAGCACCAGCAGAGCGATAAGCGATTTCTGCTCCATCAGCCACGCTTTCGTGAAATAACGGCGACCAGAGACAGTCTGGGTTGTCATTTTTTTACTCCTGATTCACGCGATTAAGCTTGCCCACAGCGGCAGCCATTAACACTTCCTGGGTGGCCTGCTCACGAGTAAATTCCCCGCTGAGATGCCCTTCATGCATGACGATGATGCGATCGCTCATGCCTAATACTTCTGGCATCTCCGATGACACCAGAATGATGCTCAAACCATCGGCTTTGAACTGGTTAATCAGTTGATAGATCTCTTTTTTCGCGCCGACATCTACGCCACGGGTAGGCTCATCAAGGATCAACACTTTGGGGCGTGTCATCAGACCGCGGGCAATCGCCACTTTTTGCTGATTGCCACCAGAAAGCAGACCAATTGCCTGTTCCATCGACGGCGTTTTCACATTAAACAGACGAATAAAATCACTCACTGCCTGCTGTTCATCGGCATGCTTCAAACTGCCACCAGTACGGCTGAAGTAGCGCAGCGCAGTCAGAGACATGTTCTCTTTTACTGACATGCCCAGCACCAGACCGTCGCGTTTACGGTCTTCAGAGATATACACAATGCCGTTTGCCAGGCCATCCTGCGGTGAACGGGTAACGACTTCATGCCCATCCAGGGTCACGTAACCGCTGGTGCGCGGCAGTGCGCCGTAGAGCACTTTCATCAGTTCGGTACGACCTGCGCCCATCAAACCAGAGACGCCAAGAATTTCACCTTTGCGTAAGGTAAAAGAGACATCGTTAACGCCAGGTCCGCAGAGATTATCGACTTTCAGGTGGATGTCTCCCGGCGCTTTGTCCAGGTGTGGATATTGATCTTCCAGCTTGCGACCCACCATCATCTCAATCAGCGAATTCTCGGTCAGTGATGCCACTTCGCGCTCAGCAATAAATTGCCCGTCACGAAAAACGGTAACGTCATCGCAAATCTCGAAGATTTCTTTCATGCGGTGGGAGATATAGACAATACCGCGGCCTTGCGATTTTAGTTCGCGGATGACGCGGAACAGGGATTCGGTTTCGGTATCGGTCAGCGCATCGGTCGGTTCATCCATAATGATAACTTTCGACTCAAAGCTCAGCACTTTGGCAATTTCAACCATCTGTTGGTCACCGATGGAAAGATCGCCCACCAGCTTGTCGCTTTTAAAGCGCAGGTTCAGTTTAGCCAGCAATTTATCCGCTTCGGCATACATGGTTTTCCAGTCAATTTTGCCAAAGAGATTAACAAACTCACGACCGAGGAAAATGTTTTCTGCAATGGTCAACTGCGGGATCAGGTTCAGCTCCTGGTGGATAATCCCAATCCCGGCTTCCTGGGAAGATTTCGGCCCGGTAAATGTCGTTTCTTTCCCCAACCATAAAAGCGTACCGGCATCGCGTGTATAGATACCAGTAAGCACTTTCATCATGGTGGATTTACCCGCGCCGTTTTCGCCCACCAGCGCCATCACGCGGCCCGGATAGACATTTAACGCAGCGCCCGAGAGGGCTTTTACGCCCGGGAAGGCTTTATCGATGCCTTTTAGCTGAAGTAATGCTTCCATGACGGCCTCAAAACGTCACGCCAGCACAGAGAATGATATTCGCATACGGAGAACATTCTCCGCTGCGAATTACCGCCTGACTTTCTGCGGTGTGTTGTTTGAATTTTTCATGCGTGGTGTAACGAATTTCAATGGTATTTCCCTGGTGTTTTTGCAGCAGCTCAAGGTGAGAGAGCAACGTTTCGTGGAGTTGTGGATTATGTTGTTTGATCTCTTCCGCGATAATGGCAGCCTCGACCTGCATTTCATTTGTGACGACGCCCAGCACCTGCATAAAAGAAGGTACCCCCTGGGTTAATGCCATATCGATACGCGTTGTACTTTTGGGAATGGGTAAACCTGCATCACACACCACCAGCGTATCGGTATGTCCCAGACGGGAGATCACCGATGAAATATCAGAATTAAGAACGGTGCCTTTTTTCATTTTTTCTCCATCAGCGAAACGTTTCGCTGACCCACAGTTTAATCCTGACTGAGTCAGGAAAACCATCGTGACGTTACGGAAATGTGATCAACCTCGAAACGTTTTACATGGTGATTAACCATGAAAACAAAAACGCCCCCTTGTGGAGAAAGGAGGCGTCTGGCGTTAGATTTCGACCTGAGTACCCAGTTCGATAACCCTGTTTGGCGGAATTTCAAACTGATCCGGTGCGCGCAGCGCATTACGTTGCAACAGCAAGTACAGCTTGCCGCGCAGACGCAAATACCACGGGCGTTTGCCGAGGATCAACGACTCATGCGACATAAAGAAGGAGGTTTCCATCATCCGGCAACTTAACCCTTCCAGACCACAACGGTGGAAGACTTCTTCCACATTTGGCGTTTCCCGCCAGCCGTAACTTGCCACCACGCGCCAGAAAGTGGGCGATAGTTGTTCAATCTGTACCCGCCGAACGTTATGGACATATGGCGCGTCTTCAGTACGCAGGGTTAACAGAATAACCCGCTCATGCAATACCTTGTTATGTTTTAGGTTATGCATCAGCGCAAAGGGAATAACATTGAGTACACGGGACATATACACTGCTGTTCCTGGCACGCGAACTGGCGGCGATTTCTCCAGCGAAGCAATCATCGCTTCCAGAGAGTTACCATGTTCATGCATCCGCCGCAGCAGACGGAAACGCTCGCTCTTCCAGGTGGTCATCACGATGAACATCACCGAACCGAGGCTCAGTGGCAACCAACCGCCGGAGAGCAGTTTATCGAGGTTAGCGGTGAACAATGGAATATCGACACAAAGGAAAGCAATCAGGATCAGCGCAACAAAATACTTATTCCAGTGCCAGTTCTGACGTGCCACGGTAGTCGAGAGAATAGACGTCAGTACCATCGTTCCTGTCACCGCAATCCCGTACGCCGCCGCGAGGTTGCTGGAGTGCTCAAAGCTGACAATCACAATCACGACCGCGACATAGAGCATCCAGTTCACAAACGGTATATAGATTTGCCCTGACTCCATTTCGGAGGTGTGAATAATGCGCATCGGCGACAAATATCCCAGACGAACCGCCTGACGCGTCAGTGAGAAAACGCCAGAAATAACCGCCTGGGAGGCAATTACCGTTGCCAGCGCGGCGATGATCAGCAGAGGGATCAATGCCCAGTCCGGTGCTAACAGAAAGAACGGGTTTTTAATCGCTTCCGGGTGCTTTAACAGTAGCGCCCCCTGGCCGAAATAGTTAAGAGTCAAAGAAGGCAATACAACGGTGAACCACGCCAGGCGAATAGGAAACTTACCAAAGTGTCCCATATCAGCATACAGCGCCTCGACACCCGTAATCGACAGCACCACCGCCCCTAATGCAATAAAAGAAACCGTTTTGTATTCAAGGAAGAAATGCACCGCCCACATCGGATTCAGCGCATGCAGCACTTCCGGGTTAGCAATAATGCTACGTAGCCCCAGTCCTGCCAGAATCAAAAACCAGGTCAGCATGATCGGCGCAAACAGCTTACCGACCATAGCAGTGCCATGTTTTTGAATCATAAAAAGTAAAGTAAGAACAATGATTGAAAGGGGAACTATCCAGGTATCCAGCTGCGGGGCGACGATTTCCAGCCCTTCAATCGCTGACATCACCGAAATAGCGGGGGTTATGACGACTTCACCATAGAAAAAGCTGCCGCCGATTAGCCCCATAATAACCAGAATAGAGGTCGTTCGCGCCGACGTATTACGCCCGGCAAGCGACATCAACGTAAGGATCCCCCCTTCACCGGCGTTATCTGCCCGCATTACGAAGGTGAGATATTTAATGGAAACCACAAAGATTAGCAGCCAGAAGATCAGCGATAGAAAGCCAAACACAGCATCGCGTTCAACGCCAAAACCAAACTGGCCGGACAAACATTCACGAAGCGTATATAACGGGCTGGTACCAATATCGCCGTAGACAACTCCAATCGCCGCGAGGGTAATCGCGGGCAACGATTGCTTATTATCAGTGCTCATAGACTAGTCTTTCGTTGAAATATGAAATGTGTGCTTAGTCCCTTGGCCCACAAAAAAGCGCACAGTATGCACGATTAACCGCAAAATCGTACACCTAAATGCGGCTACATTAACCTGGCTCAAAGAAAAATAGCCCTCCTTTGAGACTCTTTTAGCCACCAGCAAGAAACGTCTATACTCGCAATTTATGCAGAACTTTTTACGAAAGGACGCCACTTCATTATGGCTCACCCTCATTTATTAGCGGAAAGAATTTCCCGTCTGAGCAGTTCGCTGGAAAAGGGGCTTTATGAACGTAACCACGCCATCCGCTTGTGTTTGTTAGCGGCATTAAGTGGTGAAAGCGTGTTCCTCCTTGGCCCGCCAGGTATTGCCAAAAGTTTGATCGCCCGGCGCTTAAAATTCGCCTTTCAGAATGCCCGCGCGTTTGAATATCTGATGACCCGCTTCTCCACTCCGGAAGAAGTTTTTGGTCCCCTTTCTATTCAGGCGCTAAAAGATGAAGGGCGCTATGAACGTTTAACCAGCGGTTACCTGCCAGAAGCAGAAATTGTCTTTCTGGATGAGATCTGGAAAGCGGGCCCGGCAATTCTTAATACCTTGCTCACGGCCATTAACGAACGCCAGTTCCGCAACGGCGCACACGTAGAAAAAATCCCGATGCGTTTGCTGGTGGCGGCCTCCAACGAGCTGCCGGAAGCCGACAGCAGTCTGGAAGCGCTCTATGACCGCATGCTGATTCGTCTGTGGTTAGATAAAGTGCAGGATAAAGCGAATTTCCGTGCCATGCTGACCAGTCAACAGGATGAAAATGACAATCCGGTTCCGGCCTCCTTGCAGATCACAGATGAAGAATATGAACGCTGGCAGAAAGAGATTGATGAAATTACGCTGCCTGATCATGTATTTGAGCTGATTTTTATGCTGCGCCAGCAACTGGATAAATTACCGGATGCGCCTTATGTCTCCGATCGTCGCTGGAAAAAAGCGATCCGCTTATTGCAAGCCAGCGCCTTTTTTAGCGGTCGCAGTGCTGTTACCCCGGTTGATCTCATTTTGCTAAAAGATTGCCTGTGGTATGACGCCCAAAGCCTGAATTTAATTCAGCAACAAATTGATGTATTGATGACCGGTCATGCCTGGCAACAGCAAGGGATGTTGACCCGCCTGGGCGCGATTGTGCAACGTCACCTGCAACTTCAGCAGCAACAAAGCGATAAAACAGCCTTAACGGTAATTCGTCTGGGCGGCATTTTCAGCCGTCGTCAGCAGTATCAACTTCCTGTCAACGTTACGGCTTCCACTCTGACTCTGCTGCTGCAAAAACCGTTAAAACTGCATGATATGGAAGTGGTTCATATCTCCTTTGAGCGTAGCGCGCTGGAACAGTGGCTGAGCAAAGGTGGTGAGATTCACGGCAAGCTGAACGGTATCGGCTTTGCCCAGAAACTGAATCTGGAAGTTGATAGCGCCCAACATCTGGTTGTACGCGATGTAAGTTTACAAGGCAGTACGCTTGCACTCCCCGGTTCATCGCCTGAAGGTCTGCCAGGTGAAATAAAACAACAACTGGAAGAGCTTGAAAGCGACTGGCGTAAGCAACACATTTTATTCAGTGAACAGCAAAAATGTCTGTTTATCCCTGGCGACTGGTTAGGTCGCATTGAAGCCAGCCTACAGGATGTCGGCACCCAGATTCGCCAGGCACAACAATGCTAACGCTGGATACGCTTAATGTGATGCTGGCCGTCAGCGAAGAGGGTTTGATCGAAGATATGATCATCGCGCTGCTGGCCTCACCGCAGCTGGCGGCCTTCTTTGAAAAATTTCCACGCTTGAAGGCGGCAATCACTGATGATGTTTCCCGCTGGCGTGAGGCGCTGCGCAGTCGGCTGAAAGATACCAGAGTCCCACCGGAACTCACCGAAGAGGTGATGTGTTATCAACAAAGCCAGCTCCTCTCCACGCCACAATTTATTGTGCAGCTACCGCAGATCCTGGACTTACTGCATCGTCTGAACTCCCCGTGGGCTGAGCAAGCCCAACAGTTGGTTGATGCTAACAGCACGATCACTTCGGCATTACACACACTTTTTCTCCAGCGTTGGCGTTTAAGCCTGATCGTGCAAGCAACGACGTTAAATCAACAGCTATTAGAAGAAGAGTGCGAACAACTGTTGAGTGAAGTTCAGGAACGCATGACGCTGAGCGGGCAGCTTGAACCAGTTCTCGTAGATAACAACACCGCCGCTGGTCGCCTGTGGGATATGAGTGCCGGTCAGCTTAAACGCGGCGACTATCAGTTGATTGTGAAATATGGTGAATTTCTAAACGAACAGCCGAAACTAAAACGCCTGGCAGAACAGCTGGGGCGTTCCCGGGAAGCCAAATCAATACCGCACAACGATGCGCAGATGGAAACCTTTCGCACCATGGTGCGCGAACCGGCGACCGTTCCTGAGCAGGTTGATGGTCTGCAACAAAGCGATGATATTTTACGTCTCCTGCCGCCAGAACTGGCGACGCTGGGAATAACGGAACTGGAATATGAGTTTTACCGTCGGCTGGTGGAAAAACAGTTGCTCACCTATCGTCTGCACGGTGAGTCGTGGAGTGAAAAAGTTATCGAACGTCCAGTGATACATAAAGATTACGACGAACAGCCGCGCGGGCCGTTTATAGTCTGCGTGGATACTTCCGGCTCAATGGGCGGCTTTAATGAACAGTGTGCGAAAGCGTTCTGCCTGGCATTGATGCGCATTGCCCTCGCAGAAAACCGGCGCTGCTTTATTATGTTATTTTCCACTGAGATCGTCCGTTATGAGCTTTCAGGTCCACAAGGCATCGAACAAGCGATCCGTTTTTTAAGCCAGCAGTTTCGTGGCGGCACCGATCTTGCCAGTTGTTTTCGCGCCATTATGGAGCGCTTGCAAAGCCGGGAATGGTTTGATGCCGATACGGTGGTGATTTCTGACTTTATCGCCCAGCGCTTGCCAGACGACGTGACGAGTAAAGTGAAAGAGTTGCAGCGGGTACATCAGCATCGCTTTCATGCCGTGGCGATGTCTGCACATGGCAAACCCGGCATCATGCGCATTTTCGATCATATCTGGCGCTTTGATACCGGGATGCGAAGCCGCCTGCTCAGACGCTGGCGGCGATAAATTTTTACAGCAGAGAAGGGACACTCTCGCGAACAGCTGCCGGCCATACACCACACTGAACCTGGCCGATATGTGGCAGTTGCAGCAGCAGCATGGTCAAACGAGACTGGCCGATACCACCGCCGATGGTCTGCGGCATTTCACCGCGCAGCAGCGCCTGATGCCACTCCAGCTGCAGGCGATCTTCGTCACCGGTCAGCGCCAGCTGATGCTTCAGCGTGTCGGCATCCACACGGATCCCCATGGAAGAAAGTTCAAACGCATCCTCCAGTACCGGGTTCCACACCAGAATATCGCCGTTCAGCCCCGCATGGCCCAGCTCTGACGGGGTGCTCCAGTCATCATAATCCGGTGCGCGCACGTCGTGGCGGTGACCATCACTCAACTTGCCGCCAATCCCGACGAGGAATACCGCGCCAAGATCTTTCGCAATCGCCCGCTCACGCCCTTTGGCATCAAGATCCGGATAACGAGACAGTAATTCCTGGCTGTGTACGAAGTGGATCTGATCCGGCAGGAACGGTGCCAGGCCAAACTCTTCGCTAACCGCAGCTTCGGTTGCTTTAATTCCCGCCCAGATCGCCTCTACCGTGCTTTTCAGAGTCGAGAATTGACGCTCGCCGTCGCCCATTACGCGTTCCCAGTCCCACTGGTCAACATAGACCGAGTGCAACGGGGAAAGACGGTCTTCATCGGGGCGAAGGGCTTTCATGTGCGTGTACAGCCCTTCGCCCGCGCTGAAGTCGTGTTGCCCTAAGGTCTGACGTTTCCACTTCGCCAGTGAATGAACCACTTCGAACTGGGCATCAGGCAGAGCTTTCACTTTTACCTGCACCGCTTTTTCACAGCCCGACAAGTTATCCTGCGTGCCATCTCCCACACGGCTAAGAATCGGCGCCTGGACTTCGATCAGCCCCAGACGTTCTTCCAGTTGACGAGAAAAGTGAGATTTCACGAAGCTAATTTGACGTTGTTTGGCAATGTAAGCGGTTTTCATTTTTTATACTCCTGCGTCCTGTTGCTTATGATTAAGCA
This sequence comes from Escherichia sp. MOD1-EC7003, assembly GCF_002965065.1. Classification (GTDB taxonomy): domain Bacteria; phylum Pseudomonadota; class Gammaproteobacteria; order Enterobacterales; family Enterobacteriaceae; genus Escherichia. The sequence goes on from NZ_PTRE01000020.1 coordinate 13,244, forward strand.
ACAAAAACAGACACACATGCAATAATCATTCAATAAAAAGCCTTTCGCACTTTTGATTCATTAAAAAAGAAGGCTAAAATAGAGTGAATCATCAATTTACATAAGAAAATCCTATGGAAAATTATCTGATCGACAATCTGGACCGCGGCATCCTGGAAGCATTAATGGGCAATGCGCGCACTGCTTACGCCGAACTGGCGAAACAATTTGGTGTCAGTCCGGGGACGATTCATGTTCGTGTAGAGAAAATGAAGCAGGCGGGAATCATTACCGGGGCGCGCATCGACGTCAGCCCGAAACAGCTCGGTTATGACGTAGGCTGCTTTATCGGCATTATATTGAAGAGCGCCAAAGACTATCCTTCCGCGCTGGCAAAGCTGGAAAGTCTTGATGAAGTCACCGAGGCCTACTACACCACCGGCCACTACAGCATCTTTATCAAAGTGATGTGCCGTTCGATCGACGCCCTCCAGCATGTACTTATCAACAAGATCCAAACAATTGATGAAATTCAGTCCACCGAGACACTGATCGTCCTGCAAAACCCGATCATGCGTACCATCAAGCCATGAGCGGCTTTTTTAATCCCATACTTTTCCACAGGTAGATCCCAGCGCGTTCACAGCGTACAATACGCCACTCTCAATAACGGTGGCGATTTATGGCAGATATCACTCTTATCAGCGGCAGCACCCTCGGCGGTGCCGAATATGTAGCAGAACACCTAGCAGAAAAGCTGGAAGAGGCGGGTTTTACCACCGAAACGCTACACGGTCCGCTGTTGGAAGATTTATCTGCCTCCGGGATCTGGCTGGTTATCAGTTCCACCCATGGTGCCGGAGACATTCCGGACAACCTTTCTCCTTTCTATGAAGCATTGCAGGAACAGAAGCCCGATCTTTCTGCGGTCCGCTTTGGCGCAATCGGTATTGGCAGTCGTGAATACGACACCTTTTGTGGGGCTATCGATAAACTCGAGACAGAACTCAAAAATTCCGGTGCAAAACAGACAGGCGAAACACTGAAGATCAATATCCTTGCTCACGACATTCCGGAAGATCCGGCAGAAGAATGGCTGGGATCGTGGATTAATTTACTCAAATAAGTATACAGATCGTGCGATCTGCTGTGGATAACTCTGGTAGGAAGCTTGGATCAACCGGTAGTTATCCAAAGAACAACCGTTGTTCAGTTTTTGAGTTGTGCATAACCCTTCATTCTGATCCCAGCTTATACGGCCCAGGATCACCGATCATTCACAGCTAATGATCCTTGCCAGGTTGTTGATCTTAAAAGCCGGATCTTTGTTATCCACAGGGAAGCACGATCCTAATAAGAGATCACAATAGAACAGATCTCTAAATAAATAGATCTTCTTTTTAATACCCAGGATCCCAGGTCTTTCTCAAGCCGACAAAGTTGAGTAGAATCCACGGCCCGGGCTTCAATCCATTTTCATACCGCGTTATGCGAGGCAATCACCATGTTTTATCCGGATCCTTTTGACGTCATCATCATTGGCGGGGGTCATGCAGGCACCGAAGCCGCGATGGCCGCGGCGCGTATGGGTCAACAGACTCTGCTTTTGACACACAATATCGACACGTTAGGGCAGATGAGCTGCAACCCAGCGATCGGCGGTATTGGGAAGGGACATCTGGTAAAAGAAGTGGATGCACTCGGCGGTCTGATGGCAAAAGCGATCGATCAGGCGGGTATCCAGTTTAGGATACTAAACGCAAGCAAGGGACCGGCAGTTCGTGCTACACGAGCTCAGGCAGATCGTGTGCTCTACCGTCAGGCGGTACGCATGGCGCTGGAGAACCAACCGAACCTGATGATCTTCCAGCAGGCGGTCGAAGATCTTATTGTCGAAAACGATCGTGTGGTCGGTGCGGTCACCCAAATGGGACTGAAGTTCCGTGCCAAAGCCGTCGTGCTCACCGTTGGGACGTTCCTGGACGGTAAAATTCATATCGGTCTGGATAATTACAGCGGTGGCCGTGCTGGTGATCCACCGTCCATTCCGCTTTCTCGCCGTTTGCGTGAACTGCCGCTGCGCGTTGGTCGTCTGAAAACCGGGACACCGCCGCGTATTGATGCGCGTACTATCGACTTCAGCGTGCTGGCGCAACAGCATGGCGATAACCCAATGCCGGTATTCTCGTTTATGGGCAATGCGGCCCAGCATCCACAGCAGGTGCCGTGTTATATCACCCATACCAACGAGAAAACCCATGATGTAATCCGCAGTAACCTCGATCGAAGCCCAATGTACGCAGGGGTGATCGAAGGTGTCGGCCCACGCTACTGCCCGTCGATCGAAGACAAAGTCATGCGCTTCGCCGACAGAAATCAGCATCAGATCTTCCTTGAACCGGAAGGGCTGACCTCTAACGAAATTTATCCGAACGGTATCTCTACCAGCCTGCCGTTCGATGTGCAGATGCAAATCGTTCGCTCCATGCAGGGGATGGAGAACGCGAAGATCGTGCGTCCGGGTTATGCCATTGAGTATGACTTCTTCGATCCACGCGACCTGAAACCGACACTGGAGAGCAAGTTTATCCAGGGGCTGTTCTTTGCTGGTCAGATTAACGGCACTACCGGTTACGAAGAAGCTGCTGCGCAAGGTTTGCTGGCCGGTCTTAACGCCGCTCGCCTGTCTGCTGACAAAGAAGGTTGGGCTCCTGCGCGTTCTCAGGCGTATCTCGGCGTACTGGTCGATGACCTGTGCACTTTAGGAACCAAAGAACCGTATCGTATGTTTACCTCGCGCGCAGAATATCGTCTGATGCTGCGCGAAGATAACGCGGATCTGCGTTTGACCGAAATCGGTCGGGAACTGGGCCTGGTGGATGACGAACGTTGGGCTCGCTTTAACGAGAAGCTTGAGAACATCGAACGAGAGCGTCAGCGTCTGAAATCGACCTGGGTAACCCCGTCGGCAGACGCCGCAGCCGAAGTGAATGCTCACCTGACTGCGCCGCTTTCCCGTGAGGCCAGTGGTGAAGATCTGCTGCGCCGTCCGGAAATGACTTATGAAAAATTAACCGCGCTGACGCCGTTTGCTCCTGCATTGACAGACGAACAGGCGGCAGAACAGGTTGAGATTCAGGTTAAATACGAAGGTTATATCGCGCGCCAGCAAGATGAGATCGAAAAGCAGCAGCGTAACGAGAATACCCTGCTACCAGCGACGCTGGATTATCGCCAGGTATCCGGTCTTTCTAACGAAGTGATCGCTAAACTTAACGATCACAAACCGGCCTCTATTGGTCAGGCTTCGCGTATTTCTGGCGTCACGCCTGCGGCCATCTCCATTCTGCTGGTGTGGCTGAAAAAACAGGGTATGCTGCGTCGTAGCGCATAACGCATTAAAAATGCCTGGTAAGCACCCGCTTACCGGGCAACGCATCAAGAACAGGTAATTACCGTGCTCAACAGACTCTCCTCACTGCTGAAAGATGCAGGAATTTCGCTTACCGATCACCAGAAAAACCAGCTTATTGCCTATGTGAATATGCTGCATAAATGGAACAAAGCGTACAACCTGACTTCGGTCCGCGATCCTAATGAGATGCTGGTACGCCATATTCTCGATAGCATTGTCGTGGCACCGTATCTGCAAGGTGAACGGTTTATTGATGTCGGCACCGGACCAGGACTGCCTGGTATTCCACTCTCTATCGTGCGTCCTGAAGCCCATTTCACACTGCTGGATAGCCTTGGTAAACGCGTGCGTTTCCTCCGTCAGGTGCAACATGAACTAAAACTGGAAAACATTGAGCCGGTACAGAGCAGGGTAGAAGAGTTTCCGTCAGAGCCGCCGTTTGATGGCGTAATTAGCCGCGCTTTTGCCTCTCTGAACGATATGGTGAGCTGGTGCCACCATCTTCCTGGTGAGCAAGGCCGTTTCTACGCGCTGAAAGGCCAAATGCCGGAAGATGAAATCGCTTTGTTGCCCGAAGAATATCAGGTCGAATCAGTGGTTAAACTTCAGGTTCCTGCCCTGAATGGCGAACGTCATCTGGTGGTGATTAAAGCAAATAAAATTTAATTTTTATCAAAAAAATCATAAAAAATTGACCGGTTAGACTGTTAACAACACTCCGGTTCTCTATTGATATAACTGGTTACATTTAACGCCACGTTCACTCTTTTGCATCAACAAAGTAACGTGGCTTTTTTTGGTAAGCAGAAAATAAGTCATTAGTGAAAATATCAGGCTGCTAAAAATCGGCGCTAAGAACTATAATTGACTGTTAAAACATTATTAAAAATGTCAACGGGTGGTTTTTGCTGTGTAAATGTCATTTATTGAAACAGTATCTGTTTTTAGACTGAAATATCATAAACTTGCAAAGGCATCATTTGCCACGTAAATAAATATGCTGTGCGCGAACATGCTCAATATGTGATCTGAAGCACGCTTTATCGCCAGTGTTTACGCGCTATTTACAGTTTTTCATGATCGAACAGAGGTTGCAGAAAAGTCGCAATTGTATGCACTGGAAAAATATTTAAACATTTATTCACCTTTTGGCTACTTATTGTTTGAAATCACGGGGGCGCACCGTATAATTTGACCGCTTTTTGATGCTTGACTCTAAGCCTTAAAGAAAGTTTTATACGACACGCGACATACCTCGAAGGGAGCAGGAGTGAAAAACGTGATGTCTGTGTCGCTCGTGAGTCAAAACGTTGCCCGGAAGCTTCTGCTCGTTCAGTTACTGGTGGTGATAGCAAGTGGATTGCTGTTCAGCCTCAAAGACCCCTTCTGGGGCGTCTCTGCAATAAGTGGGGGCCTGGCAGTCTTTCTGCCTAACGTTTTGTTTATGATATTTGCCTGGCGTCACCAGGCGCATACACCAGCGAAAGGCCGGGTGGCCTGGACATTCGCATTTGGCGAAGCTTTCAAAGTTCTGGCGATGTTGGTGTTACTGGTGGTGGCGTTGGCGGTTTTAAAGGCGGTATTCTTGCCGCTGATCGTTACGTGGGTTTTGGTGCTGGTGGTTCAGATACTGGCACCGGCTGTAATTAACAACAAAGGGTAAAAGGCATCATGGCTTCAGAAAATATGACGCCGCAGGATTACATAGGACACCACCTGAATAACCTTCAGTTGGACCTGCGTACATTCTCGCTGGTGGATCCACAAAACCCCCCAGCCACCTTCTGGACAATCAATATTGACTCCATGTTCTTCTCGGTGGTGCTGGGTCTGTTGTTCCTGGTTTTATTCCGTAGCGTAGCCAAAAAGGCGACCAGCGGCGTGCCAGGTAAGTTTCAGACCGCGATTGAGCTGGTGATCGGCTTTGTTAATGGTAGCGTGAAAGACATGTACCATGGCAAAAGCAAGCTGATTGCTCCGCTGGCCCTGACGATCTTCGTTTGGGTATTCCTGATGAACCTGATGGATTTACTGCCTATCGACCTGCTGCCGTACATTGCTGAACATGTACTGGGTCTGCCCGCACTGCGTGTAGTTCCGTCTGCGGATGTGAACGTAACGCTGTCTATGGCACTGGGCGTATTTATCCTGATTCTGTTCTACAGCATCAAAATGAAAGGCATCGGCGGCTTCACGAAAGAGTTGACGCTGCAGCCGTTCAATCACTGGGCGTTCATTCCTGTCAACTTAATCCTTGAAGGGGTAAGCCTGCTGTCCAAACCCGTTTCACTCGGTTTGCGACTGTTCGGTAACATGTATGCCGGTGAGCTGATTTTCATTCTGATTGCTGGTCTGTTGCCGTGGTGGTCACAGTGGATCCTGAATGTGCCGTGGGCCATTTTCCACATCCTGATCATTACGCTGCAAGCCTTCATCTTCATGGTTCTGACGATCGTCTATCTGTCGATGGCGTCTGAAGAACATTAATTTACCAACACTACTACGTTTTAACTGAAACAAACTGGAGACTGTCATGGAAAACCTGAATATGGATCTGCTGTACATGGCTGCCGCTGTGATGATGGGTCTGGCGGCAATCGGTGCTGCGATCGGTATCGGCATCCTCGGGGGTAAATTCCTGGAAGGCGCAGCGCGTCAACCTGATCTGATTCCTCTGCTGCGTACTCAGTTCTTTATCGTTATGGGTCTGGTGGATGCTATCCCTATGATCGCTGTAGGTCTGGGTCTGTACGTGATGTTCGCTGTCGCGTAGTAAGCGTTGCTTTTATTTAAAGAGCAATATCAGAACGTTAACTAAATAGAGGCATTGTGCTGTGAATCTTAACGCAACAATCCTCGGCCAGGCCATCGCGTTTGTCCTGTTCGTTCTGTTCTGCATGAAGTACGTATGGCCGCCATTAATGGCAGCCATCGAAAAACGTCAAAAAGAAATTGCTGACGGCCTTGCTTCCGCAGAACGAGCACATAAGGACCTTGACCTTGCAAAGGCCAGCGCGACCGACCAGCTGAAAAAAGCGAAAGCGGAAGCCCAGGTAATCATCGAGCAGGCGAACAAACGCCGCTCGCAGATTCTGGACGAAGCGAAAGCTGAGGCAGAACAGGAACGTACTAAAATCGTGGCCCAGGCGCAGGCAGAAATTGAAGCCGAGCGTAAACGTGCCCGTGAAGAGCTGCGTAAGCAAGTTGCTATCCTGGCTGTTGCTGGCGCCGAGAAGATCATCGAACGTTCCGTGGATGAAGCTGCTAACAGCGACATCGTGGATAAACTTGTCGCTGAACTGTAAGGAGGGAGGGGCTGATGTCTGAATTTATTACGGTAGCTCGCCCCTACGCCAAAGCAGCTTTTGACTTTGCCGTCGAACACCAAAGTGTAGAACGCTGGCAGGACATGCTGGCGTTTGCCGCCGAGGTAACCAAAAACGAACAAATGGCAGAGCTTCTCTCTGGCGCGCTGGCGCCAGAAACGCTCGCCGAGTCGTTTATCGCAGTTTGTGGTGAGCAACTGGACGAAAACGGTCAGAACCTGATTCGGGTAATGGCTGAAAATGGTCGTCTTAACGCGCTCCCGGATGTTCTGGAGCAGTTTATTCATCTGCGTGCCGTGAGTGAGGCTACCGCTGAGGTAGACGTCATTTCCGCTGCCGCACTGAGTGAACAACAGCTCACGAAAATTTCTGCTGCGATGGAAAAACGTCTGTCACGCAAAGTTAAGCTGAATTGCAAAATCGATAAGTCTGTAATGGCAGGCGTTATCATCCGAGCGGGTGATATGGTCATTGATGGCAGCGTACGCGGTCGTCTTGAGCGCCTTGCAGACGTCTTGCAGTCTTAAGGGGACTGGAGCATGCAACTGAATTCCACCGAAATCAGCGAACTGATCAAGCAGCGCATTGCTCAGTTCAATGTTGTGAGTGAAGCTCACAACGAAGGTACTATTGTTTCTGTAAGTGATGGTGTTATCCGCATCCACGGCCTGGCCGATTGTATGCAGGGTGAGATGATCTCCCTGCCGGGTAACCGTTACGCTATCGCACTGAACCTCGAGCGCGACTCTGTAGGTGCGGTTGTTATGGGTCCGTACGCTGACCTTGCCGAAGGCATGAAAGTTAAGTGTACGGGGCGTATCCTGGAAGTTCCGGTTGGCCGTGGCCTGCTGGGCCGTGTGGTTAACACTCTGGGTGCACCCATCGACGGTAAAGGTCCGCTGGATCACGACGGCTTCTCTGCTGTAGAAGCAATCGCTCCGGGCGTTATCGAACGTCAGTCCGTAGATCAGCCGGTACAGACCGGTTATAAAGCCGTTGACTCCATGATCCCAATCGGTCGTGGTCAGCGTGAATTGATCATCGGTGACCGTCAGACTGGTAAAACCGCACTGGCAATCGACGCCATCATTAACCAGCGCGATTCCGGTATCAAATGTATCTATGTCGCTATCGGCCAGAAAGCGTCCACCATTTCTAACGTGGTACGTAAACTGGAAGAGCACGGCGCACTGGCTAACACCATCGTTGTGGTAGCAACCGCGTCTGAATCTGCTGCACTGCAATACCTGGCGCCTTATGCCGGTTGCGCAATGGGCGAATACTTCCGTGACCGCGGTGAAGATGCGCTGATCATTTACGATGACCTGTCTAAACAGGCTGTTGCTTACCGTCAGATCTCCCTGCTGCTCCGTCGTCCACCAGGACGTGAAGCATTCCCGGGCGACGTATTCTACCTCCACTCTCGTCTGCTGGAGCGTGCGGCGCGTGTTAACGCCGAATACGTTGAAGCCTTCACCAAAGGTGAAGTGAAAGGGAAAACCGGTTCACTGACCGCGCTGCCGATTATCGAAACTCAGGCGGGCGACGTTTCCGCGTTCGTTCCGACCAACGTAATCTCCATTACCGATGGTCAGATCTTCCTGGAAACCAACCTGTTCAACGCCGGTATTCGTCCTGCGGTTAACCCCGGTATTTCCGTATCCCGTGTGGGTGGTGCAGCACAGACCAAGATCATGAAAAAACTGTCCGGTGGTATCCGTACCGCGCTGGCACAGTATCGTGAACTGGCAGCGTTCTCTCAGTTTGCATCCGACCTTGACGATGCAACACGTAAGCAGCTTGACCACGGTCAGAAAGTGACCGAACTGCTGAAACAGAAACAGTATGCGCCGATGTCTGTCGCGCAGCAGTCTCTGGTTCTGTTCGCAGCTGAACGTGGTTACCTGGCGGATGTTGAACTGTCGAAAATCGGCAGCTTCGAAGCCGCTCTGCTGGCTTACGTCGACCGTGATCACGCTCCGTTGATGCAAGAGATCAACCAGACCGGTGGCTACAACGACGAAATCGAAGGCAAGCTGAAAGGCATCCTCGATTCCTTCAAAGCAACCCAATCCTGGTAACGTCTGGCGGCTTGCCTTAGGGCAGGCCGCAAGGCATTGAGGAGAAGCTCATGGCCGGCGCAAAAGAGATACGTAGTAAGATCGCAAGCGTCCAGAACACGCAAAAGATCACTAAAGCGATGGAGATGGTCGCCGCTTCCAAAATGCGTAAATCGCAGGATCGCATGGCGGCCAGCCGTCCTTATGCAGAAACCATGCGCAAAGTGATTGGTCACCTTGCACACGGTAATCTGGAATATAAGCACCCATACCTGGAAGACCGCGACGTTAAACGCGTAGGCTACCTGGTGGTGTCGACCGACCGTGGTTTGTGCGGTGGTTTGAACATTAACCTGTTCAAAAAACTGCTGGCGGAAATGAAGACATGGACCGACAAAGGCGTTCAATGCGACCTCGCAATGATCGGCTCGAAAGGCGTGTCGTTCTTCAACTCCGTGGGCGGCAATGTTGTTGCCCAGGTTTCCGGCATGGGGGATAACCCTTCCCTGTCCGAACTGATCGGTCCGGTAAAAGTGATGTTGCAGGCCTACGACGAAGGCCGTCTGGACAAGCTTTACATTGTCAGCAACAAATTTATTAACACCATGTCTCAGGTTCCGACCATCAGCCAGCTGCTGCCGTTACCGGCATCAGATGATGATGATCTGAAACATAAATCCTGGGATTACCTGTACGAACCCGATCCGAAGGCGTTGCTGGATACCCTGCTGCGTCGTTATGTCGAATCTCAGGTTTATCAGGGCGTGGTTGAAAACCTGGCCAGCGAGCAGGCCGCCCGTATGGTGGCGATGAAAGCCGCGACCGACAATGGCGGCAGCCTGATTAAAGAGCTGCAGTTGGTATACAACAAAGCTCGTCAGGCCAGCATTACTCAGGAACTCACCGAGATCGTCTCGGGGGCCGCCGCGGTTTAAACAGGTTATTTCGTAGAGGATTTAAGATGGCTACTGGAAAGATTGTCCAGGTAATCGGCGCCGTAGTTGACGTCGAATTCCCTCAGGATGCCGTACCGCGCGTGTACGATGCTCTTGAGGTGCAAAATGGTAATGAGCGTCTGGTGCTGGAAGTTCAGCAGCAGCTCGGCGGCGGTATCGTGCGTACCATCGCAATGGGTTCCTCCGACGGTCTGCGTCGTGGTCTGGATGTAAAAGACCTCGAACACCCGATCGAAGTCCCGGTAGGTAAAGCGACTCTGGGCCGTATCATGAACGTACTGGGTGAACCGGTCGACATGAAAGGCGAGATCGGTGAAGAAGAGCGTTGGGCGATTCACCGCGCAGCACCTTCCTACGAAGAGCTGTCAAACTCTCAGGAACTGCTGGAAACCGGTATCAAAGTTATCGACCTGATGTGTCCGTTCGCTAAGGGCGGTAAAGTCGGTCTGTTCGGTGGTGCGGGTGTAGGTAAAACCGTAAACATGATGGAGCTTATTCGTAACATCGCGATCGAGCACTCCGGTTACTCTGTGTTTGCGGGCGTAGGTGAACGTACTCGTGAGGGTAACGACTTCTACCACGAAATGACCGACTCCAACGTTATCGACAAAGTATCCCTGGTGTATGGCCAGATGAACGAGCCGCCGGGAAACCGTCTGCGCGTTGCTCTGACCGGCCTGACCATGGCTGAGAAGTTCCGTGATGAAGGTCGTGACGTACTGCTGTTCGTTGACAACATCTATCGTTACACCCTGGCCGGTACGGAAGTATCCGCACTGCTGGGCCGTATGCCTTCAGCGGTAGGTTACCAGCCGACGCTGGCAGAAGAGATGGGCGTTCTGCAGGAACGTATCACCTCCACCAAAACCGGTTCTATCACCTCCGTACAGGCAGTATACGTACCTGCGGATGACTTGACTGACCCGTCTCCGGCAACCACCTTTGCGCACCTTGACGCAACGGTCGTACTGAGCCGTCAGATCGCGTCTCTGGGTATCTACCCGGCTGTTGACCCGCTGGACTCCACCAGCCGTCAGCTGGACCCGCTGGTGGTTGGTCAGGAACACTACGACACCGCGCGTGGCGTTCAGTCCATCCTGCAACGTTATCAGGAACTGAAAGACATCATCGCCATCCTGGGTATGGATGAACTGTCTGAAGAAGACAAACTGGTGGTAGCGCGTGCTCGTAAGATCCAGCGCTTCCTGTCCCAGCCGTTCTTCGTGGCAGAAGTATTCACCGGTTCTCCGGGCAAATACGTCTCCCTGAAAGACACCATCCGTGGCTTTAAAGGCATCATGGACGGCGAATACGATCACCTGCCGGAGCAGGCGTTCTACATGGTCGGTTCCATCGAAGAAGCTGTGGAAAAAGCCAAAAAACTTTAACGCCTTAATCGGAGGGTGATATGGCAATGACTTACCACCTGGACGTCGTCAGCGCAGAGCAACAAATGTTCTCTGGTCTGGTCGAAAAAATCCAGGTAACGGGTAGCGAAGGTGAACTGGGGATTTTCCCTGGCCACGCACCGCTGCTCACCGCCATTAAGCCTGGTATGATTCGCATCGTGAAACAGCACGGTCACGAAGAGTTTATCTATCTGTCTGGCGGCATTCTTGAAGTGCAGCCTGGCAACGTGACCGTTCTGGCCGACACCGCAATTCGCGGCCAGGATCTCGACGAAGCGCGAGCCATGGAAGCGAAACGTAAGGCTGAAGAGCACATTAGCAGCTCTCACGGCGACGTAGATTACGCTCAGGCGTCTGCGGAACTGGCCAAAGCGATCGCGCAGCTGCGCGTTATCGAGTTGACTAAAAAAGCGATGTAACACCGGCTTGAAAAGCACAAAAGCCAGTCTGGAAACAGGCTGGCTTTTTTTTGCTTTACGCCCCTATATTCATCTGACTTGCCTGCCATAAGACGCGTTCTGACATGTTCTGCGCATTTTCAGTATTCACATAGAGCCTACTGATATAAAACTGCACTGTTTTCCCGTTTATTCATTGATCGAAATAAGAGCAAAAACATCCACCTGACGCTTAAATGAAGGTACTGCCTTAATTTTTGGCAGACAAAAGGCGCGACAATGGTCGAAAATGGCGCTTTCGTCAGCGAGGATAATCCGTTATTGAACAATTTATCCTCTGTCCATTTCACGATGAAAAAAATGTAGTTTTTTCAAGGTGAAGCAGTTTAAATTCGTTCTCAAATTACAGTCAGGACGCGTATGTTGAATAATGCTATGAGCGTAGTGATCCTTGCCGCAGGCAAAGGCACGCGCATGTATTCCGATCTTCCGAAAGTGCTGCATACCCTTGCCGGGAAAGCGATGGTTCAGCATGTCATTGATGCTGCGAATGAATTAGGCGCAGCGCACGTTCACCTGGTGTATGGTCACGGCGGCGATCTGCTAAAACAGACGCTGAAAGACGACAACCTGAACTGGGTGCTTCAGGCAGAGCAGCTGGGTACGGGTCATGCGATGCAGCAGGCTGCACCTTTCTTTGCCGATGATGAAGACATTTTAATGCTCTACGGCGACGTGCCGCTGATCTCTGTCGAAACACTCCAGCGCCTGCGTGATGCTAAACCGCAGGGGGGCATTGGTCTGCTGACGGTGAAACTGGATGACCCAACCGGTTATGGACGTATTACTCGTGAAAACGGCAAAGTTACCGGCATTGTTGAGCATAAAGATGCCACCGACGAGCAGCGTCAGATTCAGGAAATCAACACCGGCATTCTGATCGCCAACGGCGCAGATATGAAACGCTGGCTGGCTAAACTGACCAACAATAATGCGCAGGGCGAATACTACATCACCGACATTATTGCACTGGCGTATCAGGAAGGGCGTGAAATTGTCGCCGTTCATCCGCAACGTTTAAGCGAAGTAGAAGGCGTGAATAACCGCCTGCAACTCTCGCGTCTGGAGCGCGTTTACCAGTCCGAACAGGCTGAAAAACTGCTGTTAGCGGGCGTTATGCTGCGCGATCCGGCGCGTTTTGATCTGCGCGGTACTCTGATTCACGGGCGCGATGTTGAAATTGATACTAACGTTATCATCGAGGGTGATGTCACTCTTGGTCATCGCGTGAAAATCGGTACCGGTTGCGTGATTAAAAACAGCGTGATTGGCGATGATTGCGAAATCAGTCCGTATACCGTCGTGGAAGACGCAAATCTGGCGGCGGCCTGTACCATTGGCCCGTTTGCCCGTCTGCGTCCTGGTGCTGAGTTGCTGGAAGGTGCACACGTCGGTAACTTCGTTGAGATGAAAAAAGCGCGTCTGGGTAAAGGCTCGAAAGCCGGTCATCTGACTTACCTGGGCGATGCGGAAATTGGCGATAACGTTAACATCGGCGCAGGAACCATTACCTGCAACTACGATGGTGCGAATAAATTTAAGACCATTATCGGCGACGATGTGTTTGTTGGTTCCGACACTCAGCTGGTGGCCCCGGTAACAGTAGGCAAAGGCGCAACCATTGCTGCGGGTACAACTGTGACGCGTAACGTCGGCGAAAACGCCCTGGCGATCAGCCGTGTGCCGCAGACTCAAAAAGAAGGCTGGCGTCGTCCGGTAAAGAAAAAGTAATTCTGGCTGGATAATCCGGTCATATGGGATGAGGAGATAACATAGTCTCCCGCCCACAAGCAGTAACTATAAAAATAACCCCACTCTCTACAAGGCTCGGGGCGCCCGAAAAAACGGGCATACAGGTTGACCGACAACGATATCAATCGGAATCAAAAACTATGTGTGGAATTGTTGGCGCGATCGCGCAACGTGATGTAGCAGAAATCCTTCTTGAAGGTTTACGTCGTCTGGAATACCGCGGATATGACTCTGCGGGTCTGGCCGTTGTTGATGCAGAAGGTCATATGACCCGCCTGCGTCGCCTCGGTAAAGTCCAGATGCTGGCTCAGGCAGCGGAAGAACATCCTCTGCATGGCGGCACCGGTATTGCTCACACTCGCTGGGCAACCCACGGTGAACCTTCAGAAGCTAACGCGCATCCACATGTTTCTGAACACATTGTGGTGGTGCATAACGGCATCATCGAAAACCATGAACCGCTGCGCGAAGAGTTAAAAGCGCGTGGCTATACCTTCGTTTCTGAAACCGACACCGAAGTGATTGCACATCTGGTGAACTGGGAGCTGAAACAGGGCGGCACCCTGCGTGAGGCTGTTCTGCGTGCTATCCCACAGCTGCGTGGTGCGTACGGTACAGTGATCATGGACTCCCGCCACCCGGATACCTTGCTGGCGGCACGTTCTGGTAGCCCGCTGGTGATTGGCCTGGGTATGGGCGAAAACTTTATCGCTTCTGACCAGCTGGCGCTGTTGCCAGTGACTCGTCGCTTTATCTTCCTTGAAGAGGGCGATATTGCGGAAATCACCCGCCGCTCGGTAAACATCTTCGATAAAACTGGCGCGGAAGTAAAACGTCAGGATATCGAATCCAATCTGCAATATGACGCGGGCGATAAAGGTATTTACCGCCACTACATGCAGAAAGAGATCTACGAACAACCAAACGCGATCAAAAACACCCTTACCGGGCGCATCAGCCACGGTCAGGTAGATTTGAGCGAGCTGGGACCGAACGCTGACGAATTGCTGTCGAAGGTTGAGCATATTCAGATCCTCGCCTGTGGTACTTCTTATAACTCCGGTATGGTTTCCCGCTACTGGTTTGAATCGCTGGCAGGTATTCCGTGCGACGTTGAAATCGCCTCTGAATTCCGCTATCGCAAATCTGCCGTGCGCCGTAACAGCCTGATGATCACCTTGTCACAGTCTGGCGAAACCGCGGATACCCTGGCGGGCCTGCGTCTGTCGAAAGAGCTGGGTTACCTTGGTTCGCTGGCAATCTGTAACGTACCTGGCTCTTCGCTGGTGCGTGAATCCGATCTGGCGCTGATGACCAACGCCGGGACGGAAATTGGCGTGGCGTCCACTAAAGCATTCACCACCCAGTTAACTGTGCTGTTGATGCTGGTGGCGAAGCTGTCTCGCCTGAAAGGTCTGGATGCCTCCATTGAACATGACATCGTGCATGGTCTGCAGGCGTTGCCGAGCCGTATTGAGCAGATGCTGTCTCAGGACAAACGCATTGAAGCTCTGGCCGAAGATTTCTCTGACAAACATCACGCGCTGTTCCTGGGGCGTGGCGATCAGTACCCAATCGCGCTGGAAGGCGCATTGAAGCTGAAAGAGATCTCTTACATTCACGCTGAAGCCTACGCTGCGGGCGAACTGAAACACGGCCCGCTGGCGCTGATTGATGCCGATATGCCGGTTATCGTCGTTGCGCCGAACAACGAACTATTGGAAAAACTGAAATCCAACATTGAAGAAGTTCGCGCGCGTGGCGGTCAATTGTACGTCTTCGCCGATCAGGATGCTGGTTTTGTGGGGAGCGATAACATGCACATCATCGAGATGCCGCATGTGGAAGAGGTTATTGCACCGATCTTCTACACCGTTCCGCTGCAACTGCTGGCTTACCACGTCGCGCTTATCAAAGGCACTGACGTTGACCAGCCGCGTAACTTGGCAAAATCGGTTACGGTTGAGTAATACACACCTGCCCTGCTTTCGCAGGGCATTTTTCTATCTCCTCATTCACCGTCTCATCTTCAGCTATTTTTAAACTGTCACAGAAAGAAAATGTTTCTGCCTGGCTATTGTCACTTTCACTTCTAACATATTGATTTTTCAACAAGCGAAAAGAGTTTTCTTTCGTGTCATAAAACTGTCATAAACCTTACATATAACTGTCACCTGTTTGTCCTATTTTGCTTCTCGTAGCCAACAAACAATGCTTTATGAATCCTCCCAGGAGACATTATGAAAGTTATGCGTACCACCGTCGCAACTGTTGTCGCCGCGACCTTATCGATGAGTGCTTTCTCTGTGTTTGCAGAAGCAAGTCTGACAGGTGCAGGTGCAACCTTCCCTGCGCCGGTGTATGCCAAATGGGCTGACACTTACCAGAAAGAAACCGGTAATAAAGTTAACTACCAGGGGATCGGTTCTTCCGGTGGCGTAAAACAGATTATCGCGAATACCGTTGATTTTGGTGCCTCTGACGCGCCGCTGTCTGACGAAAAACTGGCTCAGGAAGGTTTGTTCCAGTTCCCGACCGTGATTGGCGGCGTGGTGCTGGCGGTTAACATTCCGGGGCTGAAGTCTGGCGAGCTGGTGCTGGATGGTAAAACCCTCGGCGACATCTACCTGGGCAAAATTAAAAAGTGGGATGATGAAGCCATTGCCAAATTGAATCCGGGTCTGAAACTGCCGTCACAGAACATTGCTGTAGTGCGCCGCGCCGATGGTTCCGGTACCTCCTTCGTCTTCACCAGCTACCTGGCGAAAGTGAACGAAGAGTGGAAAAACAACGTTGGTACTGGCTCTACCGTGAAATGGCCGATCGGTCTGGGCGGTAAAGGTAACGACGGTATCGCCGCATTCGTTCAGCGTCTGCCGGGGGCAATTGGTTACGTTGAATATGCTTACGCTAAGCAGAACAACCTGGCGTACACCAAACTGATCTCCGCTGATGGTAAACCGGTTAGTCCGACCGAAGAAAACTTCGCTAATGCAGCAAAAGGCGCAGACTGGAGCAAAACATTCGCTCAGGATCTGACCAACCAGAAAGGCGAAGATGCGTGGCCTATTACCTCTACCACGTTCATTCTGGTTCACAAAGATCAGAAGAAACCAGAACAAGGTACAGAAGTGCTGAAGTTCTTCGACTGGGCATACAAAACCGGGGCTAAACAGGCGAACGACCTGGATTATGCCAGCCTGCCGGATAGCGTTGTAGAACAGGTTCGCGCAGCGTGGAAGACCAATATTAAAGACAGCAGCGGTAAGCCGCTGTACTAATAGAATATCTTTGACGAATTGGCGGATGGCGCTACGCTTATCCGCCCTATGGTTTCTACCGTAGGTCCTGAGTGTAGGCCGGATAAGCGCAGCGCCATCCGGCATGGGCAACTTAGTAAATGCGTTTAACTTAAAGAGTGATTTATGGCTGCAACTAAGCCTGCTTTTAACCCACCGGGTAAAAAGGGCGACATAATTTTCAGCGTGCTGGTAAAACTGGCGGCGCTGATTGTGCTATTGATGTTGGGTGGCATTATTGTCTCTCTGATCATCTCCTCCTGGCCGAGCATTCAGAAATTTGGTCTGGCTTTTCTGTGGACCAAAGAGTGGGATGCACCGAACGATATCTACGGGGCGCTGGTGCTGATCTACGGTACGTTGGTGACTTCGTTTATCGCGCTGCTGATTGCCGTCCCGGTGAGTTTCGGTATCGCACTCTTCCTGACTGAGCTTGCGCCTGGCTGGCTGAAACGCCCGCTGGGTATCGCCATTGAGTTGCTGGCAGCCATTCCAAGTATCGTTTACGGCATGTGGGGCCTGTTTATCTTCGCGCCGCTGTTCGCCGTTTACTTCCAGGAGCCGGTTGGCAATATCATGTCGAATATCCCGATTGTCGGCGCGCTGTTCTCCGGCCCGGCCTTTGGTATCGGTATCCTCGCGGCAGGCGTGATCCTCGCCATCATGATTATTCCGTACATTGCGGCGGTAATGCGCGATGTGTTCGAGCAAACCCCGGTGATGATGAAAGAGTCGGCCTACGGTATCGGCTGCACCACCTGGGAAGTTATCTGGCGTATCGTTCTTCCGTTCACCAAAAATGGGGTAATCGGCGGCATTATGCTGGGGCTGGGGCGTGCGCTCGGTGAAACCATGGCGGTGACCTTTATCATCGGTAACACCTACCAGCTCGACAGCGCCTCACTGTACATGCCGGGCAACAGTATCACTTCTGCGCTGGCGAACGAATTTGCCGAAGCGGAATCCGGTCTGCACGTTGCTGCACTGATGGAACTCGGCCTGATCCTGTTTGTGATTACCTTCATCGTCCTCGCCGCATCGAAGTTTATGATCATGCGCCTGGCTAAGAATGAGGGGGCACGTTAATGGCTATGGTTGAAATGCAAACCACTGCGGCGCTGGCAGAATCCCGCCGTAAAATGCAGGCGCGTCGCCGTCTCAAAAACCGTATTGCGCTGACGCTCTCGATGGCGACGATGGCTTTCGGTCTGTTCTGGCTGATCTGGATTTTAATGTCCACCATCACTCGCGGTATCAACGGTATGTCGCTGGCGCTGTTCACCGAAATGACGCCGCCGCCAAATACGGAAGGCGGTGGTCTGGCGAACGCCCTGGCGGGGAGCGGCCTGTTAATTTTGTGGGCCACGGTATTCGGTACGCCGCTGGGCATTATGGCGGGGATTTATCTGGCTGAATATGGTCGTAAATCCTGGCTGGCAGAAGTGATTCGCTTCATTAACGACATACTGCTCTCCGCGCCGTCGATTGTGGTGGGACTGTTTGTTTACACCATCGTGGTGGCGCAGATGGAGCACTTCTCCGGTTGGGCGGGTGTAATTGCGCTGGCGCTGTTGCAGGTGCCGATTGTTATCCGTACCACCGAGAACATGCTGAAACTGGTGCCGGACAGCCTGCGTGAAGCGGCTTATGCACTGGGTACGCCGAAGTGGAAGATGATTTCCTCAATTACGCTGAAAGCGTCAGTATCAGGAATCATGACCGGTATCCTACTGGCGATTGCCCGTATTGCCGGTGAAACCGCGCCGCTGCTGTTTACCGCGCTCTCCAACCAGTTCTGGAGTACGGACATGATGCAGCCGATCGCTAACCTGCCGGTGACGATCTTTAAGTTTGCGATGAGCCCATTTGCGGAATGGCAGCAACTGGCCTGGGCTGGGGTGTTGATTATTACCCTGTGCGTCCTGCTGCTGAACATTCTGGCGCGCGTTGTTTTTGCGAAGAATAAACACGGTTAACACTTTGCCGGATGTGGCGTGAGCGCCTTATCCGGCCTACGGTTGAACACATTTGTAGGCCTGATAAGCGTAGCGCCATCAGGCACAATTTTACAGCGTGGCAAATGCGGCGCTGGATGAGGAAAAGATTGCAATGAGTATGGTTGAAACTGCCCCGAGTAAAATTCAGGTTCGTAATTTGAACTTCTACTACGGCAAATTCCATGCCCTGAAAAACATCAACCTGGATATCGCCAAAAACCAGGTTACGGCGTTTATCGGGCCGTCCGGCTGCGGTAAATCGACGCTGCTGCGTACCTTCAACAAAATGTTTGAACTGTACCCGGAACAGCGCGCAGAAGGTGAAATTCTTCTCGATGGCGATAACATCCTGACTAACTCTCAGGATATCGCCCTGCTGCGTGCGAAAGTGGGCATGGTGTTCCAGAAACCAACGCCGTTCCCGATGTCGATTTACGACAACATCGCCTTTGGTGTGCGCCTGTTTGAAAAGCTTTCGCGCACCGACATGGACGAGCGCGTGCAGTGGGCGTTGACCAAGGCCGCATTATGGAACGAAACCAAAGATAAATTGCACCAGAGCGGTTACTCTCTCTCTGGTGGTCAGCAACAGCGTCTATGCATTGCGCGTGGTATCGCCATTCGCCCGGAAGTGCTGCTGCTCGACGAACCGTGTTCGGCGCTCGACCCTATATCCACCGGGCGCATTGAAGAACTTATCACCGAACTGAAGCAGGATTACACCGTGGTGATCGTTACCCACAACATGCAGCAGGCTGCGCGTTGTTCCGACCACACGGCGTTTATGTACCTGGGCGAATTGATTGAGTTCAGCAACACGGACGATCTGTTCACCAAGCCAGCGAAGAAACAAACAGAAGACTACATCACCGGTCGTTACGGTTGATTCAGGAGTGCGTTATGGACAGTCTCAATCTTAATAAACATATTTCCGGCCAGTTCAACGCTGAACTGGAAAGCATCCGCACGCAGGTGATGACCATGGGCGGCATGGTGGAGCAGCAGCTAACTGATGCTATAACTGCGATGCACAACCAGGACAGCGATCTGGCGAAGCGGGTGATCGAAGGCGATAAGAACGTCAATATGATGGAAGTGGCGATCGATGAAGCCTGCGTGCGCATTATCGCCAAACGTCAGCCGACGGCGAGCGACCTGCGTCTGGTGATGGTGATCAGCAAAACCATTGCCGAGCTGGAACGTATTGGCGATGTGGCAGACAAAATCTGTCGTACTGCGCTGGAGAAATTCTCCCAGCAGCATCAACCGTTGCTGGTGAGTCTGGAGTCACTGGGCCGTCACACCATCCAGATGCTGCACGACGTGTTGGACGCGTTCGCGCGTATGGATATTGACGAAGCGGTGCGTATTTATCGGGAAGATAAAAAAGTTGATCAGGAGTACGAAGGCATTGTACGCCAACTGATGACGTACATGATGGAAGATTCGCGCACCATTCCTAGCGTCCTCACCGCGCTGTTCTGCGCACGTTCTATCGAGCGTATCGGCGACCGCTGCCAGAATATTTGTGAGTTTATCTTCTACTACGTGAAAGGTCAGGATTTCCGTCACGTCGGTGGTGATGAACTGGATAAATTATTGGCGGGGAAAGATAGCGATAAATAATTCATCAAATGAATCCCAATAACTTAATTATTGGGATTCATTATATATAACTTTATAAATTCCTAAAAGTTACATAAAGTTAATAACTGCGAGCATGGTCATACTTTTATAAATAGCGCATTGCTATTTTCTCTGCACGCAACTAAATTAATTTTCGAAATCGGATGTTTGTTATAAAAACCATTAATAAATGACTGGATTGTTACTGCATTCGCAGGCAAAACCTGACATAACCAGAGAATACTGGTGACGTCGGTTTTTTTTGTTTATAAAAAAGGTCCTTGCTATGAACATGCAAATCACCAAAATCCTCAACAATAATGTTGTGGTGGTTATTGATGATCAACAGCGGGAAAAAGTCGTCATGGGGCGCGGAATTGGCTTTCAAAAACGTGCTGGCGAAAGAATTAACTCAACTGGAATAGAAAAAGAGTATGCCTTGAGCAGCCATGAACTGAACGGGCGATTAAGCGAGCTTTTAAGTCATATTCCTCTTGAGGTGATGGCAACCTGTGATCGTATTATCTCTCTGGCACAGGAACGTCTGGGAAAGTTTCAGGACAGTATTTATATCTCGCTGACAGATCATTGTCAGTTTGCGATTAAACGCTTTCAGCAAAACGTGTTGCTGCCTAACCCGCTGCTGTGGGATATCCAGCGGCTTTACCCGAAAGAGTTTCAGCTAGGGGAAGAAGCGTTAACCATTATTGATAAACGGTTGGGTGTGAAGTTACCGAAAGATGAAGTGGGCTTTATTGCCATGCATCTGGTCAGTGCCCAAATGAGCGGAAATATGGAGGATGTTGCAGGTGTCACGCAATTAATGCGCGAAATGCTGCAATTAATAAAATTTCAGTTCAGCCTTAATTACCAGGAAGAAAGTTTGAGTTATCAGCGACTGGTTACGCATCTGAAATTTTTATCCTGGCGTATTCTTGAACATGCATCGATTAACGATAGTGATGAATCATTACAACAAGCAGTAAAACAAAATTATCCACAGGCATGGCAATGTGCGGAACGGATCGCCATTTTTATTGGTTTGCAGTATCAACGTAAAATCTCACCCGCTGAGATTATGTTTCTCGCTATAAATATAGAGCGCGTGCGCAAAGAACACTGAAACATTATTACTGAGTAAAGGATTGTTACCGCACTAAGCGGGCAAAACCTGAAAAAAATAGCTTGATTCACGTCAGGCCGTTTTTTTCAGGTTTTTTTTTGGAGTTTTGCCGCAAAGCGGTAGAGGGCAAGTTATGACGGAGTTAGCCAGAAAAATAGTCGCAGGAGTCGGGGGCGCAGATAACATTGTGAGTCTGATGCATTGCGCGACGCGATTACGTTTTAAGTTAAAGGATGAAAGCAAAGCGCAAGCTGAGGTACTGAAAAAGACCCCCGGTATTATTATGGTGGTGGAAAGCGGTGGTCAGTTTCAGGTGGTCATAGGTAACCATGTGGCCGATGTCTTCCTGGCGGTTAACAGTGTGGCAGGCCTGGGCGAAAAAGCGCAACAGGCACCGGAAAATGATGAGAAAGGTAATCTGCTAAACCGCTTTGTTTATGTTATTTCAGGTATTTTTACGCCTCTGATCGGTTTGATGGCGGCAACCGGGATCCTGAAAGGTATGCTGGCTCTGGCACTCACTTTTCAGTGGACGAGCGAGCAAAGTGGTACTTATTTAATTTTATTCAGCGCCAGTGATGCCTTGTTTTGGTTCTTCCCGATAATCCTGGGCTACACCGCGGGGAAACGCTTCGGCGGTAATCCATTTACTGCCATGGTGATTGGTGGAGCGTTAGTGCATCCATTAATTCTGACTGCCTTTGAAAACGGGCAAAAAGCAGATGCGCTGGGGCTGGATTTCCTGGGTATTCCGGTCACATTGTTGAATTACTCGTCATCGGTCATTCCGATTATTTTTTCTGCCTGGTTGTGCAGCATTCTGGAACGCCGACTTAATGCGTGGTTACCGTCAGCAATCAAAAATTTCTTCACACCATTGCTAAGTCTGATGGTTATCACACCCGTCACCTTTCTGCTGGTGGGGCCGCTATCAACCTGGATAAGTGAACTGATTGCCGCCGGTTATCTCTGGCTTTATCAGGCGGTTCCTGCATTTGCAGGCGCGGTAATGGGCGGCTTCTGGCAAATCTTTGTCATGTTCGGGCTGCACTGGGGCCTGGTGCCGTTGTGTATCAATAACTTCACCGTGCTGGGCTACGACACCATGGTTCCGCTGTTAATGCCCGCCATTATGGCGCAGGTCGGGGCGGCGCTCGGCGTTTTCCTCTGCGAACGCGATGCGCAGAAAAAAGTGGTAGCCGGATCGGCGGCATTGACGGGCCTGTTTGGTATCACCGAACCGGCAGTATATGGCGTCAACCTGCCGCGTAAGTACCCCTTCGTTATCGCCTGTGTTAGTGGATCATTGGGGGCCACCATCATTGGCTACGCGCAAACGAAAGTCTACTCCTTTGGTTTGCCGAGTATTTTCACCTTCATGCAAACCATCCCGTCAACGGGGATTGATTTCACCGTCTGGGCCAGCGTTATTGGCGGTGTCGTTGCCATTGGTTGCGCATTTGTCGGCACGGTGATGTTTCATTTCATTACCGCTAAACGTCAGCCAGCGCAAGTAGCCCCGCAAGAGCAAGCGTCAGAGGTTATTACACCTGAGCAGGGCGGTATCAGTTCACCGATGACAGGAGAGATTGTGCCGCTCATTGACGTCGCTGATACCACGTTTGCCAGCGGCCTGTTGGGTAAAGGTGTTGCCATTCTGCCCTCGGTTGGTGAAGTGCGCTCTCCGGTGGCGGGTCGAATTGCTTCGTTGTTCGCCACATTACACGCCATCGGCATTGAGTCAGATGATGGCGTGGAGATCCTGATTCATATCGGTATCGACACCGTAAAACTGGACGGCAAATTCTTTTCCGCTCACGTCAACGTGGGTGACAAGGTCAATACCGGCGATCGGCTGATTTCTTTTGATATCCCTGCTATTCGCGAAGCCGGATTTGATCTGACGACGCCGGTGTTAATCAGTAATAGCGATGATTTTACGGACGTATTACCCCACGGCACGGCGCAGATAAGTGCTGGTGAGCCACTGTTATCTATCATTCGCTAACGATAAAAGGAGTTAATTATGAAAGCATTTCCAGAAACATTTCTTTGGGGTGGCGCAACAGCCGCCAATCAGGTGGAAGGCGCCTGGCAGGAAGATGGCAAAGGGATCACGACCTCAGATCTACAGCCTCATGGCGTAATGGGAAAAATGGAACCGCGCATTCTGGGGAAAGAGAATATCAAAGATGTCGCCATCGATTTTTATCATCGTTACCCGGAAGATATCGCGTTATTTGCCGAGATGGGCTTCACCTGTTTGCGTATTTCCATAGCCTGGGCGCGAATTTTTCCTCAGGGCGACGAAGTTGAACCGAATGAAGCAGGTTTAGCGTTTTACGATCGGCTGTTTGATGAAATGGCGCAGGCGGGGATCAAGCCACTGGTGACGTTATCCCATTACGAAATACCATATGGACTGGTGAAAAACTACGGCGGCTGGGCTAATCGGGCGGTCATCGATCACTTTGAGCATTACGCCCGTACGGTCTTTACCCGCTATCAACATAAAGTGGCGTTATGGCTGACGTTTAATGAAATCAATATGTCGTTACACGCGCCATTCACGGGCGTGGGGCTGGCAGAAGAGAGTGGTGAGGCAGACGTTTATCAGGCGATCCACCATCAACTGGTTGCCAGTGCGCGGGCGGTTAAAGCCTGTCATAGCCTGATCCCCGAAGCGAAAATCGGCAATATGCTTCTCGGTGGGCTGGTTTACCCGCTTACTTGCCATCCACAGGATATGTTGCAGGCCATAGAAGAGAACCGACGCTGGATGTTCTTTGGTGATGTTCAGGCGCGTGGTCAGTATCCCGGCTATATGCAGCGTTTCTTCCGCGACCACAATATCACCATTGAGATGACTGAAAGTGACGCAGAAGATTTAAAACATACCGTAGATTTCATCTCTTTTAGTTATTACATGACCGGTTGTGTTTCCCACGATGAAAGCATTAATAAAAATGCGCAGGGCAACATACTGAATATGATCCCCAATCCGCATCTGAAAAGTTCAGAGTGGGGATGGCAAATTGATCCTGTTGGATTACGGGTTCTGTTAAATACGCTTTGGGATCGTTATCAAAAACCGTTATTTATTGTCGAGAACGGATTAGGCGCAAAAGACAGCGTTGAAGCGGATGGTTCGATACAGGACGATTATCGAATTGCCTATTTAAACGATCACCTGGTACAGGTAAATGAAGCGATTGCCGATGGTGTGGATATTATGGGGTACACCAGTTGGGGACCAATTGATTTAGTCAGTGCATCTCATTCACAAATGTCTAAGCGCTACGGCTTTATTTATGTGGATCGTGATGATAATGGCGAAGGAAGCCTCACAAGAACGCGCAAGAAAAGCTTCGGATGGTATGCAGAAGTGATCAAAACGCGGGGACTGTCATTAAAAAATAACCAATAAAGCACCTTAATTATCATCGCATTCAGAACAGTCTGGATGCGATGTGTTAATTCTTTCTTTGCACCATGAAGGGATATTATGTTTAGACGAAATCTTATTACCTCTGCTATTTTATTAATGGCGCCTTTAGCCTTTTCCGCACAATCATTAGCTGAATCATTAACGGTGGAACAACGCCTTGAGTTATTAGAAAAAGCGTTAAGAGAAACGCAAAGCGAACTCAAAAAATATAAAGATGAAGAGAAGAAAAAGTATACGCCAGCGACGGCGAATCGTAGCGTAAGTACGAATGATCAAGGGTATGCCGCCAATCCGTTCCCAACCAGTAGTGCCGCAAAACCTGATGCTGTACTGGTTAAAAACGAAGAGAAAAATGCCAGTGAGACAGGCTCAATTTATTCTTCCATGACTTTGAAAGATTTCAGTAAGTTTGTGAAAGATGAAATTGGCTTTAGTTACAACGGCTACTATCGTTCTGGTTGGGGTACAGCCTCTCATGGTTCACCTAAATCATGGGCGATTGGTTCTTTGGGCCGCTTTGGTAACGAATACTCCGGCTGGTTTGATTTGCAGTTAAAACAACGTGTCTACAACGAAAACGGCAAACGAGTTGATGCCATCGTGATGATGGATGGTAACGTTGGTCAGCAGTACTCTTCCGGCTGGTTTGGCGATAACGCCGGTGGCGAGAACTATATGCAGTTCTCCGATATGTACGTTACCACCAAAGGTTTCCTGCCTTTTGCGCCAGAGGCTGATTTCTGGGTGGGTAAACATGGTGCGCCCAAAATTGAAATCCAGATGCTTGACTGGAAAACGCAGCGTACCGATGCTGCCGCAGGTGTAGGTCTGGAAAACTGGAAAGTCGGTCCGGGTAAAATTGATGTCGCGCTGGTTCGCGAAGATGTCGATGATTACGATCGCAGCCTGCAAAACAAACAGCAGATTAATACCAATACCATTGATTTACGCTATAAAGATATCCCGCTATGGGATAAAGCGACTTTAATGGTGAACGGTCGTTATGTCTCGGCAAACGAAAGCGCATCGGAAAAAGATAATCAGGATAATAACGGGTATTATGACTGGAAAGATACCTGGATGTTTGGCACATCTTTAACGCAGAAATTTGATAAAGGTGGTTTCAACGAATTCTCCTTCCTGGTTGCAAATAACTCTATCGCCAGTAACTTTGGCCGTTATGCTGGCGCAAGTCCATTTACCACCTTTAACGGTCGTTATTATGGTGATCACTCCGGTGGAACAGCCGTTCGTCTGACTTCGCAGGGCGAAGCCTATATCGGCGATCATTTCATTGTAGCTAACGCCATTGTTTACTACTTCGGTAACGATATTTATAGCTACGAAACGGGAGCGCACTCTGATTTCGAATCTATTCGTGCAGTTGTTCGCCCGGCCTATATTTGGGACCAATATAACCAGACAGGTGTTGAACTGGGCTATTTCACTCAGCAAAACAAAGATGCGAATAGTAATAAATATAATGAATCTGGTTATAAAACCACACTCTTCCATACCTTTAAAGTCAATACCAGTATGTTGACCTCGCGCCCGGAAATTCGTTTCTACGCCACGTATATCAAAGCCCTGGAAAACGAACTGGATGGCTTCACCTTTGAAGACAATAAAGACGACCAGTTTGCTGTTGGTGCCCAGGCTGAAATCTGGTGGTAATGGAATTTAATGAAAGGAATATTATGATGAATATAAAAATTGCTGCTTTAACGCTGGCTATTGCCAGCGGTATTTCTGCTCAGTGGGCCATAGCCGCGGATATGCCAGCCAGCCCGGCGCCTACTATCCCGGTGAAACAATATGTAACTCAGGTCAATACCGATAACAGCGTGACCTTTCGCTACTTTGCCCCTGGGGCAAAAAATGTCTCCGTAGTGGTTGGCGTTCCGGTTCCGGACAACATTCACCCGATGGCCAAAGACGAAGCGGGAGTCTGGTCGTGGCGCACGCCTGTCCTGAAAGGCAACCTGTACGAGTATTTTTTCAATGTTGATGGTGTACGCAGCATTGATACAGGCACGGCAATGACTAAACCTCAGCGCCAGGTTAACTCCAGTATGATTCTGGTGCCAGGCAGTTATCTGGATACGCGTTCTGTTGCGCATGGTGATTTGATCGCCATAACTTACCACTCCAACGCATTGCAATCCGAACGTCAGATGTATGTCTGGACCCCGCCAGGATACACCGGCATGGGCGAGCCTTTGCCAGTGCTCTATTTCTATCACGGTTTTGGTGATACCGGACGTTCAGCTATCGATCAGGGGCGTATCCCGCAAATCATGGATAACCTGCTGGCTGAAGGGAAAATTAAACCGATGCTGGTGGTGATCCCGGATACAGAAACCAATGCGAAGGGCATTATTCCCGAAGATTTCGTTCCTCAGGAAAGACGTAAAGTTTTTTATCCGCTGAATGCTAAGGCGGCAGATCGCGAACTGATGAACGATATTATCCCGCTGATTAACAAGCGTTTTAATGTCCGTAAAGACGCCGATGGTCGCGCACTGGCCGGGCTTTCACAAGGTGGATATCAGGCGCTGGTATCGGGAATGAATCATCTGGAAAGCTTTGGCTGGCTGGCCACATTCAGTGGTGTTACCACAACAACCGTACCGGATGAAGGTGTCGCGGCCCGGCTGAACGAACCGGCAGCTATCAACCAGCAACTACGTAATTTTACTGTGGTTGTGGGGGATAAAGATGTCGTAACCGGCAAGGATATCGCCGGGCTGAAAACTGAGCTTGAACAGAAAAACATTAAGTTTGATTACCAGGAATATCCGGGTCTGAACCATGAAATGGATGTCTGGCGACCAGCTTATGCAGCCTTTGTACAGAAATTATTTAAATAAGATAAGGCTTTAAGATGAAATTAATCATCACTGAAGACTATCAGGAAATGAGCTGTGTAGCTGCACATCATCTGCTTGGTTATATGTCGAAGACGCGTCGCGTTAACCTGGCAATTACCGCCGGTAGCACGCCCAAAGGCATGTACGAATATCTCACCACTTTGGTTAAAGGTAAGCCCTGGTACGATAACTGCTATTTCTACAATTTCGATGAAATTCCATTTCGTGGCAAAGAGGGGGAAGGCGTAACGATTACCAATTTGCGTAATCTGTTTTTTACCCCTGCGGGGATCAAAGAAGAGAATATCCAGAAACTCACTATTGATAACTACCGCGAGCATGATCAGAAACTGGCGCGTGAAGGCGGGCTGGATTTGGTGGTGCTGGGATTAGGTGCAGATGGTCATTTTTGTGGCAATCTGCCAAATACGACCCATTTCCATGAGCAAACCGTGGAGTTCCCGATCCAGGGAGAGATGGTTGATATTGTGGCGCATGGTGAGTTGGGCGGTGACTTTTCGTTAGTGCCTGACAGCTACGTGACGATGGGGCCGAGAAGTATTATGGCGGCGAAAAATTTGCTGATAATTGTCAGCGGTGCGGGTAAAGCGCAGGCACTGAAAAATGTTCTGCAAGGTCCGGTTACCGAAGATGTTCCTGCTTCCGTGTTGCAGCTGCATCCTTCGCTGATGGTAATCGCTGATAAAGCCGCTGCCGCAGAATTAGCTTAAAACATAAGGCCGGATGTGTGAATTACGCTCCGGCCTGTTCTCATTATTTAAATAACTACGAAAAATCGCCCCACAGTCTCAGCTTGCCGCAGTGGAGACAGCGGAACAGATAGCCCTGACAATCGCCGCCGTTTCGCAGGCATTTCGCCAGATCTGGGAAGCGCACACCGAAATTCTCGCAGTCTTCTTCGATATTGGCGAATTCATCGAGGCGATCTTTTATCTCATCCCAGCCCACATAGCCGATAAAAGCACAGAAATCGCCACAATGTGCAAGCCAGAATTCCTGCTGCCATCCATGATAACCTGGCGTGCGTTCAACCAACTCTTTCAGCATTTCGTCAGGATATGTGTTTTTAATACCTGCAAACTCGCCCTCTTCATCATACTCAAATTCAACGCCTTCGATGCTGGCATCATCCTGAAAACTACCTGCAAACTTTTCTGCCGCAGAACCGTCCGCAATGCACCACGGACAGAGATATTCAGCTTCACCTCCGCAGTAAAATGGGCTGGAGTAATAAATTGATGTTTCCTGTTCACAGCAATCGCACTCTACGGTTTTATCCTGCTCAAATGCGCCCGTTTCCAGCGGTTGTGGATGATATTTGAATATGGGTAACGGTCTGATATTTTGAGTCATAGAAACATCCTGTCTGCTTTTGAGTAGCTTAAAGATAAAACATCCCGCTTAGCGTAAAGAGTCTGTTTCAGGACATTAAATACCTAAATCCTGGTAGACGCGTGATGAATTACCCGACGTGAAACAGACATATCAAACTCCCTTTACTTACCTTTGCGTGCCAATTTAAGTGGAGTAAGTGAAGGGAGTGTGAATAACTATGCCGTAATATCCCAACCACGCGCCTTCCACAGTTCCGGTAATTGCGAAAGATGGGTAAAGGTGGTGACTTTCGGGTGAACGATCGGTTTATTGTGCGGGTCCGCGCAGAAGTAAAACACTTCCATTCCGGCATCTATCCCTGACTGCGCCCCGGCGCTGGAGTCATCGACCAGAATGCAGTTTTCAACGTTCACATTCATCGCTTTTGCCGCATGGAACATTAACGCCGGGTCGGGCTTCCAACGCTGAATGTCGTAACCGCTGAACAGTTTTTCCGGGAAGTAGTGCAGCATATTCAGCTTACCCAGCGAATGCTGCATTTTGTTCACCGGGCCATTAGAGACAACGCACATCGGCACCTTAACGCTTGCCAGCAATTCCTTTGCTCCTGCGATAACCTCAAGTTCGGTATCAAACAGACGCGCCACTTCTGCGCGGTAAATGTGCTCGGCATCGGCCTGGACCATCGTCACGCCTTGTTCTTTACTGATGATATCGATGATTTCGTAGAGTTTTACGCCTTTAAAACGGGTAAAAATCTCTTCAAGGTCAACGTGAATGCCAAATTCCCGGAACATCGTGACATAGGCGCGAGAGCAAATGACCTCGCTATCGACCAGCGTACCGTCGCAGTCGAAAAATACCGCTTCTATCTGGGACATGTCTTTCCTTTATCGTTAGTTTAACGTTTTCGTTATGCCAATTCGTATGACGCAATCGTTGCCGTATAAGCAAATGCAATGAAAAAAAGTTATCTTCAGCCGTCCATATTGTCTCATTTTGGTATACGATAGCGACGAATTTTCCCTCCTTGTTCGGAAATAGATAATGAGTCAACAACATACACCCCAGGCTTCTGGCCAGGGGATGCTGGAACGCGTGTTTAAACTGCGCGAACATGGCACGACGGCACGGACCGAAGTGATCGCCGGTTTTACCACCTTCCTGACGATGGTTTACATCGTTTTTGTTAACCCGCAAATTCTTGGTGTTGCTGGCATGGACACCAGCGCCGTCTTCGTGACCACCTGTCTGATTGCCGCATTTGGCAGTATTCTGATGGGACTGTTTGCTAATCTTCCTGTTGCGCTGGCACCGGCGATGGGGCTGAACGCATTCTTCGCTTTTGTCGTTGTACAGGCGATGGGCTTACCGTGGCAGGTCGGAATGGGCGCAATCTTCTGGGGCGCGATTGGTCTGCTGTTACTGACGATTTTCCGCGTTCGCTACTGGATGATTGCCAACATTCCGGTGAGCCTGCGTGTGGGCATTACCAGCGGTATTGGTCTGTTCATTGGCATGATGGGGCTGAAAAACGCGGGAGTGATTGTTGCGAATCCAGAAACCCTGGTAAGCATCGGTAATCTGACTTCTCACAGCGTGCTGCTGGGGATCCTCGGCTTCTTCATCATTGCCATTCTGGCTTCGCGCAACATTCACGCGGCGGTGCTGGTTTCTATTGTTGTGACGACGCTGCTGGGCTGGATGCTGGGGGATGTGCACTACAACGGCATCGTTTCTGCGCCGCCGAGCGTAATGACAGTCGTGGGTCATGTAGATTTAGCCGGGTCGTTTAACCTCGGGCTGGCAGGGGTGATTTTCTCTTTCATGCTGGTTAATCTGTTTGACTCCTCCGGTACGCTGATTGGCGTGACCGATAAAGCCGGTCTGGCAGATGAGAAAGGTAAATTCCCGCGCATGAAGCAGGCGCTGTATGTCGACAGTATCTCTTCCGTGACCGGTTCGTTTATCGGTACTTCTTCTGTTACGGCGTATATTGAGTCCTCTTCCGGCGTTTCCGTTGGTGGTCGTACCGGTCTGACGGCAGTCGTTGTCGGTCTGCTGTTCCTGCTGGTTATCTTCCTGTCGCCGCTGGCGGGAATGGTGCCTGGCTACGCTGCAGCAGGTGCGTTGATCTACGTTGGTGTGCTGATGACCTCAAGCCTGTCACGCGTGAACTGGCAGGATCTTACTGAATCCGTTCCGGCGTTTATTACCGCTGTGATGATGCCGTTCAGCTTCTCGATTACCGAAGGTATCGCGCTGGGCTTTATCTCTTATTGCGTGATGAAAATCGGTACCGGACGTTTGCGCGACCTTAGCCCGTGCGTAATCATCGTTGCGCTGCTGTTTATCCTGAAGATTGTCTTTATCGACGCACATTAATGCGTTTCTCTTCAGCCTCGCTTTCGGGGCTGAAGAGCGAGTGCTTCCCACCGCCTGTATTTTAATAATTGAAATTTTTGTTAATAAAATGAAATGCATCCTGTCGCTATTTTTTTGATATATCAAAAAAAGCTAAGGGAAATGCCGGAGATATTTCAATTTATATCTACTCCTTTTGGGTTACTGTTTTTGGGTCACTGAAAAAGGAGTTTTGAAATGAAAAAGACAGTCATTGCGACACTTTGTCTCTCTCTGTTTTGTCCTGCTATCGCCTGGTCGGCCAGCAGTCTCACCCTTGATGGTCATTCACTGACTCTTGATGATGCGTGGGCTGTTGCAACGGGGCAAAAACAGGTCGACATATCGCCAACGGCGATGGATCGCGTGGAAAAAGCCAACAAGCTACTGATGATTGCCGCCGGTAAAGGTGTGCCGGTTTACGGCCTGACGGTCGGCGTGGGGCTGAATAAAGACAAATCGTTGTTCGATGCGCACGGTAAGCTGACACCGGAAGTTATTCAGGCGTCACGCGAATTTAATATCAACGCATTACACGCACATGCTGCGGGAATCGGTCCGGATATGCCGGATGAACTGGTGCGCATGGCCATGGTGATTCGCCTGAACACCATGTTAACGGGCAACACCGGCGCACAGCCGCAGGTAGCGAAACTTTACCAGCAGCTACTGAACAAAAATATTACTCCTGTGGTGCCTTCGCGTGGTTCCGTCGGTGAGGCCGATATTACCCTGGCATCTCATATTGGCGATGTGATGATTGGCGAATGGCGCGTGCGCGTTAATGGCAATGTGATGCCGTCAGCCAAAGCTTTAAAAGAAGCCGGGATCCAGAAGCTGGAGCCGCTTGGTAAAGATGCGCTCTCTATTCTCTCTACAAATGCGATATCAGCCGCGTATTCTGCGAAGGCATTGCTGGAAGCCAGACAAATTATCAACATCACTCCGGCGGTGTTTGGTTTGTCACTGGAAGGCCTCAACGGCAACGTGGCGCCGTTCCTTGAGCAAAGCCTGAGCGTTCGCCCGTTCCCTGGGATTCAGGATACGGCCAGCTCGCTGCGTAACTCGCTGAAAGGGTCTTATCTCTGGCAGCACCAGGAGGGGCGTGCATTACAGGACCCGCTCTCGTTTCGCACCACGGTATTTGTGCTGAACGAAGCGCGTCGTGAATGGAACGAAGCGTACCAGATGCTGAAAATTCAGATGAACAGCTCGGACGATAACCCGGCAGTGATTGTGAATGCGCCGCGCACGCAGGCCGAAAACAGCCAGGTTGAGCAATATTTTGTTAGCTCCACAGATGCCAATGGCGAAACCATCAGCGGAGCGATTTTCCCAACCTCTAACTTTGAACCGCTGCCGCTGGCGCTGACAATTCAGGATCTGTCGGTGGCTATGGGGCATCTGGCGCATAACAGCGTGCAGCGTACACTGCATCTTTCTGATGACCATTTCACTGGTCTGAGCCGCTTCCTGGCCTCAGATACCAACCAGAAAGGCCACGCGTTTGGTGCTATCCAGAAACCGCAGGTTGAGATGCTGGCGGATATTCGCGATCTGGTAAATCCGGTTTCTCTCGACGGCCAACCGATGGCTGGCACCATTGAAGACACCTACACCAACAACCTGCGAGTCTCTAAGCGCCTGAGCCAAATCGCCGAAAATATGCGCAATATCTACGGCCTGGAGCTGCTGCATGCAAGCCAGGCTATCGATCTGCGCAAACAGAAAACGCCAGACCTGCAACTGGGTTACATGACCGGCAAACTCTACGACGCCTACCGTGCGAAAGTCCCGTTCGTTTCTCAGGACCGTATTTTTAGCGACAACATTGCCGATTCCTCCACGCTGGTGGCTTCGTTTCCAGCAGGTTCGCTGGTAAGCATGAAGACCGGGGGGCAGTAACACCGATGAAAAAATCCGTTAATACGTCACGGCGCGCCTTTTTGACGAAAGGGACAGTGCTGGCGACGGGGGGCGCTCTTGCGGCGCTGGCGGGGACGGCAGGGGCGCAGGAAATCTGCGCCCCGATTCCGGGACTTCGCTACCATAAAATTTACGATGTCATTGTTGTGGGAAGCGGCTTTGCCGGGCTTGCAGCCGCGCTAGAAGCGGTGCAGGCCGGACGCAGCGTACTGGTGATCGACAAAATGCCCGTCTTTGGTGGTAATTCGGCGATCAACGGCGGCGCAGTTGCCGTAGCCGGTTCACCCCTGCAGCAGAAAGCCGGGATCAATGACTCTTCTGAACTGATGTACAAAGATATGTTAAAGGCAGGGCGCGGCCTGAACGACAAGGAGCAGTTAAAAATCCTCGTTGAGAACACCACCTCTGCCTATGAATTTACCCTGAAGCATGGCGTGAAATACAAACCATTTGTTCAGCATTTTGGCGGTCACTCGGTTCCCCGCACGCTACAGACCGTCGAAAGCTCCGGCGCCGGGATCACTCGCCCGCTAAAAGACTCCGCGGCCCGCATGGGCGTGGTTTTCCGCTCCCGCTGCAAAATGGAATCCTTCATCCAGAATGCGCAAGGGCGCGTGATTGGTCTGACCGTGCGCGACGATTATCGTTTTCCCGATGAGCAAAGCGGGCAGATCCGCCACTACGGCGCGCGCTATGGCGTGGTGATGTGCTCCGGCGGTTTCTCCAATGATGTGCGTTTTCGCAAATTGCAAAATCCGGGACTCGACGAGAGGGTAGATTCCACAAACCATCCCGGAGCCACTGCCGAATGTCTGGTACAGATGATGCGCATTGGTGCGAACCCCATCCAGCTTGATCTCATTCAGCTTGGCCCGTGGTCATCGCCCGACGAACGTGGTTTTGGCTATGTCTCGCAATTTAACACCATAGCCGGTTTTCCCAACGGCATTATGGTGAATCCGCGTACCGGACACCGTTTCACCAATGAACTCGCCGATCGCAAAGAGCGTGAAGAGGGGATCCTCGCTCAGGTTGATGAAAAGGGCGATCCGCTTTATCCCATCTGCTTTACCAACCTGGAAGGGGCTAAGCTTGCGCAGAGTCTCGCTCATGCCCTGCATTATGGTGTGGCTTGGCAGTTCGACACCTTGGAGCAACTGGCGGCGCACTTTGGCATACCTTACGCCACCTTGCAGGAAGAGGTGGACGCTTACAACGCGGCAGTAGAACGTAAAGGCGGCGATCGAATGAATAAAGACGTAAGCCGGGCGATTTCGCTGGCGAAAGGGCCGTATGTTGCCGTGCGCGTCTGGCCGAAGGTGCATTACGTTATGGGCGGGGTGCAAATCAGTATGCGCGCCGAAGTGCTGAACGCCGCGGATGGTCAGCCTATTGTTGGGTTATATGCTGCTGGTGAAGCCACGGCGGGGTCTCACGGCGGTAGCCGCCTGGGAAGCTGTGCGGTGGCAGACTGCCTGGTGTTTGGGCGTGTGGCTGGCAGTAGTGTCGCAGCGGCAAGTCCGGTCGATGAGTCATCTTTCCTGGGAGGCGCTT
This sequence comes from Escherichia sp. MOD1-EC7003, assembly GCF_002965065.1. GTDB lineage: Bacteria > Pseudomonadota > Gammaproteobacteria > Enterobacterales > Enterobacteriaceae > Escherichia. The sequence goes on from NZ_PTRE01000020.1 coordinate 48,201, forward strand.
AACATGGCGAAATTTTTCCTGGGCCTGTTGCTGTTGATGACAAGCAGCTTGTCTGTTGCTGCCGTTAATCCGCAGGAGGAAGCTGCCTTTACGCAAAAGCTTAATTCGATGACCACCAAGCCGTATCACCACTCGCTGGAGGCTACCGGGCGGGATACGTCGTGCCAGCTCTGCCACGGCACCAGCAAACCTGTTGCCGCGCCGGATGATAAATCCTGCTTAAGCTGTCACGGTACGCGCGATCAGATTGCCGCACTCACGCAGCCTGATCCGAAAGATAAGGACGCCGAGCCAAACCCGCATGATTCCATGCACTATGGCAAAGATGTACCTTGTACCGCTTGTCACAACGAGCACAAACCTTCGGTTATCTACTGCAATAGTTGCCATCTCTTTAAATATCCGGATATGAAGCCATGAGGGATGTAATGCGCGGATTATTCAAAAGAGGGCTGTTTTATCTGGTGCTGGGATTGTCTCCCGTAGCCGGACACGCGGCGGCGGTGGCGACGGAACAACTGAATCAACCGTGTCAGGCTTGCCATGCGGATAGCGATATTCAGGGGATCTCTACCAATAAAATCCAGGCAGATTTGTTTGTCGCTCCTGATAGCTTTCAGGAAAGCGTGCATGGTGCTGTGCCTTGTGTTGCCTGCCACCAGAGCAAACCGGAAAGTGAAGGTTTTGCCGTTACACCTCATCAGTTAGCGCCCGTCGATGCTAATCGCTGTGAAAGCTGTCATGGCGTGGCGATGCGCGACACGGTTCATGCCGTGCAGCAAAGCGTGCACAAAGAGAAAATAACCCAGGGGCAGTTTACCTGTACTTCTTGTCACAACGCGCACACCATGCAAAAAGGTGAAATCAATCACCCGAGCGAGCAACAGATCGCCGACGATAATCTGCAGTGCACCAACTGCCACTCGCGGGCGGGTGTTTATTCACAGTTGTCTGGGGGGAAAGCGTCTAAAGATCAGGATATGGCCCATAGTGCGCTGCCGTATGCGCCTCAGCATATGAGTGCGTTGCGCTGTATTGATTGCCACGCCGATACTAAAGACGCCACTCTGCACCGTATTTTGCCTGCGGAGAAAGCGGTCTCCTGCGAGCAGTGTCATGGTGATAGCGCCCTGCTGGCTAATCGGTTGAAAAACAGCTCACCCGATGAAAATGCCTCAGCGGGCAGCCTGTTGGGCAAAGGACTGTTTGATGACCAGGCCATCCGGGAAAAGCTGGCGAAAGTTTCTGTGCCTCCACCGCCCGTGCGTCAGGTTGATGGCGCCCTGTTTACCGACAGTTACATGATCGGTAATAACGGTAGTGGGCGAATGGATTACTACGTTGCTTATGGCTTATGTGGGCTGGTGGTACTACTGCTTGCACATGGCCTCGGACGGATGGCTATGCGCCGGCGGGCAAAGGGAACAAGCATAGAGAAACATTATCTCTACACGCTACCGGTTCGCTGCTGGCACTGGCTGAATGCACTCTGCTTTGTAGTGCTGATCGTAAGTGGTTTTGCTGTGCATTGGGTTCGCTCTGGCTTCTCGCTGTGGGTCGATGTTCATAATGCGGCAGGTATTGCACTTGGCGTTATCTGGTTGGGCTTCCTTGTGGTGGCGATGTGCGGGAACGGTCATCATTATCGGGTTCGCTGGCAGGGTATAGCCGGTCGGGTTCTCCGTCAAACGCGTTATTATCTGTATGGTATTTTCCGTGGAGAGCCTCATCCGGAACACGCTACAGAAGCGGCGAAGTTTAATATCCTGCAGCAAATGGGATATATCGCGGTGATGTTCCTCTGCCTGCCGTTACTGTTGATTACCGGGCTGTTGATGATGTATCCGGGCTATACGCCAGAGTTCATCTTCTCACTGCCGGGTAAACAGGTGGTTGCGTATCTCCATTATGCGCTTGCCGTAGTGATGGTGGCGTTTATGGCAGTGCACCTTTATCTGTGCAGTACCGGCGATACTCCTGGTGCGTTGATTAAAGGCATGTTTGATGGTTTCCATCGTACCCGCAAGACAAAGTAACTAAAGCTGTCCCCTCACTCAGGCTGAGTGAGGGGATTGAGTCTGATGACAAACGCAAAATTGCCTGATGCGCTACGCTTATCAGGCCTACGAATTCCTGCAGTTTATTGAATTTGCGTGGTTTTATAGGGTGGATAAAGCATTCACGCCGCATCCGGCATGAACAAAACGCACTTTGCCAGCAATCTATATCCCCTGGATTTTTACGCTTTTGCTTTCACCACAATTCCCAGCTTTTTAATTTTGCTGTACAGCGTATTGCTGTTAACGCCAAGCAGCTCTGCGGCACCGCCTTTGCCAGAAATTTTACCTCCGCACTGGCGTAATGCCCGCTGAATATGCTGTCGTATGGCCTCATCAAGCGGGGCGAGGGCCTCGGGTTTGGCCTCGTCGGCCAGAAGAACCGTTAATTCCTGATGTGTCCCGCGAAACCAGGCGTTTTCCAGTACCGCAATGAGCTCAGTAATATTGCCGGGCCATGAGTACTCCCATAACAGGCGAAGGGAATCTTCCCCCAGTCCTGGTAGGGAACTTTGCTGATGTTGTTTAGCCAGGCGACCAAGATAATGGGTTAACAGCAGAGGAATATCGTCGTAGCGATAGCGTAGCGGTGGCAGGGTAATCACCTGGCAGAAAACATTGGCATAGCGTTGACTGACAATGTACTGCGGTACACATATTTCGTTCATCGGGAAATGGTAAGGCTCGGTCTGAATAGCGATGACCTGCATCTGGCAATATTCGCGGTAGTTGCCGCTAAGGCCGAGTAAAAATGTTTGCCAGCTTTCGGGTATTTTGTTGAAATCGTGAATCAGCAACGACCCCTGGTGTAAAGACAAGAAAGGAATGATGCCTGGCGGTTGGTTGAAATATAGTGTTGTGCTGTGAATGTATTTCCCTTTTTGCATAATAACCAGTTGCTGTGCTACGGGATCAATAATTCCATGACATCCGTTATCGTTTAATCGCTGCTGCTGTAATGCATTGGCAAACGTTCTTTTACCCACACCTTCTTCGCCCAACAGTAATATAGGGGTCACACTGTTTGCCAGTTTATGTAATGAACAATACAACTGATATAAATTGGCGTCAGAGGAATAAGTTACAAAATTTTCTTCTTCTTCAATACCGGGCAATGTGAGTGTGGGTGAGGGATTGTCAGGCAATAAAATATTATGTCGCGACAGGGCTATAAACGCTAACAGGGAGAGTTCTCCACGTACGGACTCGAAGAGTTGGACATGCTGGTGGGTAAATGTGTTGGCATCATGACTAAACACACCAAAAGCACCTAGGCGTGAGCCATCCAGATTCATCCGCATCAATATCAGCGACTTGATATTACGAAAGCAGGTATTTACCACATATTCCGTTAACGGGCACTGATTTAGATTATCAATCAGTTGAGTTGAAAAATTCTCTTCATAGTCGAACTGCCGGGCGATGTTTTCTGGAATAGGAATGATGTTCCATTTCGGGCGTGCCGTTTTATGTGTTGCCAGTGCCAGAAACTGAATACAGCGAATATCACTGCGGTAGTAGTTGAAGAAAATACCATCGCAGACAATAGACTCTCGTATCGCTTGCAAACAAGCGGACATCGATTTTTCCAGTTGGGTACTGCTACATAAAGCTTTTCTTAGTTGTAATAATGCCCGGTCCATAACATATCCATAATGTAGACGCGATGCCAGTTAAAACCAGAACTTGTTTATTGATGTTATTATGGAAAACGCTCTGGATGGCACTACTATGCCATATCCAATGTGGAGAACAAACCAATAATAGTTGAATCTGGCTAATGCATTCTTTAATAAAATAAACCAGACATGTTAAGTATATCTGGTTTATTTAACGTGATTTAACGGAGTCAGTTCCGAACCCGCTGAATAAACTCACCAAATGCGGTCAATTGTCCTGTCAGGTGGTCCAGCGTACCCTGATCAATAACTTCTCCGGTTTGCGGATCAACTTTATTCTGAATCACGCCGCCCATAAATTCCGGCTTGTTCATCACCATCGCATCGAGGAAAACCAGAATCTGGCGCAGGTGATACTGACAGCGCGCGCCGCCAATCACCCCCATTGAGCTGGTCTGAATCAACACGGGTTTACCAGCCAGCGGTTGATCCGGCAGGCGGGAAAGCCAGTCGATGGCATTTTTCAGCCCGCCTGGTACCGAGTAGTTATATTCCGGCGTGACGATTACCACACCGTCAGCCTGACGGATCTGTTCTGCCAGAGCTTCAACCGTTGCAGGAAAACCTTCCTCCTGCTGTACGTCAGCGTCATACAGGGGAATGTCGGCAATGGAAGGTAACGCATTGACTTCCATGCTCGCTGGAGCAATTTTTGGTAGGGTACGTGCAACCATGCCATTAAATGAGCCTTTGCGCAGGCTCCCCAGTAACGTAACCACCTTCAATTTTTCAGACATGATGACTCCTGTGGTTGTCTATCAATTTGGCGAAAAAGACTTCACGGTAGAGAGTTGGGCAAAACGCATCATCCGGCTGGTAGGATTGTTGGCGCGGCTGTGAACATCCGGCAGGCTTTTCCAGCCGTGTTTGCCATCTAACTCCCAGACACTGAGCTTTTCAATCGTGGGCGTGACCGCCACGGACCACACCAGCACGTCTTCCGCGTCGCATAACGCTTCTACATGATTTACATGAGCACATTTCAGGCGTCCGGCAATGGGCAGCAGCTGCAGATCGCGCGGATCGTCATTCAAAACATCACCGGTTAGTTTTAGCACGCTTCGGCGCAGCGTGATGAGCTGCGCTCGTGCTTCGTTAGGATCGTTTTGTTTACTGATCCATAGCGATTCATTGCTGGAAAAGGTGTGGTTATCGGGCGCTTGTGGGCTATGAAACCCACGCGTTGCGCGCTGCAGCTCCATATCGAGGCCACATTCACCTTCGGTTGTTAACGCCACACCAACCATATTCCCGGCATAGGAAATAGAAAACGAGGGCAAATTTTTATCCCTGAAAACCGGTTTACCTTCCGGTAGGGTGACGATTTCCGGCAATTCGCCAATGCCATACAGCATGAACATCAGTTCTGCGAGTAAACCTCTGGACGCCAGGAAACGGCTTTGACGATGAGGGGGTCTGTTTCTGGCTTCTTGATGACACTGAGAGGGGAGACGAACAGAAATCAGATGTTCTTCCGTTAAAACCCCTCGGGCAAAGTGAGTCGCCATTTTTCGCTCCATGCTTAATGGTCCATTATGAATACAAGAGTAATCATGTACTGGAATGATGGACAGACTAAAGCGGCTAAAAGTTCGATTCAGACAAGTTTATTACAACTTTTTTACATTTTATTGTGAGATAGGGTCACGTTCATCCGCTTCGCCGCTTTGGTCACGCTGCGCTCCTGCATCAGCAGTTGCAGACAGAGCAGTAAATTGAGATCAAGTGTGGTGATGGATTTCTTCATGAGCGGCAACGGGGCGTCCAGGCGCGACGAGCATAATCAGCAACAGGCTCACTATGCTACAGGCAATCAGAATCCCGATCAGCATATTCCATGCGCCGATACCAACCATTGCCGCCAGCCAAATCCACAGTGACGAACCGCAAACCTGTGCGATGCCTAATGTCGAGCTGGCTACACCTGCGCGTAATGAAAATGGCCCTAACGCCTGACTCATCGCCACGCCAAAACCTACCGAGAAACCGGCGCAAATCAGCGTGATGCCAAACAAAGAAATCGCGTGGGAAGGTGAAACGGCAAGGGTGATCCCCGCCGCCAGGAATAACACCTGCGAGGTGATCATCAACGTACGTGGCTTAAAAATCCCCAGCGCAAATGGTGTGGAAAATGAAACGGTCATGCTGACGCCAGCGGTCAACGCCATAATGGTGGCGTATTCTCCGCGCTCAAAGCCCATGATTTCCATCAGCAATACCGGCGATGTATTGACGAAAGTGAGGATCACCGAAACGCTGAGGGTGGTGATAACAACACGGCTGAGGAAAAACCGATTAAGCAGCGACTCGCTATTTTCCTGGGGGGTGTCCGAAGGTACGGGGGCCGCAGGGCGCGTTTCTTTTAAAATAAACAAAGACAACATCAGTACCGCGATGCCCATCATTGCCATCGCCCAGAACAGACTTTGCCATGGGAATTTAAGCATAATCAGGTGTCCGAGCACCGGCGCTAACACCGGAATGATGCAGGTAATGCCGTTGAGTAGCGACAACACCTTTGCCCGACGTTGATCGTCCAGCGTGTCGCGTAAAATGGCGAAAGCCACCACATAACAGCACCCTGCGCCCAATCCCTGTAGAAAGCGCCCTGCAAGAAATAACGTGCTGGTTTCAGCCAGTGAACAGAACACTGAGGCGATAATAAATAGCGCCGCGCCGGGTATGGCGACCGGCTTTCTCCCTGAACGATCGGCCACTTTACCGGCAAATAACATCGCAGCTGCCATGCCCGCCAGATAAACGGAGAACGCAATATGTAACTGCGCTTCGCTGGCATTGAGATCGGCGGCGATGCGCGGTAAACCAACGAGGTACATATCAATCCCGGCGGGATAAAGTAAAACCAGAGCAAAACTACAAATCAAAAAGCGGGACATGGGCTCAAGGTAAGCGGCTCGTCAGAACCGTATTGATATTTACTGAGAGCTCAGATCAACTTTCCAG
>NZ_PTRE01000209.1 GCF_002965065.1 Escherichia sp. MOD1-EC7003
ATATCGCTACACTTTTGCCAGACCATGCTTTCCTCCCGGGAATGGACTGGCGGTTTCCATAAAGTGATTAACTTTTTTTAGCAGTTGCCACATCGAACCACACTGATGATTCCGGGTTATCGTGTCGTGCAATGCCTGCCATAGCCGTTCAACATGATTTACCCATGGTGAGTAAACCGGCTGATAAATCACCCTGAACTTCGGATTCTGCTTCAGCCAGCGCTGTGTTTCCCTGCTTTTGTGGATAATGTAATTGTCCACGATGAGCGTTATCGTTTTTGCCCGTCGGTACGTCGACTTCAGGTGTTTCAACAGACTGATAAATAACACTGAGCTTTTGCTGTTGCCACCCACATAACTGACTTTACCTGTCCCGCTGTGCAGCGCGCCAGCCAGATAATATTTTTCATTCTGCCCCGGCGTCACCACGCGTTTTTGTTGTCCGCGCAACTGCCAGTCCGCACCGATTTTGGGATTAAGATGGATATCCACTTCATCTTCATAAAAGACCGGGTTTTCTGCACTGAATTCGTCCAGTGCTTTATGGATTGCCGCCATCTTTTCATCTTTATGCGGGTCACGGATACGCAGAGTTGGCGCAGCCCTGCGCCATACAAGCCCGGCTGACGGCAACCAGCGGCGAACGGTTCCTGGATGTAACTGACATCCGGTTATCTCATTGATTTTTATCGCCAGCAGTTCTGTACTCCAGCGTGAACGCTGGTAGCCAAAATCGCCGGGAGAGTGTTTTATCAGTTCACGTAACAATGTGCAGATATGCTCAAATGGCCAGCGACGGGCACGTCCTGCGGGTAATGATTTCAGTCCTTCAACACCCGACTGCGTGAACCAGTTAATCCAGCGCCCGACGGATGAACGGGCGCAACAGAGCGTTCTGGCAACGTCGCTGACGCGGTCGCCCCGGTGCAGCATCAGCATGGCAGTCAGCCTGCGGGCATAATTTTTA
>NZ_PTRE01000210.1 GCF_002965065.1 Escherichia sp. MOD1-EC7003
AATGATGAGCTGGCAGCCTGAGTTCACAGGTAAAATACTCTCCAGGAAAACCGGGGCGGTTCATCCAGTCGGGGCCCGAACGCATTGGATATTTTAAAAAAACCAAGCATGATTTTGCCAGCGGCGACCTTTGCGAACCATGGCGTAAAAACCCGCCTTCATAGAAAGCGGCATTGAGTTCACTCCGCAGGAGCGCACTACCCCATAAGAAGGCCAAAACGCTGATGACCACGCCCTCAGGACGTAGTCGTAGTTTTTAGTTATCAATAAACAGCAAGAAGCTCTGTGTCTGGGATGATTTTTTATTGTTATGCTTACTCATGTTACGGAGGCTTACTGCTTCACCTTTGCATGCTCATGAGCCTCAGGTACCTAAATAGCTGCGCGGAATAGTAGATCACTTTGAGGGAACTCAGCCCGAATTGTGCGATCTGATCAATCGCCAAAAATCACAAATCACCAACCGGACTGAGCGATGCCGATCATAGCACCAATCTCCCGTGACGAACGACGCCTGATGCAGAAAGCAATCCATAAAACGCACGATAAAAATTATGCC
>NZ_PTRE01000211.1 GCF_002965065.1 Escherichia sp. MOD1-EC7003
TAATGACCAATAGCGGACATTAAAAATGGCGAAAAACGGCCAATAATCTTGGCGTTGACAGCGGTTCAAGATCTGTTACTTCAGTTATCTACGGCACAACGTCAGGGCCGTTATAAAACGACGCTTCAGCGTGGAGTAATGGCCCCCCCGCCTGCTCATCATTGATGAAATAGGCTATCTGCCGTTCAGTCAGGAAGAAGCAAAACTGTTCTTCCAGATCATCGCTAAACGTTACGAAAAGAGCGCAATGATCCTGACATCCAATCTGCCGTTCGGGCAGTGGGATCAAACGTTCGCCGGTGATGCAGCACTGACCTCAGCGATGCTGGACCGTATCTTACACCACTCACATGTCGTTCAAATCAAAGGAGAAAGCTATCGACTCAGACAGAAACGAAAGGACCGGGGTTATAGCAGAAGCTAATCCTGAGTAAAACGGTGGATCAATATTGGGCCGTTGGTGGAGATATAAGTGGATCACTTTTCATCCGTCGTTGACAGGTATTAACACAGCGCTGCAGCTGGCGCAGGCTAACACGGCATTCATCCGGAAAAACTTCAGCATCATTCTTGAGCGTACAGTACGCGAACTCAACGGCGAGCCCTGCATATCCCTGGAAGAAGCCCCACCGGCAAAACAGCAGATTGTCTGTAGTCGCAGTTTTGGTGAACGAATCACAGACAAAGATGCCATGCACCAGGCTGTTGTTCAGTATGCAGAGCGGGCCGCAGAGAAACTACGTGGGGAGCGTCAGTATTGCCGGCAGGTGACGACATTTGTACGGACATCCCCCTTTGCAGTAAAAGAACCCTGTTACAGCAATGCCGCAGTGGAAAAGCTTTCATTGCCCACACAGGACAGCCGGGACATTATTGCCGCAGCATGCAGAGCGTTAAACCATGTCTGGCGTGAAGGGTGCCGCTATATGAAGGCAGGAGTCATGCTGGCTGATTTCACACCATCGGGTATAGCGCAGCCGGGATTATTTGATGAAACCCAGCCCCGTAAAAACAGTGAAAAGTTAATGAAAATACTCGATGAACTGAAGCAGTCGGGAAAAGGGAAAGTGTGGTTTGCGGGGCGAGGATCCGCCCCTGAATGGCAAATGAAACGAGAAATGCTATCGCCTTCGTATACAACACAATGGACTGAGATCCCCATTGCTTCATTCTGATATATCAGAATAATTTTTTCATTTTAAGACGCACATCATTCATTGCCTCCTGCACCGAATCAGTAGCAGAAGGAGGCATTTTTTCAGCAGATTGCGAAGCACCGAGTTCAGTCAACACAGCTCTGATATCGGCCTGAGAAGGCTTCCATCCAGTCGTCTGACTGAGTAAGGTTACAACCTGATCTGCTGAAAACTCCTCGCTCAAAATGGCTGTCAGCAATACAGGCAGGCGAGGATCAAGTTGGTGTAACGCCATTCCAGAAATAAATGCATTCCGGAACAGCTCACCACGCTCAGAACGCGGAACGGACTCTATCGCTTCCAAAGTTTGAAAGTCCGCAGCTTTTTCCGGATGCAGATAAAGTGTGTATTTTTTCCTTTTCCGTTCATCGTCCACAATATTACTCCTCTTTGAAAGCCGCGATAGCTTCAACCAGTGCTGTCTGTGGCGACTCCATCATCACTACTTTTTGCCCAAGATGGTGCCATGCCGTTTTTATCGAATCATAGATCAACGGGGCCCCACCACCGACAACATAAACACGATTCACATGATGGAAATCACCGAGTTCATTGACTACTTGCTCCCCCAGACTGGCAATAGCCCCCTCAATGGTATTAAGGACCAGATCAGTTTTTGTTTCGTCATTTATAACCTGCCGAACAAAGTCCGGGTCATTACGACGTTTAATCAATTCATCTGCAACGAGGAAACTGGTATCACTGGATGCCATGCGCAATGCACTCATTGCAGCTTTCGTAACTGAAGACACACCAATGCCAGAATTACCATGAATGGCACTTACAGAGTCAAATTGACCAACGATAACACCAACATCAAGCGTAGTGCCGCCAATATCAACTACCAGCGATTTTTCGAACTGACCAACTTTATCCACGACCAGACGAGAAAACACAGCAGGCAATGATTCAGGCATCACATCAACGTGTTCAATGGTGAAAACATCGCCTTTATTAAGACGAATCGGCCTCATTAAATTCTCAATTTTACGCTGAATGTTGAGTTCATTTTTTTGACACTCTTTCGTGTAGAACTCACTGATAGGCAAAGTCACAGTCAATGATACAGGCTGAGGCGCTAATCCACTATTCAGTAAAGCGTGATGCACAGCTAACAGGTTAACATCCGTATATTGATACTCAATATGAGTCGTAAGAATAGATTGGTTGCTAACTTCATCATACGTGTATTTTTTACCATCCAGTTCATAGTTAAATGTCTGGCGAATCCCTAACCCGTCAACCTTCCATCCATGACGAAATGAGTTTTGCGACAATGACTTAAAGATTTTCCCATTGTCATTCCATGCCAACTTGATTGTTGTTGAACCATCATCGCAGTATACGTTCATCTATAGCCCCTTAAATTCTCAATCTGAGTAAATCACTATTTCTGGTTGCAAGATAATACTCAATTTGAGCACTATCATAGTTATGAATTCACAAAACACAAGTATTATTTATTACATCACATAACATATTTCATATTTCATAAGTATGAGAGCATATTGACACCGCAGGTTACCGTGTCAAAATATCATCATACTTCACACATCACATTTATGAGGTTGCAATGATTACTGTAGTTGGTGGGAACAAAGGTGGTTCAGGGAAAACTACCATTGCATCAAACCTAGCTATTGCTCTCGCAAATAAAGGAAGGGAAGTCTGCCTGTTAAACGGAGATCTACAACGAACAGCCGCAAAACATCATGCGGAACGAGAAGCTGCAGGACTGTTACCAGCAATAACCCTTGTTGAGAAATTTGATAACCTGACACAAACACTACAGGCTCTGAATGAAAAGTTCGATGATGTAATAGTGGATGTCGCAGGAAGAAACTCAAAGGAATTCATAACGAGTGGAGTTGTCGCACATCAAATAATTGCGCCACTACAGTGTTCTCAACCAGATCTGGATACTCTTACAGAACTAGAACAACAGATAGACGCAATGCGTAACCTTAACCCGGAACTTAAGGTTTATTGTTTACAAAGTATGGCAACAACCAATCCGGTTTTGAGGGGAAATGAGAGAAAAGAATTCCTTGAATATCTTGAAGAATTCCCAACAATTCAAGTCTTGGATTCAGTTATTTGTTTCAGAAAAGTCTACCGCGATTGCATGAGCAATGGTACCGGTGTAGTAGAAACGAACAATACAGCAGCCAAAGCAGAAATTGAACATTTAATGAATGAGGTATTTGGCCCATGGTGAAAAAACCCAGCCAGCAAGCATTAAACAGAGCTGCAGTTACGGTAGAACAAGCAGAGGCTCTGGCTCAGCGCCTTGCGGATAAACCATACGGCGCACCGGAAAAACCCGAACCAGAAAAACAATGTCGGACGACTATCTCTCTTGGTGAAAGCATGCTTGTCACAATAGAAGATCTGGCATTGAGGAATAAACGCAATGGTAAAGATCCAAAAAATGTAAGTGCCATCGTCAGAGTAGCCCTTGAGCAATACTTAAAAACACTAACGTAATAATCAAGAAGTTATTACTTATGAAGTCACACTTGCGAATTCATACTGTTTAAGCCCCCTTGCATACAAGAGATCACATATTGCAGTGGTCTCTTTTTTATAGAACAAGTCACAATTCATAATTATGATTTATGAATTATGCGTGTCTGTTTTTCAGCATTGTGACCGCATCGGACTCAGGCATCAAAAACTGCACCCTGTGCCGGGCAGCAACATCCAGCGCAAAAACCTTCGTATAGACTTCCGTTGAGCTGATGGACTTATGGCCCATCAGGCTCTGCAGAACCTTCAGCGGTATACCGGCATACAGCATGTGCATCGCATAGGAATGGCAGAACGTATGTGGTGTGACCGGAACAGAGAACGTCACACCGTCAGCAGCAGCGGCGGCAACCGCCTCCCCAATCCAGGTCCTGACCGTTCTGTCCGTCACTTCCCAGATCCGCGCTTTCTCTGTCCTTCCTGTTCGTTTATTACGCCGTTCCATGGGGATTTTCAGTGTTGCCACCATCGTCTGCAGCTGGCTGACGTACCAGGAGTCGGAGAGCGGAACTAGCTGGTGAGTCTGCTGCCCGGCAGGCGTTCTTCCTGCCGTCCTAGCTGCTTTTTCTGTCCGCTGCTTCAGAGTGGCCAGCAGCATCTTGCGGCGCAGATCCGGGACGTAATGGAGCAGGGCACTCACTTCAGGGGCGAGCAGGTATTTTGGCAGTTCATCATGAACCATCGACATCTGGCGGAGTGCCAGCGCAGCCGGATAATCAATGGCAACAGGCAGCGATGCAGGCTGTCCGGCAGAATACACTGCCGGTACCATGACTGCAGACTGGCTGTGTATAACGGAGCCTGACATTTATATTCCCCAGAACATCAGGTTAATGGCGTTTTTGATGTCATTTTCGCGGTGGCTGAGATCGGCCACTTCTTCCCCAATGACGGAGACCGGCACACTGGCCATATCGGTGGTCATCATGCGCCAGCTTTCATCCCCGACATGCACCACCGGGTAAAGCTCACGGGAGACTTTATCTGACAGCAGGCGGGCGCTGGCCAGGGGGATAACCATCCGTCGCCCGGGCGTGTCAATAATGTCACTCTGTACATCCACAAACAGACGATAACGGCTCTCTCTTTTATAGGTGTAAACCTTAAACTGCATTTCACCAGTCCCTGTTCTCATCGGCAAAAGAGCCGTTCATTTCAATAAACAGGGCGACCTCAGCCATCCCTTCCTGATTTTCTGCTTTCCAGCGTTCGGCACGCAGACGACGGGCTTCATTCTGCATGGTGGTGCTTACCAGACCGGAGATATTGACATCATATGCCTTGAGCAACTGATAGCTATCACTGTCGACGGTGACTGTAATGCGCTGCTTCATAATACACCTCATCTTACATACTCACTATACGCGGTTAAGTATACATCAGCATTATGCTATAACATGCATCAGATATCGAATATTATTATCTGGCTATTATTAATATTTTCATTAATCACTAGCCTAAAAAATCACCATAATAATAACCAATAATGTAGTAACCACATTAAATTACAGGATGACTGTTTTTCCATGATCCGATTTTTATCTGATTCAGGAATTTCCGGAAGTTAATCACGATCAGTGAATAAGCGAAGTGATCTTTTCTGCCGCTGATGACTGGCTCGCGAACACGGGAATAAACACAGCATACAGTGTTATGTCAGCGGGTATGAACACAACATCCTGTGAAATCTGGCCAACGGACGGCAGCGAAGGATCTGCGGATCCGGAACATACTTTTTTCGGATCTCAGCAGAAAAATGATCATAAATGACATATGTATGGAATATGCAGATGCAAAACCTATACAAGCAGCAGGCCAAAGCATATACTTGGCATATACATAAATTTTCCATAAGTCCACACGGACGGGAGAAAAAATGCGAACAGTATCTATTTTCAGAAACGGCAATAACCGCGCTATCCGTCTGCCCCGCGATCTGGATTTTGAAGGGGTAAGCGAGCTCGAAATCATCCGGGAAGGGGACAGCATCATTCTGCGCCCTGTCCGGCCGACCTGGAGCTCATTCCGGGAGCTCGAAAAGGCCGCTCCGGACTTTATGACGGAGCGCGAGGACATTGTCAGCGACGAAGGACGATTTAGCCTGTGAATAAAACGTATATGCTTGATACCTGTATCTGTTCGTTCATCATGCGCGAACAGCCTGAAGCCGTACTGAAACGCCTGGAGCAGGCGGTGCTGCGCGGCCATCGTATCGTGGTCTCGGCTATTACTTACTCCGAGATGCGCTTCGGCGCCACCGGCCCGAAGGCTTCCCCGCGTCACATTACTCTAGTCAACGCGTTCTGTGACCGACTCGATGCCATCCTGCCTTGGGATCGCGCTGCAGTGGACACCACCACCGATATCAAGGTGGCACTGCGCACTGCCGGTACGCCGATCGGCCCAAACGACACAGCAATCGCCGGTCATGCCATTGCCGTCGGTGCGATCCTGGTAACCAATAATGTGCGAGAATTTGAGCGGGTGCCCGGCCTGGTGCTGGAAGACTGGGTTAAATGAAGAATAAGTACGCTCAGGATACTGATCGTCCGCTTTATGTCAGAAACGGACGTTGATGCTGGATGAAAATTAGGCCAAGGCTTTTATCTCTGACCTTAACGATCAGTTTGATAAGGCGAAATCGATAGCCTGACGGATAGTCACTACCTGTGCCCTGACACATTCTTCCAGAGTGGTTTCTGCGCTGTCGGGGTAAACTTCAGTGGTTGTGGTGAAGGGGGCTCCGGTGATCGTGGCACATAAATGATATGCACCGTTGTCGTATTCAATCACGCCCGGGCTCACTACCGGAAAACCAAGAATACTCCCCTCATGGTCAGCCGGGGTGATATGTGTCACCTTCTCCACAGCTTCGATAATTGCACGCTGGAGGTCGAGTCTTGAATTCTGTCTGTCGCTGACGAGGTAAAATCCATCCGGGATAGATTCTGGTTCGTAAAGTTGACCATCTCTTGCCGCAAGCGCCGGGCTGAACTCGCTTTCATCTGTATCTGTCGTTTCATGTAAATCGACATGAATCAGAAATCGTCCTTTTATCCCGGAAACAAGCTGCATTAAGCTTGTCGATTCTTCTGCGCTGCCTTGCGCGAAAAATTGCCTGTTAGGATCGACGGCATTGTAATTCCAGCGTGCCACACGTTCATACGCCCACGGGCTGACGCAGGGTACAACAAGCAAGTTTAATTTCCCCGCATACTCTTCCTGACAATCGGACAAAAATTCCAGAGCGCCAAAAACACCACTTGTTTCGTCCCCATGAACACCGCCGGTAATAAGGGCAACAGGGAGCGTCTGATCCCAGTCCTGTGACTTTGCCGCCATCAGAGGATAGACATCATCACCATATTGCAACTCGCCATACTGAACGATGTCAGTAAGCGTGCAGCAAGAACCGTATTGACGGGGATGTGTTATTCAGTCGGCAGTGCTACGCGC
>NZ_PTRE01000212.1 GCF_002965065.1 Escherichia sp. MOD1-EC7003
GGACACCACTTTGTCTAATTCGTCAGATTCTGACCAGACGGTTCAGGCTGTACGCTTACGTTTATTCCGACACAACTGACTTTTTTTCACACTTTTTTGGCTCGGGGCGAGGGTATTTCCACAGCCAACGTCCAGTAACCATTCGCCAGTAAAACAGCGCGGCCCGCACAGCCCAGTCGGCAAACATTCCCATCCAGACACCAACCACACCCCAGCCCAACATGATTCCCAGCACATAACCGACTACCACCCGGCCCCCCCACATGCTCAACATAGAAACCCACATGGCGTAACGGGCATCGCGAGCACCTTTAAATCCAGCGGGTAGCACCCATGAGGCAGACCAAATAGGCATAAATAAAGCGTTTAGCCCAACGACATGTTTAACCTGTGGGTCCTGGGTATAAAACGATGCCATAACCCCGGCAAAGGGCGCCGTTAGCCAGGCGATTGCCGTCAATCCAAGAGTGGAGAGCCAGAATACATGCCGCAGCTGAATTTCTGCTTGCGCTATCTGCCCTACCCCCAACCTTCGACCTGTAATGATCGTAGATGCAGAACCGAGCGCACTTCCGGGTAAGTTGATAAGAGCCGCAATTGAAAACGCGATAAAATTCCCGGCAATAACACTGGTCCCCATCCCGGCAACGAACATTTGGGTTAATAACCGACCACTGGTAAATAATACTGATTCGACACTCGCTGGAATGCCAATCCCCATGACTTCCCAGATAATGCTAAAATTCAGTGGCTTAATATAGCTTTTTAACGAAATCCTTAGTGCTGGATTAAAACCAATCGCCAGTACCCACAAAATTGCAACTGCGCCAATATAACGAGAAATGGTTAAACCCAGTCCAGCCCCGACAAATCCCAGTCCTTGCCAGGAGAAAAGGCCGTAAATCAATATGCCGCTAATAATAATATTAAGAATGTTCAGGCTACCGTTTATCAGTAACGGTATTTTCGTATTCCCGGCACCACGAAGTGCCCCACTACCAATCAGAGTGATGGCTGCTGCTGGATAACTGAGTACCGTCAGCTCCAGATAAGTCAACGCCAGTGCTTTAACTTCTGTCGTAGCATCACCTGCGACGAAATCAATAATTTGTTCGCCAAAATGATGAATAAGCGTCGCCAATAGTACGGCAAACAACGTCATGATCACCAATGACTGCCGCGTAGCCACCCTCGCTCGTCGTCTATCCCGTTTTCCGAGACTAAATGCCACAACGACAGTAGTACCAAGATCGATAGCGGCAAAAAAAGCCATAATGACCATATTGAAGCTATCGGCCAACCCCACGCCAGCCATCGCATCTTTTCCCAGCCAACTAACCAGAAAAGTGCTCAGAACCCCCATCAACAGGACACAGGCATTCTCCATGAAGATAGGTACAGCAAGCGGGGTTATCTCGCGCCAGAACAACACTTTGTAGCTCTTGCGTTTGGCATGCCAGCGAGTGCCGTGAGCAACCTGGCGTAAAGCAGAGGAGATATTCAAAGCCAACCTTAATTGCAGAACGTGAAACCACATTTCAAATAATGAGGGAGAATCAGCAAACCTGCAAAGATTTTCGCCGACAAATTGTCTGCAAATGCAACAAACTGTTGATAGAAACGGCAAACAGTTTGGAAATTTAAAAATCGGGTTTGACAAAAAATTTTTCGCCGTTAAGATGTGCCTCAACAACGATTCCTCTGTAGTTCAGTCGGTAGAACGGCGGACTGTTAATCCGTATGTCACTGGTTCGAGTCCAGTCAGAGGAGCCAAATTTCTGAAAAGCCCGCTTTTAACGCGGGCTTTTTGCTATATCTGATAATCAATTTCCTCTTCTCTGTTTTCCATCACCTGCCGCTTGATATCCTCAACCGACAGTCCAGCGTTACAGAGTTCCAGAAAGCGCCAGACATAATTACGCTGTAGTTGTCCTCGCTTCAGCCCCAACCAGACCGTATTGGCATCGAAAAGATGCCGCGTATCCAGGTGGATTAAATTATCTTCCTCTTGTTCGCCGCTGGATTGTTCGGCAACTAATCCGATCCCCAGTCCAAGAGCAACATAGGTTTTAATGACATCAGAATCCTGCGCACTTAATACAATATCTGCCAGCAAACCTTTGCGGGCAAATGCATCATCAATACGTGAGCGCCCCGTAATCCCCTGTCGGTAAGTAATTAACGGCCACTTCGCTATTGATTCCAGCGTCAATGGCGTAATTTGCGTTAAGGGATGAACGAGTGGAACAAGCAAACTATGGTGCCAACGAAACCACGGGAAGGCGACGAGCTGCGGATCATTACTCAAACGCTCGCTGGCGATACCAATATCAGCTTCACCATTTTGCAATAACGTCGCAATTTCCTGTGGCGTCCCCTGGATTAGCTCAAGCCGAACCTCCGGGAAAATTTCGCGAAAGGCTTTAATCACCTCAGGCAAGCTATAACGTGCCTGAGTATGCGTCGTTGCAATAGTGAGTATGCCAGACGTATCGTTGGTAAACAGATCTGCAAGCCGACGAACATTACTGGCTTCATTCAGAATACGTTCTGCAATGACCAGTAATGCTTTGCCCGGTTCAGTCATGCCCAGCAGTCGCTTACCTCGTCGAACAAATATTTCGATACCAAGTTCATCCTCCAGTTCTCGAATATGACGGCTGACGCCGGACTGTGAGGTAAAAAGCATATTCGCGACCTCTGTCAGATTGTAATCCTGACGTGCAGCTTCACGGATTATCTTTAGTTGTTGGAAATTCACGGTAAACTCCGGGCAGTTCAGATATTCCGTTATTGTTAAAGTCTAATGCCCGGCATAACAAATAATAAAAACCCGCATCTTATTCCATCCCGATATAACGCTTAGCTAACCAATTGCCACTGCCTTTTTTCCATCACTGGAGAACTAATCACTGACATTAACAGTTCTTTCACTGCCTGTGCCTGTGGCGATAAATCCGCTCTGGCGGGCAAATTTAATGACAAAGAAAGACTCATGGACGGTGTGGTAATGCGTGACATCCACCCGTTTACTGCGCCACATAACGAACGCGCAGCCGATTCGGGTAATACTGCAACGCCCATGCCGCTCGCAATCGCTGCGGTAAGCGTGGCAATAGACTCAATTTCACCAATGACTTTTGCCGTGAGCCGCCGTAGGGAAAAAGCCTCATCAACACGAAGTCTAATAGCACTGTAATCACTGGGGAGAAAGAGGTTCATTTGCGCAATAGCATTAACATCAACGCTTTGCCCCGGACAATCTTGAGTTCCGACCAGGAAAAGATCTTCTTTCAGCAAAGCCTGACTGGATACACCAGCCACAGGGGAATGCTCATAAATCACCGCCATATCGAGTTGGTGATTTATCAGTCTTTCATTAAGCACAGCACCGCTATTTTCATGGAGGTAAATAACGACTTCCGGGAATTCAGCGCGAACCGCCTGTAATAAGGGCATGGTGATGGATGACGCTGCGGTTCCTGGTGCAAAGCCAATCGAGACTTGCCCAGATAATGCCTGACCAACGTTATGCACCGCCAGTTGAGCCTGTTCACACTGACGTAAAATAGTCCGCGCATGGGTATAGAGAATTTTTCCGGCATCTGTTGGCGTAACGCCCCGTTTTGTGCGAATCAAAAGTTGTTGATTCAACTCACCTTCCAGTGTGGCAACCTGCTGGCTGAGCGCGGGTTGCGCGATATGCAATACTTCAGCAGCCTGGGTCAGGCTACCAATATCTACAATTTTTACGAAGTATTTCAGGCGTCTGAAGTTCATATTGCCTCCGGTTTTTAAGAATCGGCCCAAATGCCGCCATGACTTACCACCAGATTGCAAGATGCTTGCCAGTTTTATTTTGGCGTTGATGCGTAAGCTAACCAACTGTCAAATAAGAGATTATGATAGTTTCGTCACTGGCTATTTTTATCAGAAATCGCGTTCCCTGCCCCATGACAGAAGGATATGCACCACGATGGTTCATTGCCAAAAAGATTGAAAGCTCACCATTTTGTTGAAATTGGCAGCAAACAAACCCAAAAATGCATTTCACCCTTTGACATCACCATGCACTGCCATTACTATGCGCCCCGTTCACACGATTCCTCTGTAGTTCAGTCGGTAGAACGGCGGACTGTTAATCCGTATGTCACTGGTTCGAGTCCAGTCAGAGGAGCCAAATTCCTGTTTCTATGCGTCTCAGCATGTCTCAATAGTATTTGGATTCAGAGAGTTAGCGTAGAAACTTGTCTCAGTGCATATTGATTTATCTCTCCGCATCGGGACAAATTGGTGGTCTGATTTGGGGTCATTTCAGTTCGATAATGGAGTGACCACCACATGTCCCTTACTGACAGCAAAATCCGCGCTACTAAACCTTCAGCAACTCCCTTTAAACTGACCGATTCCCAGGGTTTGTATCTGCTTATCAATCCGGGCGGCTCACGCCTCTGGTATCTCAAATACCGTTTTAACGGCAAAGAATCCCGTATTGCTTTAGGCCCTTATCCTCAGGTTTCCCTGTCCGGTGCCCGGCAGCAGCGCGAAGGTATTCGTAAACTTCTGGCTCAGAAAATCAATCCCGCCCAGCAACGAACCGACGAACGAATTGCCTGCTCTCCGGATAAATGTTTTAAAGCTGTGGCGCTGGCCTGGCATAAGAGCAATAAAAAATGGTCAACGGATTATGCCGCCCGTCTGCTCGCCAGCATGAACAACCACATTTTTCCGGCTATCGGTCATCTGCCCGTTACCCTGCTGAAAACGCAGCATTTCACCACGCTACTGAGAGTTATCGAGGAAAAAGGCTTTCTGGAAGTCGCGTCCCGTTCCCGGCAGCAACTCTGCAACATCATGCGTTACGCCGTGCAGCAGGGGTTGACTGAAAACAATCCGGCGATGTATCTGGAAGGCGTCACCACGCCTCCGGTTAAAAATCACTATCCCGCTCTGCCGCTGGAGCAGTTACCTGAACTGCTCCAGCGTATTGATGACTATCAGCAGGGCCGGGAATTAACCCGGCTGGCAGTGATGCTGACTCTGCATCTGTTTATCCGTTCCAGCGAACTACGTTTTGCCCACTGGGGCGAGATTGATTTCAGAAATAAAATCTGGACCATTCCCGCCACCCGTGAGGCGCTCGATAAAGTTCGTTACTCCGGGCGTGGTGCGAAAATGCGTACCCCGCATATTGTGCCGCTGTCCCGGCAGGCGCTCGCCATTCTGAAGCAGATACAGGAAATCTCCGGTCATCTGGATCTGGTGTTCCCCGGCGACCATAACCCGTATAAGCCAATGAGTGAAAACACCATCAACCGGGCATTGCGTCTGATGGGGTATGACACAAAAACCGATATCTGTGGGCATGGTTTCCGGGCGATGGCCTGTAGCGCACTGGTGGAATCGGAACGGTGGTCACGCGACGCGGTGGAACGGCAAATGAGCCACCAGGAGCGTAACAGTGTCAGGGCGGCCTATATTCACAAAGCGGAACATCTTGATGCCCGCAAAGCGATGATGCAGTGGTGGTCTGATTATCTGGACGCTAATCGTGAAGACTGTATTGCACCTTATATCTATGCCCGACAACAAAATCGGGCGTCATAATATAGTGGCGATTACGGTGTAATCGTTAACTTACTGAAAAAAAACAGCACTCAGTCGCCACCATTGAAAGGCAGAACCTTAAATTATTACCGCGGTAATAATTTAAGGTTCTGACGATGAATCGGCATCACTGAACTGCGCCAGCCCCGGCCTTTTGGTTTTCAGCCTTTTCAGAGCAGGTCTGTTACCCTTAGCTTCCCTTTCCCTTAGGCCTTTTCTTTTTTAGCCTTTTCTGGCGCAACAGGTTTTATTTTTTCCGTTACGCAGTAACGCTGTCGCATCAGATATGTTATCGTTACTGCGTAACACCGACAACCGGGACAGATAAAATGGCAATGACGAACGCCGAGCGGCAGGCCCGATATCGCCGCAACACGCGGGAGTGCCGGGAAGATTATACGGCGCGACTGAATACCGAGATCCTGTTCGGAGCAAAGTCAGCACTGAAACGGCTGGCACTGCATCACGGTCTCTCACAACGCGAAATACTGGAGCAGCTCATCACTCAGGCAGATGATGCCCTGCGCCAGTCCATGAACGATGAGGAATGCGACCGCTATCTGGATTTAACGCTGGAGCCGTTACGCAGTAACAGAAACAAATGATGTTACGCAGTAACAATGCTTCGGATTTACATCACAAAAGGAACAGCAGTTACCTTTACCGGCCTTATGGCACAGGACTTTCCCTGCCAGACGGAAGTGCTCCAGTGCAGGCGCGGGCAGATATATTCCTGACAGAGTAGACACACATTTATCCGGCAACAGCAATAGCTATCACCGATTATTCCTGCCTCAATCAACAGGTAAATACCTAAAATTATTCCAGTAGAATATTTTTGGATTCTTACCTATCAATATGATTTCTTTTATAGTTTATTCCTTACATCCCGACATTGTGGTGAAATATGGCAGAGAGCCGTTATGCAGTATCTCATTGCACCAGCATAGTTTTGATTGTTCAGACCGAAAGATATCTCTGGAATAACTAAAAATCGAATAAACAATCAGCCCGTTTGTTCCGTAAGATATTTCTCCAGCCCAGCCAGTACATCCGGGAAATCCGCGCTAACACCCTCGCCAAAAGCCTGAGCGTCAGGGCCTTGTGTATTAATAATGCAAATGACCCGGCTCAGCCCGGAGTGCAGAGGCTCGATATAATGTTGCACTCTGACCATCATCTCACCACCCCTGGTTTCGTCAGTAAAATTTTTCCCTTCAGACACCTCCATGAGCTGACTACGAATAATATTCCCCTCTGGCAATTCCATGGAAAACCATACTCCAGGAACGAAATCACCCTCCATATGGATAGACTTCACTCCAGGGTTCCATAAGTTCCAGCGGGTGATATCAACAAATGCATTCCAGACTTTTTGTGGTGTGTCACTAATATCGCGCTCAAATGATTTTTTCCAGAAATTGCCCGTACTCATAAGATATCTCCAGGTTAGCAACGTAAGCCAGATATATAATATCTGCATTCATATTATTTATCCCTGGCTCTCTCCAAAATATGGGTAAAGGGAGTAATGATTTCCCCGTTGGGAAATGAGAAGGGGAAATATACAAGCAAAGTAAATAGATTGGTCAGACCGATAGATATCTCTGGATCAACAGGAAACAGGGCAAAAAATTTCTACGTAGAAATTTTCTCACCAGATAACAATGGATACCCGCATTATCAATAGTCATCCCCTTTCCACCCATAGACCTGCGCCACATAACGCCCGCGTCCGTCGCCATGCCCCAGATCCATTGCCGTCTGCGCCAGTGCTTCTTTCTCGCTGAATCCCTGCGCCAGATAATGGTGTATTGCATCCTGTGCCCAGGCATAGCGCAGAGAATGCGGGGAGTAAGCACCCGTTAACCCAATTCTTGATGCCTGGCTGTGCCAGTATTTCATGGCCGCTTTCAGGTCGGATTTATCAATCAGTCTGCCGTTTCGGCGTTCCGCTACCGTTATCGCGTTATTCAGCGCTTTTCTGACAGCTATAGTATCGAGGATCCGTGTTTCGCGGGGTCGCCCGCCTTTAGTGCCAAACACCACTGTAAGCCGTGGCTCTCCACGTTCAATGGCCTGCCGCCAGGTTTTCAGCGACTGTGCGCTTTGTACTGCTTCCTGTGAGCGTAGCCCCATCAGCCGGGACAGTTCCAGCGCCGCCGCCAGTCCGGCATCTTTCGCCATGGCAACTTCCAGCACCTGTCGGTAATACGCCGCAGGGATAGCCCGGTGCGAACCATTGCGCGATGCCCCAGCCAGCCCCAGCGCCCGGTTGCTTATCCGTTCACTGACCGCCAGCTTATTACGCCCCGCCTGCACCAGCAGGCAACGTATCGCCGCCATCTCATTTTGCAGGGAACGCCGGGCAATCCCCTGCGCCAGCCGCTCCAGTCGGCTCATCTCCTGCATAAGCATTCCCATAATCACTCCTCTTTTCATGATTGCCGCAAAACCCACATCCTTTACAACTTTCCCCGGCGCATAGGCCGATAGCCCTGATTGATTTGTCGGGCTGCGAACGATACCTGAGCGCCGGGGCGGTCGCTGTTGAGGTGTTGTGGGGTATCGGTTGTGCTCTCTGAGCAGCCGCCCGCTTTCGCAGGTCATCCCCCGGATCGTCCTGATCCCCCTCCGGCATCGGTTCATGGTCTCCTGTAGGTTAAAATGGCTGAAAAGGGTGTGTCAGAATCCTGCTATGTGCTGGTGCAGTTGAGTTGACTGGTGCAGTGACGTGGATTTCGTGCGTCACTTTCCCGCTAATTCGCGGTTAAAGTGGCGCACCTGTCAGCGCCAATGATATAAGACAGTAATTCACCATTTGGATTGTCCGCTCCACCCAACATG
>NZ_PTRE01000213.1 GCF_002965065.1 Escherichia sp. MOD1-EC7003
TAATATCTAAAACAAAAAGGATAAAAATATGAAATTATATAAGTCATTGTATAGCTTTTTATTAATGTCCTCTTTTCTGCCATTATCAGCAATGGCAGGTTCTACCGTTTGGACGGTAGGAGGTGAGCAAGGGTGGAGAGAAATCTCTGCAACCAATGACGATGGTTATACAATTAACTTTTCTTGTGATGCTGGAGCAAGGGAAGGTTCCGAAGATCATATAGCTGGAAGAAATTTGTATGTAAGTGGAGGGAAAGAGAATGCTGATTTTTCTACACGCGACACAATTTCTCGTAAAGCTGATGTAATTACCTTAATTGTTGGTTCGGATAGCTTTAATATTGGTACGCAAAACACTGCTCCAAATCGTAGGGAATGGTATTCTTTTTGGAAGTCAGCGTCAGCCACAAAAGAAAAAAACATGGATGTATATATCGGATCGCGTCGAATTACATCATTCTCTCTTGATGGAATTTCAAGTATTTACAAGGAAGCTAAAAATGATGGATGTTTAAAGCAAGATGACGGTGAATAAAGTGAAGGATATTAAAAAACTTGCACTTGGCTCAGTAAGCGATCTCTATAATAGAGATTCAAATATTACCTGGCGTGATAATTTAAGTAAAATCAAAATGCCAGGATATACATCGGCAAGTGATTTATTAAAATCAGAATATGCTTCTAATAATTTGGTTAGACAGTTGGCAGAACTGCAAAAAAACGCAATCATTCCATCGTATAGAGAACATATGGCAAACTTGCAAGAACAGTTAAGAATAGGGCGGCTAGCTCAAGAACAAATAGCAAGATTGAATTTGCAATCGTTACTTAGTGATTCTGTTAAAAAACAGCTTGCGAACATGACGAGCTTGAGAAGAATAAATAGCAAGCATCGTGAATTTCTTGAAATTCTACAGAAACAGGCCAAGGTTTATCCCCCGCATGATGCAAATAAATACATTCAAATGCTAAGGAAGCAGGCAGAAATTGCTATGCCGTTACGAAACCAGTTCGAGATGCTTAATAAGCAAGCTGGTTTAAATAACATGCAAGCAATACTTAATGAATTGCGACAAAATGTAAGTCATAAGATAGATTTAAACAATGAAATAAAAGAATCATTAAAACAATATACCCTAGCGCAAAAGGCTTCATTACATCAAATAATGGAGCAAAGTCTTTCATCAATTGCACAGGCTTATGTCGAAGGTGCTATTGAAACATCTCACAACGAAAGTGATGTTCAAGACAAAGGATTAAATAAATCCAGTTCGACGTTCATTGATTCATTTAAGTCGCTCCCTCACCCGCTTCAGTTTATTATTATGTGGCTTTTAACAGAAGTGGTGCTTGGCGCTATTGCTGATTATGCAAAAGAACAAATCTTATCGCAAATACACAAGACAGAATCATATTCTGTATCCCTATATGAGGATGCACCAATATCAAAACAAAAATTAATTAAAGAAAACACAGAAATTAAGTGGGAAGATCTCAATGGTTTTAGGTTTATAACTGGTGATAACGTAAGATTACATGTCAGTCCTTCTTTAAATAGTGAAGTGATTGAATGCATTGGCAAAAACACAATTGTTGCTATTTTAGATAAGAAAGATCGTCAATGGCTTTACGTGCAGGTTAAATCAGGGGATGAGTTTATTACTGGTTGGATTACACGAACATACACAAAGCCTCTTAAGGCTTGAATTTTATCTCCGCATCTTCGGATTGGGTGTTGATGACGATGTGCTACTTGAAGCACTTGAGTTGTTTTAACGTAGTATCTGAAATGTGTAGACTGACCGGTAACAAATGACAACTCGTAGAATCGGTTAACACACCAGATTCTACGAGGTTTCAATGACACCACGACAATTACTCGAAGACGTCAAATCCCGCTTCACACCTTTGATTGCGGATGAACCTGCTTTACTGGAATCCCTGCTAAGAAAAGCATTGGGAACCTACCAGGATAGGGCGGGGCACATCAAGCGGATACGCTTCACTGATCAGACCTGTAAATCACTTGCTTGCCCAGCTGATTTTCTTGCGCTCGTATCGGTTACAGATCACACCGGCGATCTTGTCTACTCCGATGTTTACGATGGGAATATCGAGCTTGAAGATACTCATCGAGCGGTATATCCGCTGAATGTGTCATATCTGGCTAATTTACGTGATATGGATCTGGATAATGGGGAAGTGCCACCTGAAATCATTGGGTTACTTTCTGACTATCTGGAAGTGTTAATCGCGATACCTAACACTGATCGCCTGCGAAGAATATCTATCGCGGGGAAACTCGATGCCAGCAATTTATCCGACGAGAACACGCTGTATCAGCGAAAGCTGGATCTGGAAGAGAAAATGAGCGCAACAAGGGCAATTATCCCGGGAATTGTTCTTTTCTCATCCATGTTGAAGTGAGGTCGTTGATATGGGACTTAATGTTGCATCAGTAAAGTCTTATATATCTTCGGCATTAACGACGACATTATTTGGCTCCGGCGTTGGTGAGCGGGAAGTTGGTAAGCTGACGTCAATCATCATGAACAAAATGCTGTTCGCGCAAGGATGGCAGTTCTCTGTCGAAGTTGATGGGCTGGAGGGGGCAGACTTCTTTGCCAAAGACATTACCTACCACGATTACAGCATCGAATATGAAATGATTAAAATCGGCGGAGGGAATATCCTTCAGCCAACGGAGCGTTCGCCTGGGCAGATAACAATGATGGTCAGGGATACCGGTGATGGCCTCGTTTTGGACTGGTTTAAGACGGCAAAAAGTCGGGTGATCAATCCTGACGGCACCGTGAACATACCGTCTAAATATTTGCTCAATGTGCGTATTTATCGGTTGCTGTCTTCCGGTTTAACCAAACTGGAAAATGAGATGACGGTATTCCCGGTTACTACCGGCGATGTCACCTATGCGCGGGATCAGGTCACGGAATTTAAGTCATTCCCAATGACCTTCGCATTGCACAGCACGTTTAACCAATCCTCAAGTTCTTTGGCTTCCCTTCTGGGCTTTAGTTTTTCTCTTTGAATTAAGGAGCAAGGATGCTTTTACCCCTTTTCCCGCTACCATCGCGGCCAACTGAATTGATCCAGTTCCGTCAGCCAAATATTGCTGATGCGATGCGTTTCAACTCGATAACACCGGAGGAACAAGAACAACAGACAACGGCATATTTAAAAGCCTTGCTGGCTGAACCCGCGAAACATGATCCCCTGACATGGACGGCGCAGGACCGGATTACCGCGTTATGGTGGATATTTACCGGCTCCCGTGAAACACCGGTCGAGACATTCACCTACACCTGTAAACATTGCGGTAAAGAGCATTATTACGATTGCGATATGAATGCTCTGGCTGAAGATATCCAGGTCCTGGAAGTGGAACCTTTCATTGACGATATTGAGGTGTCTGTAGAGGGAGTGCCTTATCAATGGCGTATCGTGCCGCTTGATGGTTGGGCAATGGAAATGCTGGAGATGCGCCGTGCAGCATTGCCACCTGAAGACGACGCGGAATTCAAAGAAGCGATCGTTGATTTGCGTTTTTGGGAATTCGCTTATCAGTGTGAGCTTTATAACGATGTTAGCGGTACTCGTGAAGATCAGGCTGAGCGTCGTTATGAAACGATTAAACGGATGGCCATTGATACTGAATTTATGAAGCTGGCGGCACACATCCGACTGGCTCATGAAAAGCTCGAACATGGTTTACCGTGCTACATCGATAAAGGTGAAATGCGTCTTCGTCTCCCGCCGCATAAATGCCCAAACCAGGATAAAAAGGAGTCCACAGAGGGTGCGTATACCCGTCTGTGGGTGCCCTTTCGGGCTACCGACTTCATTCCACAGGTGGGGATTGAAAAGCTATCAGACCTTAGTGTCCAACCTGGTTTTGTATGGGGGTATACCGATTCAGGACGCTGAAAGGCTCACTGAATCCTATGCGTTTTTCCTGTTGGAGAAACTGGAAGAAAAACTTAAACCGAAACGGTAGGCGATAAGATCATGGAAAGAAAAAACGCCAACATTGACGATGTTATAAGGACAGTTGAAACCGCCAGCGCAAAAGAGCTGGAAGAGCTTGCTGGTATCCGGGAAGCTGTTGAAGATTTGAAAGGTGGGCGAGTTGCTACTGTTGATCCTGTCTCTCGCAGCGTGTCGGCATTAAATCACACAATCGAAAATTCCCGGCCTGACTTTGTGGCCAAAGCGCCATCAGTAGACCCTATTGTTGACGCAATGAAACGGCTTAATTTAGGGGACGTTTCTCGTGTAGTTCAGGAAGATGTTGCTCAACAGGAACAGCGGGCCAAATCAACCACACCAAATGGTAAAAAACGACGCAGGAAGGCTATACCAGAGGATGTAAAGGCGCAACGGACCGAAGCAGCCGAACACGCTCGCGAAATGTTCGGTCAAAAAGGCGGTGCGCAAAAAAGCCAAAACCAACGCGATGCGCGTGGTCGTTTTATTGGAAAGTCAGGGAGTAAGGCCGCAGCGGAAGATGCCCGTGCTGAACGAGCAGAAAAGGCCAGGCGAAAAGAGGATGATGAGCGTCTAAATGCTGAATCAGGTTTATTAAAAAAACTGTCAAAAGTAGCTGAAGGCATAGGTAACCCTTCAGAGACTCGTGCCGTCGATGCGTTAGGTTATGCCGTTGCTGGTCCATTGTGGGCCGCAGGGAAGGAGCTTGGCGGGATATCAAAAGAAGTTGGTGGATCGCTTAATGGTGCCAGAAAGTCTATTGCCGATGTGATTCGTGGCAATGACGATAACAGCCGTAGAAAAGGTTTTTTTAGGCGTAAATCGCAAAATAGTGCCGATGTCGTTCAGGTTAACACCCAAAAACGGACGGTTCAGGAACTTCAGGATCAGACCAGCGAAATTAAAGATGGCAATGACAAGATTCTCAGCGCCCTTGATCAGATAGCCAAAAACACCGGGAAAAAGAAGGGCGGCTTGCTGTCCAAATTATTTAGCCTGTTAGGGAAGGGGGCCGGTGGCGTCGCGTCGTTGTTAATGGGGCGTGGCATGCTGAAAAAAGCTGGAGCACTCGCTTTTGGCGCTCTGGGGGCAAAGAAACTTGTAGGAATGCTACGCGGTGGTGGCAAGAAGACTCTCGCCCATGAAGGCGGAGATTTGGCTGCCCGGGCAGCAGGTAAACTTGGATTAAAGGCAGTTGGTAAAGGGGCGTTACGCGCAATTCCCCTAGTCGGCACAGTGGCTGGAGGTATTTATGATGCGGTAACCGGTTGGAATGATACAGAAGCGCAACGTCGAGCGTTTGGGCTTAAATCAGGACAAGATCCATCATTCCAGCAAAAAGCCGCTTATACGTTAGCTAATGTTCTTGATATGGGGGGACTGGTATCTGGTATTAGCAGCGCCATTGGTGAGGTTCTCAAATCACTTGGATTTGAGGATATCGGCAATATGTTGCAATCATTTTCGACGGAAAGTATTGCCCTGGCCATTGATAGTGGGATTACCAACTTAGAAACATATATTTCTAACCTTGGCGACACCATTTCTACCAAGTTCGATGATTACACAGCAAAGATTGGTGATGCTGTTTCAGCATGGTTTAGCGATACATCTAATAAGCTGCTTGAAAAGCTGGATGCCATCAAAGACTTCTTTACTGTCGATAACCTGAAACAGGTTTTCAGTGATGCAATTGATAGTGCAATTGATTTCATTAAGAACCCAGGGAAACACATTAAAGAGGCGGCTGGTAATATTTGGGATGGGGTTAAAAATTTACCAGGTAAAGCATTAGATGCAGCGGTTGATGCCGTTAAAAATACCCCTGCGGCAATGATTGTATCAAAAATACCCAATCCGATCGGCGAGGCTAATGCGAAAGAAATCACTCCAGAGTTAAAAGCTCCGGTTAATAGCCACCAGGGGACATCTGATTCTAAAACTGAATCCGATGCCAAACAGACTAATATTGCTGCCCGCGTGATAAATGCGGCTCTGGATATGGCGAAAGATAGCAATAAAACAGTTAAAGAAACTGCTAATCAGATTATCAATGCAAATGCCGTAGAAACAGGAAATAAAGCAGCACAAACAATTGATGCTGCCTTGGGGCAGTCTGCTACAGGTAAGGAGGAAGCATTAAGTGCATATGAGATAGATAAACGTCGATTTAACAATGGCAAGGATGTTTCTTTGCCAAAATTAAATGCTGCCGGATACCAATGGATTTCTGACAATGCCGATTATTTTGATGAGCTTGAACGTAAGTATGGGCTTGAAAAAGGGATTCTGTCAGCAGTTGCATCCGCAGAGTCTAGTGCAGGCCAGAGAACTGGAAATCCAGTAGACAAAAACGGGAACAAACTTTCATCTGCCCTTGGGGCTTTTCAGATCACTAAAGGTACAAGGGAGGATCTTGGACTCAGCGATGCTGATGCCATGGATACACGAAAAGCAGCTGATGGTGCCGCCAGATACCTAAGTATGCTGATGAACCGTTATAACGGTGATCAGGGTCGTGCAATAGCTGCCTATCATGCTGGTATGGGGCATGTTGATAAGGGGAGAGTAGTCGCAGGTACCGGCGAATATGTTACTCGTGTCAGAGGGTATCAGCAGATGCTCAATAATGGTGCCGTTTATGGCTCTAAGGTAGATCATAGCGCACCAGCAATTTACGAAAAGATACCTGATAACGCCGTTATCGATCAGTCTACTGGCCTGGCGTTTACCCCTGGTGATAGCCCGTTTGAGAAAGGCGGTCTGGTAGACAAAATCGGCAATGCTGTTGGCGTTAACGATCTGGTCAACAAATTCATGAATGGCCGGGGTATGCGTCGGGAAGTCGTTCAGGGAACGCTCGAAGAACGTGCACGAGGGAAGGGGACCGCAACAGCAGCTGGCAATGTGTATGTTGATACTCCGATGCCAGTTGAAGAGGCGCGTCCGGTGGCCAGCAACTCAAGTTACTTTGACCAACTCGGCGCACAAATGGGGATTGATGGACTATTCGATAAACTCCGCAACTCGCCGGGGATGCGGAAAAATAATGCGCTTGAACCAGCCTCCACGTCCCAGGTGACGACTGCCGCCAACGATTTGCAGCAACCAACCGGTCGTATGCAGATAGACGGACAGGTTATTAGTGACCTTGGCGGCTCCGGTGCCAAGCCGACAATGCAGTTGGCTGATAATACCGTTTCACTTGATGGTGAAACGAAGCGGCTGTTTGCGCAGATGACCTCATTGCTTGCCAGGATTGAAGAGCACACCAAAGACTCGGCGAAAGGCCAGGGAACTGTCGTAAAGGTCAGCACGCCTCAGCCGGGCGTTATGCGCACGGTACCACTGTCAATTGATGATCCGTTGATGAATGACTACGCGAGAGTTGATTGATGGCCAACAATAACGAAATTGATCCTTTGCTGACGCTGGAGTTATCCGGCGTAAAAACGTATGAGTCCCAGGAGGAGGCCTGGGGCGCTCGTTTATATGAGTGGCTAAACACTTATCAGGGTGAGGTATACGGGGATCCGTCATGGGGCAATGTTTTACCGCAGTTTAAACACGAACCGACCAACTTGTCGCATGTTCAAATTGCGGTTGAGGCAATGCTGTTGCAAAAACTGACGATAGATTTACCTGACATACCGATTTCTGGCTTGTCAGTAGCCGAGGGAGATGCTTTTGATAAGTTGAAAATATCCATTCGTATCAGGGATATAACTATCACACAGGACGTGGTGCTATGAGTAAAACAACACCGACTAAAGACAGTATTCGTGCAGAGTTTGAAGAGCTTGTCGAGAAAGATTCATTCTGGTCGAAGTTTGTCGGCTCTCAATTTGTCTCGATGCTGACATTGTTTATTACCCAGATTGTCTACAGGTGCTTTCAGTATGCCGATGCGGCGCTGGCTGAAGGCTTTATATCGACCGCGACGCGGCGTTCCTCTATCCTGGCAGCGGCAGAAACGAATAGTTACGTTGGTACCAAGCCAACACCGTCATCGGGGATGATTGAGATCACCGCCACAAGTGAAGATGCCCCAGCGGTAATTCCCAAAAACATGCCTTTAATATCTGACGACCAGTACCCTTACATGACTATGGATGTATGCAGGTTGGTTGACGGCACCGGTACGGTAGAAGTGGCACAGTTGGAAATCCAGGAGGTGACATATACCGTTACGGCTGCCAAAGAATTTCTGGAAGTCGTGTTATCAAAGGCTCTCACTGCTGTCTGCTATAAGCTGGAAGTATTCGTGACGACCGATGGTAAGACCACGCAGTGGTCTTCCAGCACAATGTTCCGGTTAGCTGGTAGTAAAAGCCAGGTCTACGTTGAGTTTTATAAACCATCCGAACAGTTGGGTGTCCGATTCGGCGATGGGCTAATTGGGCAAATACCGCCAGAAGGCTCGACAATTACGCTTAAGGTATGGTGCACCAACGGCGATATAACCCTGGTTGCTGGCCAAAACCTGACTCCTGTTGATTCTGCGGCTAATTTAGCTAATTTGATTTCAGTTAAGACAACGACACCTATAACCGCAGGTACCGATGCTGAAACAACGGAGATCACACGTAACCGTGCACAATATTACCTTGCCTATGATGATCAGGTCGTATGGGGCGGGGACTATACGTATTTTCTGGTGCGTAACATCCCGGGACTGTCCTGGGTAAAGGCATGGGGCGAAGGCCAGCAAGAGAAATTAGATGGTGCTTATAATGTTCGGAATATCAATAAGATATTTATTTCAGGATGGCATCCAAACAAAAGCCAGTCAGAGCTTGAAGAAATGATCCTGGCCGCCTTTAAGAAGGTGCCGAATGAGTTGAACAAGAAATTCTCGTATAAAGAGGTCAGAAAACTACCCTTTAAGATCACCATCACTGGGCGGATATCGGCAAGCCTGACCATTGAGAACGTGACTGATGAGCTGAAGTCGGCACTGGAAACAAAATTTGGGCGTGACTCAACTTTCTTTGATCCGAACCGTGTCGGCAAGTACATCCTAATCAAGAAAAAAGACGTTTGGGCATTTATCGAAACGCTGGGTTATTTCCGCGACTTTTATCTGGAATTTGTCGAGTGGAATGAGTCCAACGGCTTTTACGATTTCGTTTATCTGGATACAGAAAACTCCACCTTTAATATTTCGTATGAGGAGGAGTGATGCAGCGTTCCTGGTTTAATAACCGGCTTACATCAGCTAAGCAAAAGTCATTACTTTATAAATCATTGGCTGATTTGGTTCAGTCAATGATGGACACCTTTGTTGACCCATGGTTGGAGCGAATTACCAACCGGAAGTCTATTTTCTCCATGAGCAAGGAGGATCTGGAGACTAGGACAAATGAACTTGGCCAGTTTTTTACTATCAGAACGTCGAATTCATCTTCCGTTCCGATGTTGTTACAACAGCGGTTTGATGAGATCCATTTTAAGGGTACTGAACGCCCTATAAACCAGACAATTTATCGCGAATTTAACGGTATATCGGTTTTATGGGATCCCATATATGCTCCGGTGGACTTTGAACGTCATCCCTATGGCACGGTCCTGATTCCAGAAAGCACACTGGAAACCACCGGCGGCACATTCGGCGAGATGTTTCTGACTTCCAGAGGAATGATCAGTATTCCCATAAACGACCTGGCCCGGACAATGGGTATTACTGGAACGATAGATCAGTCCGCAATTACAGAAGAAATTCTCAGAAAGTTTAATCAGTTCGTAAAGCCTCTACTGCCACTGCATATAGTGTTTGATGGGCTTACGCTCTATTTGTCGGTTGTTGTAAATGAACAGGCCGACATGATCACTTTGAATGAGATTTCTGATACCGAAAAAGCATTCTGCTGGTTTGAAACTTCGGATACAACTTCGCTTACTGAAGTTACGTCGATTAACGCCCCGATCACTGCAACGCCGGGCGGCACTATTGTGAAAGCAACGCCTACGTTTGATCGCACCCGCGCAGATGATTTGCTGTTGGATAGCGATGCGTGACAATCACCCCGTCCGCAGGGCGGGGTGACAAGTTACTTATCTTACAATGAGGCTTCACAACATTGATTAGGGAAAATCATGTCTGACGTCTCAACAAACCTCTATAAGAGTCAGTTGTTGGACTATTACTATCAGCGGCGCGCTGAATCGTCCATTAACAAAGGCTCTCGATTTTTAATCAGCAAGGCCGTTTTCGGTACCAGTTCACTGGTTACTAAGAAAGGAGATGGCACTTATGAGATTGGAGAACTGCCAAAGGCTTTCGATCTGGCAGAACTGACCAGTCAATTTTGCACCATCAACCTCGTCCCAACCTACTCAGGCGGGATAATTACTGTCCGAATGGACCTTGATCAAAGTCAGTTGCAGGAAGGGAAAAACTACCCATTCAACACTCTGGTTGTTCTGGATAACGAGAATAAGCCAATCGCCATTATTTGTGTCCAGGAAGACTCGCTGTATGTGGGCAAAACATATACCGCTGAACCGCCCCGGTTTTCCTGGAGAGTATTTTACCTGTGAACTCAGGCTGCCAGCTCATCAT
>NZ_PTRE01000214.1 GCF_002965065.1 Escherichia sp. MOD1-EC7003
AGTCATCCTGTTTACCTCTTTCTCAGGGAGTTTAGTCTCCAGGATTCCCGGGGCGGTTCAATCCAGAAATGGGACATGCCTGCATCATTGACGTAGACGGCCTGGTTGTCCCTGGAAAGTATCCTCCCGACGTCGTGGGTACCCCGGATTTTATCGCTCCGGAAGTGGTGAAAACCAGCCATCTTTCCAAAGAGGATCCGAACCGCGTATTGCCAAGCATTACTACTGACCGTCATGCGCTGTCGGTGCTTATCTACATGTATCTGTTCTTCCGTCATCCGCTACGTGGCGGAAAAATACATGACATGTCGGATGAAGTACGTGATGAGACCTTATCTATGGGTGAGAAGGCGCTCTTCATTGAACATCCGACAGACAAAAGCAATGCAGTCAAAGTCAGTCAGCTATCCTCCTTTTCACTGCCCTGGGCTGACCCGGAGAAAATTCCTTACACCATCATGGGCCCTTATCTGACGCCTTTGTTTGAACGCGCCTTTATTGATGGCTTACACGATGCCACTAAACGCCCGACCGCCGATGAGTGGGAAAGTGCCCTGGTTAAAACAGTTGATCTGATACAGCCCTGCCAGAACAAGGCGTGTGAACAGAAATGGTACGTTTTCTCAGGTAAGACAAAGCCGGTTTGTCCCTACTGCAGTACGCCATACAAGGGTAAATTACCGGTTCTAAATTTATATTCATCCCGAAAGGAAGGCAGTTATCGTCCTGACGATCACCGGTTGATGGTGTGGAGCGGGCAGTCAATCTATGCGTGGCATGTGAATCGCCTCATTGCGCCAAATGAGCGCACAACCGATGCACAAAGGAAACGAGTTGGGTATTTTGTTTTCCATAACGATCAGTGGTGGTTAGTAAATGAAGGCATAAATGGGCTTATGTCATTACCGGATAAACGACAGATTGCCATTGGTGAAAAAATTGAACTGACGAATAACGCTCAGTTTGTTCTGTCAAAGGAGGAAGGCGGCAGGCTAGTCGTCGTTCAGTTAGTTGAAAACTAACGGACGCCCATAACGACTAAAACCTTCTGGCAGCATACTGAACCTGTTTAATAAATCACTATATTAAGCTGTGTCAAATTTAAGCTGCCAGAAAAACTGCCTGTGCCTGATATGCGGTTCACCGACTGCGGCAATGGTTTAATGCGCAAAGTCCAATTTATTTATAAGAGTGAATAGTTTTGTGGCCCTACCCTGCTGCTCTCCTTTCCTGTGTCATGGTTTTTAACATCTGAAATACTGACATTGTTAAGTCGCGAACTCCAGCCGGAAGTGACTCACCAGTTCAGGGTGGTTCAGGCCACGGTGTACCAGCCATGCCTGCGCCTCCGGGCTGTCCAGCAGATTACGGTGATAGAAGTCCGTCACCTGACGCGTAACCGGCTCATTTAAACCGTCTGGTCTGTTTGTAAGCGTACAGCGAGGGCCGTATTGACGGGGATGTGTTATTCAGCTGGCAGTGCTATGCGCCACGGAAGCAGTTCGCTGACCCGGTTGACCGGCCAGTCTGCTATGACGCCAAGCACATGGCGAAGGTAGCTTTCTGGATCCACGTCATTCAGTTTGCACGTCCCGATCAGGCTGTACAGTAGCGCTCCCCGCTCACCACCATGGTCAGAGCCGAAGAACAGGAAGTTTTTACGACCCAGACTGACCGCCCGCAGGGCATTTTCAGCGATGTTGTTGTCGATTTCCACCCAGCCATCGTTCGCATAGTACGTCAGTGCCGGCCACTGGTTAAGTGCGTACGCGCACGCCTTCGCCAACTCTGAGTGTCGCGACAGGGTCTTCATCTTTTCACGCAACCAGCTTTCCAGGGATTTCAACAGCGGTTTCGTTTTTCGCTGACGTTCAGCAAGCCGCTGCTCTGCCGGCATTCCCCTTATATCCGCCTCTATGGCGTACAACTGACCGATCTGCTCCAGGGCTTCTTCCGTCAGTGCTGACGGGATGCGGACGTGCACATCGTGGATCTTTCGGCGGGCATGAGCCCAGCAGGCAGCTTCCGTTATCCGACCATTGCGATACAGCTCGTTGAACCCGGCGTACGCATCCGCTTGCAGCACACCGCTGAAGCAAGCAAGATGAGTCTGCGGATGGATGCCTTTCCTGTCCGGGCTGTAAGCGAACCACACTGCAGGTGCCAACGCTGACCCGGCATTGCGGTCGTCACGAACATACGCCCACAACCGCCCGGTCTTCGTTTTCTTATTGCCTGGCAACAGCACCGGGACAGGCGTGTCATCAACATGGAGCTTACCGTCAGTCAGCACATAGCCATGAAGCGCCTCTTCCAGCGGAGACAGCAGCCGGCAGCATGCATCCACCCAGCCCGACAGCAGTGAACGGCTCAGCTCCACACCTTGCCGGCCGTATATTTCTGACTGGCGCTACAGCGGGGTGTGCTCTGCATACTTCGAGGTCAGCACGCGGGCCAGCAGCCCCGGTCCGGCGATACCCCGCCCGACGGGCCGC
>NZ_PTRE01000215.1 GCF_002965065.1 Escherichia sp. MOD1-EC7003
AATGCGTACAAGACCCCATAAATTATTGGGAACTAATTCTGGTCGAATGTATGTCATTATTTCTTCATAGACGGAAAGTGTATATTTGTATTTGTGTATATATTTTAATATTATGCTTTTATACAAAGTGTCTGCAGTACTAAAAGTGCCTCCTCTAACTTTATCAATACCATAACGGAACATATACTCGAATGTTTTAACGTTTTCTATTCTATAAACATAATTAATGTCATCAGATAAAAAGTTGGTTTTTTCTATAAGTTTTATTGGTTTATGCTTCTTTGTCCAGTCTGAGCCTCTTTTGCTTATATGTTCAAAATTTCTGTTCTTTAATCTTACCGTCATGCCGATATAGTAGTTTCCACCTTCTAGTTCCCAAACATATACATAATATTCTCTGAAAACTTTTTGCCAATATCCAACATTCTCTATACCATACAATTGGGCGTATTCATTAGCTTTTTCCTTAACTAAAGAAGGCAATTCATCATCAGATATTACATGAACATAATAAGACTCTTGTATTTTTAATGGCTTATGTAGTTTTGTCCAAGAACATTTCCCTTGATGATGTTTATCCATGGAGCGCCCTAAAAACTTTGTTATGCCGATGTAATAACAATTATCTTCAAGCTCTAATATATACATTGTATATGTTTTCTCTTTAGTTTGTTTTTTCATGGTTCATCCTATTTTTAATCTTGTTTTGAGCCGACGATAGAGAAATGCATAATATATCATAGGTTTATGATTCGTTGTCTGAAATTTGCTTAGGTTATATATAATCATAAATATTAGAATCTCTATTATGATTCATCCTCATTGAACCAGTATCAGGAGAATACAATATTCTGGTTCATTTTTGAACTTATTTTGTGAAAATATAATCTTGCCAATTATAATCGTATGCTTTTTCATCAGTAATGTATTGTTGAATATTAACCGGGATAGCATGATTTTCCTTGTTAGTAGGTTTTACTTGTTTTTATCCCGCGTCTAATGATGCTATACACACCCGATTTCAATCATTTATAAACCCTAAATTTAGGAATGATGGATTTGAGCGGAAAAAAGAGATAGAGCTTCAACAGATGCCGAAGCTCATTACAATGATGTGCTGTATCGAACGGAGTCTAAAGAGGGTGGATGATCTTACCCAGCTATATGAGTCTATCCATGTAATAATTAATCCATCAAACCGCGAGAAGTCTTACTTGCTGTCTGGCTAAAATTATAACGCTCTACAATATCCCCTTTAAACCAGAGATCCAACGATTTAATGTGTGCTGTACTGCTATTGGTCAGTAGTGCAAGGCCGGGAATGTAGTTAGATAACTGGCTTTCTCCCGTCATACTGGAATAGCTCCACATCTCTTGTCCATCGTTCGTGGCGCGTGTCTGTGGTTCCCCGAATGCGGTAAGAATCTCTTGTTGGGTAGTTTTTCCTTTGACGATTTTTAGCTTTACTGTCTGATGATTTTCATCTGTAAGAGATTTATTGCCATGTACTGTGCAACTGGCAAGTGGAAGAATAACCAATACAGCAATAAGCATTTTTTTCATTTTAGCCCCATAGGTAGATAATAATTAAAGATAGCGGATTAAAAAACATATTGTTTGAAGACAAGAAGCCAGCGTTCGCAGAGTTCTTGGTTTGACGTGGATTTATTTTTCAAAGGAACATTAATTTTCCACATGGGATTTTTAATATCATCAGTTAAAATATTTAGGCCAGAACGTTGATTAGCGGAAAGTTGTTCTCTCCAGTTAGCAATAGCGGCATTGTTCATACCTCGTAGTGTTCCATTGCCGTAAAACTTACCACCCTCTGAAAGCGTATAATTGATCTCTCTGATATTGTCATAAGAATATGTCTTGTCTCTTTCTTTATCGAAAAAACGAACTGTGCGCTGTTTGGTATCTATGACGATCCCGGTTCGCTGACATTCATAAGATAAAATATCTCCATCCAAAACTTCAGTGAAGCTGTTGTAGTGCTTTTTCTTCTGTATATCTGCTGCGGTCATGATAATAACGAAGAGCACCACTAAAAATACGATACCTGTTGCTTCCACTCCTACTTCCTCCATGTAAATGAGTTAAAGAGACTGAACCCGCTCACAGAGCTTTGCTTCGTTTTATACGTCCTACGGCACCAAACTCATGGCATCGGTCTCGGCGTTGCAAGGCTATCAGAACTTGAAATTATGATCGATATAAAAGATCGATAATTGATTATTGATAGATTTTGACGATTAAATGTGTCGTATCGATCGGTGGTTAATTGTTATCATCGATCGAATGCCAATTTATGATAGTTAAAAACTATCATGTGGTTGTTTTTGATCGTTTTAAACGATATGACGAGACGCTAAAAGAATTGAATCCTATCAATTGGTTAAGCGGTGGTTTTGCTATGTGATAACAGCCGGATCCCGCAACAACTCTAGCCCTGACCGGATTAGGTCAAAAAATATACGCAATTTTGATTATCAGGATGGATAAGCAGATGAAGAAGATTTTACTCGTTGCTGGCGTAGCTCTGGCACTGGCGGGATGTGGTGAAAAAGGCGATTTCGAGAAAGCGATCAACGCCAAGATTGGGCAGGATAAATACTGCTTCTCGCTGGATAACAATAACACCAGCTTCCCCATCCGTCTTGCCAAGCCACGGCTTGATTCAACTGGCACAGGGACCAATTCAGTGATCCTCGACGGTTTTATTGAGCAGGGCCTGATGGTTTTTGAACAGGGCTATGACTCGAATGTATTAGGGATAACAGAGGAAGGCAAAAAAGCCAAAGTCTGGAGCACAATAGACGGTGCCTGTGTTGGTCGTCGTGCTGTTGACGAGATTAAGGAATGGACTGAGCCGGGAAACGGTAATCAGAAAGTAGTTCGCGTGACTTATACGTGGAAGCTGGTTGACGTTCCGGGCTGGATTGACAAAAAAGCATTCGCCAATGTTAAAGGGATGAATGAACCTGCGGATGGTGCAATGAATCTCGTTAAAACCAGCAATGGCTGGAGAGCTAACTAAAAGGATGCTGGACCGTTAAATGCCCCTGTTGCTCTGAAGAAGAACAGTGTGGGGGCATGTTGCACGGGCTGGTTAGCCTCCGTTTTGTATGGTGTGTATCCGCAGTGGTGCGCCTAAGTCATTATCCTTATGTCTTTTGGCCTGTCTTCTCTCAGAGGTATATCTACGGAACTACTACCAGCTTTCTAATAATTGCTATCGTAGGGTTATAGCAGGCAAGCAATTTTACTGAAATTTTTTATTCAGAAGAAGAATGTAATATTAATTTATCAAAATAACATATTTTCAATGAATATGTTATTTGTGTTCTCTGTTCGCCATATATATCAGGCATTCATTACATAGACCTTGAGTACTGTGTGGTTTTAGTCTAATATCATCAATAATAAATATAGGGGCGTAAGGATATGGAAAACAATAAAAAGTATTCAATATATATTTTAGAATGCTGTGATGGTTCATATTATACTGGTATTACAAGTGATCTACAACATAGAGTTGATGTTCATAATTCAGCAGGGAAATATTGTGCTCAGCATACTAAATCAAGACGCCCTGTAAAATTGGTTTTTTCGATATCAAATATTGAATCTGGTTTTTTAGCCAGATCA
Source organism: Escherichia sp. MOD1-EC7003 (assembly GCF_002965065.1). Taxonomy (GTDB): domain Bacteria; phylum Pseudomonadota; class Gammaproteobacteria; order Enterobacterales; family Enterobacteriaceae; genus Escherichia. Next base: position 3,652 of record NZ_PTRE01000215.1, read on the forward strand.
GGAGAAAAATATATAAAATCGTTAACGAGGGCTAAAAAAGAAAAACTTATTGCGAATGATGAAAATATGATTAATTTATTGTTGAAAAGAATATTTAATGATGATGTGTAAAAATTACATTTGCTATTGATATCCATCATAGAACTATAAATAGATTGATAGAAGAAATTTTAAACTACTTCTATCAATCTACTGTTAAGAAATAACTGTCTGAGTTAGTCATTCCACCATGAAGATGTATTAATTACTATACCTTGGGGGGCTAATGATAAGTTTCTTAAATTATCCAATGACGCTTGTATAGAAAAATCGAAAACAAAGCTTTCATCCATTGTTGCACCAATATCATTCCTCATATCTGAGTTTGACCCCCATTGAAGAACACAATTTGCAATCCCTTGACCTTGAATTAACACAAACTGACTGCAAATTTTCGATACAGCATAGGAGTCTAATTCAAAGTTATCCACATTAGAGTGTGATGATAATACGTCTAATTCATCATAGGTTTGGCTAATGAATTCTTCTAAAAGGATCTCATCAATCACAGATTCCACCTGTTTATTGATAATATCACGTAGATCTTCCATTATTTTTAATATGCTGAATACTGTAGAAATTACAGCATGAGCCAAAGCTTCACATTTTTTATCACCAATATTAAATCTTGTTTCTCTTAAATGAGTATGTTGGTTTAGTTCTCTAAATAATTTAGTAAACTCTTTCAATCTTTTAGCAATATAGTTTTCTTCATCTTCATCTTCATCTTCATCAAATTGCAACAATTCAGATAATTTATTATCACTTAAACCGCCTTGGATAATATATTTAAACCGTTGTGCTCTGGTAATGCCGTTTTCATCATCGGTCTCATTAGTATACCAACAGCACCTTAATATATCTTCGTCAGTAGAGTATCGAGATAAAATCAGCGATATTATTTCTCGCATACAATATGCAAAGTTATTGAATCGAAGTGGGTTTCCTTTGTCGCTCAAATTATTCAATGACGCTTTATATAAATCCTTCTCAAATCCAAATGATAAATATTTTAATATTTTTTGGCTTTCTTCTAAGGAAATTAAACTGTTATATATAGCACTTCTTTTTTCTTTTCGCTTGGATAAACCTGTGTGCTGTTTTCTTTGCTGGACTTTCGCCATTTTATTGCGATTTCTTTTTGATATAGAAGACATACTTTACCTTAATAAAATCATATTTTTGAAAAAAGAAGGTAGCCCTTCTTTTAATATAGAAGCATGACACATTACTAATGGTAATGCAATCTGCTTTATGTCCTACGCCATCACACGTAAATTAAAAATGAATAAATAAACTCATCGTTATTCTATTCTGTATTTTTTATGGTTTTGGTTTTTGAATTATATGGTTTTTTATATTATCTAGCTGGTTTTCCTCAATGAAAATTAAATGATTATTAACCTCGGACTGTTTTTTCTTAGGACGGCTTGGGAAACGAACTGTCTCGTTATTATCTGATACGTTGCTATAGAACTCTGTTTCTGATGATTTTTGGCCATTGTTAAACTTAGCGCGTTTTTCAAACTCTGAGCGTGGAACCTTGACACCCAATACTTCATCAAACACATAGTTTTCTGCGATACGCTTATCATGGTCAGCATCAGTGGTATCGGGTTTCCTTTTGGCCCAGATAAATTTCTCTTTGAAGAAACTCACTACCAGTAGCGTGAAACGCTTGAACATTCCATTCTGACGCGGCTTAACCTGCTTTCTATTGCTCATGGGAACGCGGTTTATCGCTCTGGTGTTTCGAGAAGAAGGTGTTTTCAGTTTAGTGGATTTATTCGATTCAGGAGCAACCAGAACGGGTGTTCCTTCTCCTGCCATACCAACCTTACTCATCTTATTAGGGTTACGGTAAGATTTTACTGCTGGTCTCCTGCTTGTAGCTGGTGTTGCCACAATCGGTTGCTGTTCTTCTACTGTCGAGTCGTCAGGAATAATAATTTCTTCGGGTTCTGGAAGAACAGATATCGTAAAGCTTCTGACATCAACAACGATCTCCAGTGGTAGCTCACTAAATGTTGCATAAACCTTCTTGGCCTCTTCAATTTGAAGATTGCGTAGGGCTTGTTCAGCAGCTCGTTGTTCCTGTGACTCGGTGTCATTCCATTTAGCACGATGAACACGTTGCATTGCCGGACGGTTGGTTTCTGTTGCCTTGGCAAGCCAGAAGGCTTTCTCTTCAGCGCTGAATGCTTCTTCTGCTTGGGCAAGGGCATCAGCACATTGAGTTCTGAGAGAACGGTGATCGATACGTTCTTCACTGTCTGCGGCTTCAAGGTAGCTGTTCGACATCGCGGCCCACGACTCACGCCACTGAACAACCATCTTCTTATCATTCCAGCTTCTGTCTTTTTTGCCGAAGCCTTCTGGACCAATTGTTTTCAGGGTTAACATGACGTGAGCATGTGGGTTTTTACTGTCTAAATCATGGAATGCGATATCAGCTATCATCCCCTTATCGACAAAGTTTTTCTGACAGTATTCGGCAACTAATTTTTTCTTGTCATCGTTGCTGAGTTCTACAGGGATAGCGACATCAAAATAACGGGCTGTTTGTCCGTTGTTCTGGCGTTCTACTCTTTCAACTTCATTCCATAGCGCTGACGAGCTTTCAATAATATGAGAAGGTGCGGAAACCGGAGCCAATATAATATGACCATGAAGGTCTGTTCTGTGGCTAAAATCATATGTTTCACCAATGCGATCATCTGTAATACGTGTACGGGCATGGTAGGCAGCTTTCGCAACGGAAGTCATGCCTTCGCTTCGTTTCACAATTTTAAAATCCAGATGAAAAATCGCCATAAAATAAAAATCCTCAATACAAATTTAAATATCAAACCAGAAAATAAATCGAAAATATAACTATGCTGGTTTTAGTTTTTCGTAAGAAAAACTCTGGTGTTGACGTTGACCTTGTTTCCGAAGGAAACGGTGTTAGCCTGCGGCAGCAACCGTCGGTAGACCCCACACACTGCGTAGCAGTGTATAGGTGGGCATTGTCTTTAAAAAAATAAACCAATGTAAAATGCCCCTCTTATCAATTAATACGAAATATATGTATTGTTGTAAAATAATACGCCGGGTTAAGCGGCGCAAACTGGATTAAAGGTGTAGGTTTCACGTCCACAGAACAAAAAGAGTAAAGAAAAGGCCCGTAAGGGCAAAAGAGGTATTAATTATTCCCGCCGTAAGGCGGGATAGCTAAATTTGATGAAAAAAAACAATAAAATAGAGAGTGTTATGTGTTGCACAATTCACAGGTTGAGGTTGGAAAATAGAGTTTAAAATTTACAGGTGAAAATAAAAACACGAATGTGCAAAAATAAGTAACGCGGAGAGTGCCAGATGTTTTTGGTTAGTAATTACTATCACATGCGTTGCACTATTTTATTTTTATGGCAATCAAATTTAATCTATGCGGCAAAAACACTTTATTTGGATAGTTTTACTGCTAAGTGCGTAGATCTTATCTATAGACATTATTTCATTGCATTGACAAACTGATAAGATCACATATTTATTATGGTATGTGTATATTTAATATGGAGTCTTTGAATGAGAAATATAAGTATAAAAAGCCAAAACCTAATGATAATATTATTTTTATTGCTCATAAACATACTTGCGTTTATGAGCGTTGATACTACGGATAATGTATGGATAATACTATTTGCCTCTTCTGTCTTTTTTATGGACTTCGTTATTATCACTATGCTCATTATGTTTTTTATCGTCTATATTGGTAGTGTCTGGGAGAGGCTTTAACTTTTTAAGACGATCTAACACATAAAATTTTGTCTGCTTAAAACTATCTTTCAATGATGTTGTTTTTTCATTTCTACTGAGCTTTACCCACTCATGGAATTTATTATAATTTTATGATTTGACTGATGAGAATAATTGTATTACTCCATGTATAATAATTAACATAAGGAGATATAATGGAGTTTAGAAAATCTAGATATGAAGACGGAACATATTTTCATGAATTTACTTTTTGGGAAAATGCAACACTTAGAGCATTATTTGAATATCAAAAGTTACTGGATTTAGGATTGATTGAAAAACCAAAAACAGATCAAGAATTTTGTGATATTCTGGGAAAGATAATGGGGAATATAAAAGTGGTCGGCGATTTACCTTTTGCAGAGTATGAGTTGGAACAATTTGATACATCATCAATATCTATCGACTTGATAAAGCTGGTATTAAACCAGCCGTTATCAAAAATAATTAGCATTCCAGAATAAATACTATTGAATAATTGATTTTGCTAAATCGTTTAGCCGTGCTCTTTTTTTCATAGTATTAAAAAAATATGTGCCATCAAAATATATTTTTTCTTTATAGAGTATTTTTGCTGAATCTATAGTCTGATCCTGTTTTTTTTCTACAATATATAACATTACCGATTCATCATCATTTTCTGTCGAAATGGTATGATTAGAGAAATAAAACAGGATTTTATTATAAGGACTGCCTTTCTTTCTATTAACATAATACAGGCTCTTATCATAAAGTTCTGTACCGGATGTTATAAATGATTCTGAGTTTTTATCTATATTTTCTTTGATTTTTCCGTTTACTCTACAACCATAAAGAACCTGAGCATTTGCGATGTAGACAAATGATAACGGTAAATTATATAAGTTAATCGCTCTATACTGGTGTCCATCACAAGCGTTGAAATCCTCAAGCATTTGAGCTAAAACGGAATCAGAAAAATTGATGCCTATATGTGATTCAATTGAGTATATAAGTAGATCGAAATAATTTTTAACAGCATCTTTTATTTCATTATTTGATTTATTATTAATATCTCTCTTGATTTTTGCATCAAGATTTGTTGGGTTTGCAAGTGAGCAATCATCATAACCTTGTTGAGAATATGATGCGATACCCATTACATCATGTTTAACATGCTTAGCATATAAAGTTTTTGATTCCGTCTGATTATTTATTCTATTAACCAAAAGGACCGGATTGTGACATCTTGGGCATAAAGCGTATGCTTTAGTTTCTCCATTAACCTTTTGAATATAGGGATAATGTCTATGCGTTTTTTTATAAAATTTATCTAAAGTCAAATAAACTGCATTATCAGGATCAGTGATGAGACTAAAAATATTCATAATTACCTCTTATGATTAATCGTTGCCTATCATGCATTGTAAACGTTGGAGGATATAGATAAAAGAAGTTTTAGAATAATGTGTATCATTTGATAACTTAATTACTGATGATTTTGGATTAGGTGAATCACTAATTATTGTGCATATGACTTAATATTTTAAATTAAGGATGATTACAAGGGATATTTTCGGTTGTAGATTTAGGATTAACATCCTATTGTAAAATCTAATACTTTATTAATTTGACGTTATTTCTCTTTGGTGATAGTTAAATATAATATTCAATAACCAAAGGAGATAAAAAATGAATGCACAACTGGCCTATGTTTTTACTATTGATACTCGTATTCTTCAGAACAGTAATGAAAAGATTACTGAAATTTTCATTGCGAAATATAAAGAAGGAATAACGTATCATTTTGGCCCTGATATGGAACGATTTGAGTCCTGCTTTGAAGCAGCGCTTTTTGCTATTGGTGAATGGCAAATAAAAGTTGATGCGATGACACGATACCATGATGAAGATGAAGTGATGGAGTTCTTTAGCTCTATACCATCAGATGAAGCGGGTAATCTGGCGACGTCTATTTTGCTGTTCAGTGATGTTCTCGCCATGAAAGGCGTGGATGAAGTATTTGCCTATTTTTTGGGTAAGGATGATGTTGTATGAGTGATGAAAGTAAAAGATCAAGAACAGAAAAAACATTAAAACAAAAGGTGGCATTTGCTCAACTTGAACTTAACCGTCTTAAGTCAATGGAGAAATCAGAGCAAAAGAAAGTTGAAACAAGGCTCAAGATTATACTTGGGGCGGAAGTAGCTAAGGCTATGAATTGTAGTATCGAACAGGTGGATAAAGAATTTGTTATGGGTATTTTGCTCTCAGCATCTGAGTTGAATGATATTGAAAGAATAAAGTATATAAAAGCAGGGAGATGGTTTCTTGCTCAAATGGATGGTAGACAGAAATAAAAAGATTAAATAAATTTCATGACAGGGGTTGAGGGAGTGTTAGAAATTCTGTGTCATTCCAGTAATATACAATCAAAAAGGAATGACACATGT
>NZ_PTRE01000216.1 GCF_002965065.1 Escherichia sp. MOD1-EC7003
AAAACCTACCAGAATATGGTGTTGGTTTATTAGCGCTGATTTATGGGGATCCCTCAGCGCCCCGGCGGGTTTTTTTATACCCGTAGTATCCCCACTTATCTACAATAGCTGTACTCTTTTTGTTCATCCCCTGGAGTATTTATGTGGTTACTTGACCAGTGGGCAGAGCGCCATATATCAGAAGCGCAAGCGAAAGGTGAGTTTGATAACCTGGCAGGTAGCGGCGAACCATTGATACTGGATGATGATTCTCATGTGCCGCCTGAGTTACGTGCGGGGTATCGCTTGTTGAAGAATGCCGGTTGCTTACCGCCAGAACTTGAGCAGCGGAGGGAAGCAATTCAGCTTTTGGATATCCTCAAAGGTATCCGTCACGATGATCCACAATATCAAGAGGTTAGTCGTCGATTGTCATTACTGGAATTAAAGCTGCGACAAGCTGGATTGAGTACCGATTTTTTACGCGGCGATTATGCTGACAAGTTGTTGAATAAAATCAACGATAACTAGTGGAGTATGTATGTATCGTATTGGTGAGCTGGCAAAAATGGTGGAAGTAACACCCGACACGATTCGTTATTATGAAAAGCAGCAGATGATGGAGCATGAAGTGCGTACCGAAGGTGGGTTTCGCCTGTATACCGAAAGCGATCTCCAGCGATTGAAATTTATCCGCCATGCCAGACAACTTGGTTTCAGTCTGGAGTCGATCCGCGAGTTGCTGTCGATCCGTATCGATCCTGAACACCATACCTGTCAGGAGTCAAAAGGCATTGTGCAGGAAAGATTGCAGGAAGTCGAAGCACGGATAGCCGAGTTGCAGAGTATGCAGCGTTCCTTGCAACGCCTTAACGATGCCTGTTGTGGGACCGCCCATAGCAGTGTTTATTGCTCGATTCTTGAAGCTCTTGAACAAGGGGCGAGTGGCGTTAAGAGTGGCTGTTGATTTTTTGCACTGGCAGGATTACACTCGCGCCGTTAAATAGCCAACTGGAGTTTTTATGAGCCGATATCAGCATACTAAAGGGCAGATAAAGGATAATGCGATAGAAGCATTACTACATGATCCCTTATTCCGACAGCGCGTAGAGAAAAATAAGAAGGGGAAAGGCAGTTACATGCGAAAAGGAAAACATGGCAATCGGGGGAACTGGGAGGCCAGTGGCAAGAAAGTCAATCACTTTTTTACCACTGGCTTTCTGCTTTCAGGCGCTTGTTAAGAGCGGTTATTCTGCTCTTTCAGCAAATCACGAATTTCTGTCAGTAATACTTCTTCTTTAGTTGGTGCAGGTGCTGCTGCTGGTTCTTCTTTTTTCCGATTCAGTTTGTTGATTAGCTTAATCGCCATAAAGATGGCAAAGGCCACAATCAGAAAATCAAAGACGTTTTGAATGAAGACACCGTAATGCATCACAACAGCAGGGATATCCCCCTGCGCATCGCGTAGAGTGACAGCAAACTGTTTAAAGTCGATCCCGCCAATTAATAAGCCCAGAGGCGGCATGATGATATCGGCAACCAGTGAAGAGACAATCTTCCCAAATGCCGCACCGATAATGACACCCACCGCCAAATCCACCACGTTCCCACGCATCGCAAATTCGCGAAATTCTTTAATAATGCTCATGTTATTCTCCCTATGAAGCTGACAATCATAAGTCTAACAAATGTTAAGTTATTTTCCTGCCAGGAATGAATTTAATTAATCCTTGATAATCAAAGGGAAATAATAAGGCGTCATTAGACGCCTTATTAATTACAAAAAGAAAGGGCTTGGTTGGAAGAGTCTTTCGACGTCGGTAATAAACTTTTTATCTGTGAGGAACATAATTACGTGATCGCCTTGCTCAATGCGCAGATTGTCATTGGCAATCATCACGTCGTTTCCACGTACCACCGCTCCAATAATCGTTCCTGGGGGGAGCTTGATTTCATCAATGACTCTGCCGACAACGCGTGAGGTGCTTTCATCACCGTGAGCAACGGCTTCAATAGCTTCTGCTACGCCGCGGCGCAATGAGGAAACACCAACAATATCTGCTTTTCGCACATGGCTAAGCAACGCAGAAATAGTTGCTTGTTGCGGTGAAATCGCAATATCGATCACGCTTCCCTGAACCAGATCCACATAAGCGCGACGCTGGATCAAGACCATCACCTTTTTTGCACCCATACGTTTGGCAAGCATGGCAGACATGATATTGGCCTCGTCATCGTTGGTGACGGCAATAAACAGATCAACTTGATCGATATGTTCTTCGGCCAGCAGTTCTTGATCCGATGCATCACCAAAAAAGACGATTGTATTTTGCAACTTTTCTGCCAGTTCGGCAGCGCGTTGCTGATTACGTTCGATGAGTTTAACGCTGTAATCTTTTTCCAGACGACGCGCCAACCCTGCACCGATATTACCGCCACCAACCAGCATGATCCGCTTATACGGTTTTTCCAGTCGCTGTAATTCACTCATCACCGCGCGGATATGCTGTGAAGCGGCAATAAAGAACACTTCATCACCAGCTTCAACAATAGTCGAACCTTGCGGACGAATGGGGCGATCGTGACGGAAGATGGCCGCTACTCGAGTATCGATATGTGGCATATGCTCGCGCATGGTCGAAAGTGCGTTACCAATCAGCGGGCCGCCATAATAGGCTTTAACCACAGCCAGACTGACTTTACCCTCAGCGAAGTTCACCACCTGCAATGCGCCAGGATACTCAATCAGTCGGTAAATATTATCGATGACCAACTGCTCTGGTGCGATCAGATGATCAATCGGTACAGCATCTGAATGAAATAGCTTATCGGCATCGCGCACGTAGTCTTGTGAGCGGATACGAGCGATGCGATTAGGGGTGTTGAAAAGTGAGTAGGCTACCTGGCAGGCAACCATATTGGTTTCATCTGAACTGGTTACAGCAACCAGCATATCGGCGTCGTCGGCCCCAGCCTCCCGCAATACGCGTGGATGAGAGCCATGCCCCTGCACGACTCGCAGGTCAAATTTATCCTGCAAGGTCCGCAGGCGTTCACCGTTGGTATCGACAACAGTAATATCGTTGTTCTCGCCAACCAGGTTTTCCGCCAGTGTACCGCCAACCTGACCGGCACCCAGAATGATAATTTTCATCAGTCGCGACCCGTTATCTCATCACTTTTTGATTAGCTTAGCGTAAAAGAAGCCGTCGCCCTCTTCTGCACCAGGCAGATTTTGCTTACCCGGTTGTTCTGGTGTTCCAGTGTCGCAAAGTTCGGCATCAGTGGTACGTTGCAAAAAGGCTTTAATCTGCAGGCTATTCTCTTCCGGTAACACCGAACAGGTGGCATAGACCAGAGTTCCACCGGATTTTAAATGCGGCCAGATGGCGTCGAGAATTTCAGACTGCAGTTGCGCGAGTTCCGGGATATCGCGATCGCGACGTAACCATTTGATATCCGGATGGCGACGAATCACACCTGTTGCCGAACAAGGTGCATCTAATAAAATGCGATCAAACTGTTGCTCGCCACACCATTGGGAAGGGGAACGGCCATCACCTTGTTTCACAGTCGCCTTCATACCAAGGCGTTTTAAATTGTCGTAAACGCGAGAGAGGCGTGGTTCGTCAATATCAACCGCAAGAACCTGTGCTTCTGGTGCCACCTCAAGGATATGCGTTGTTTTACCGCCGGGAGCGGCACAAAGATCCAGAATGTGTTCACCGTTTTGTGGCGCAAGCCAGGTCATGCAACCTTGTGCTGATGCATCCTGAACGGTAACCCATCCGTCTTCAAAACCGGGTAACGCATGAACAGGTGCAGGTGTTTCCAGCCGTACAGCATCAGGGTAATCCGTATGTGGGAAGCCTTTCATTCCTGCTTCATCCAGCAATGCAAGCCAGCTGTCGCGGGAATGATGCGTACGATTAACGCGCAGCCACATTGGCGGGCGCTGGTTATTGGCTTCAACGATAGATTGCCACTGCTCTGGATACGCTTTTTGCAGACGCTTCAGCAACCAGGAAGGATGTAGATAACGTGAATCACTGGCATTAAACTCGGCTAATAACTCTTCTTGCTGACGCTGGAACTGGCGTAACACACCGTTAATTAACCCTTTAAGTTGCGGGCGCTTAATTGCGACAGCCCCTTCAACCGTTTCAGCCAGCGCAGCATGAGGTGGAATGCGGGTATAAAGCAGTTGATACAAACCAACCATAATCAGGTAATGCACGGTCCGCTGTTTGCCGGTCATCGGACGGGCCATTAATTTATTAATCAGCCAGTCTAACTGTGAAAGCGTACGCAGTACGCCAAAGCACAACTCTTGAAGAAGAGCTTTGTCTTTATCGGAAACTTTTTGCTGGAGCGGTGGCAAAATGTTGCTTAATGATTGCCCTTGCTCGACGACTTGTTCAACGGCCTGGGCCGCCATGCTACGTAAATTACGTTGTTTTTTCATAAGTATAAAAATGCCCGGCAAGACCGGGCTTAGAAGAGTGGACTATCAGGCCAGACGTTTGCCCGGAACAAACCATTCCCGACGAGAATTCAGGAGGTCTTGCGCGCTCATCGCTTTCTTACCCGCAGGTTGTAACGAGAGCAGGTTCAGGATGCCACCACCAGTCGCAACCTGAATGCCTTGTTTATTGGCTTCAAGGATCGTTCCTGGTGCAGCGTTGGTTGCCGTATCAATGACCGACGCTTTCCAGACTTTAACCGGCTGTCCTTCAATTTCCAGCCAGCTCATTGGCCATGGATTGAAAGCGCGAATGCAGCGTTCAAGCTGCGCTGCCGAAAGCGACCAGTCAATACGCGCTTCTTCTTTACTCAACTTTTCGGCGTAAGTGACAAGAGTTTCGTCCTGAACTTCTGGTTTCGCCGTGCCGTCTGCCAGTTGTTTCAATGTGGTGATAAGCCCTTGTGGGCCAAGCTCTGCCAGCTTGTCGTACAGCGTACCACTGGTATCTTCTGCAGTAATCGGGCAGGAGAGCTTATAGAGCATGTCACCGGTGTCTAAACCAACATCCATTTGCATAATGGTCACACCAGTTTCTGCATCACCCGCCCATAGTGAGCGTTGGATTGGTGCAGCACCGCGCCAGCGTGGCAGCAGTGAACCATGAACGTTGATACAGCCAAGACGCGGCATCTCCAGCACAGCTTTCGGCAGAATTAAACCATAGGCGACGACAACCATAACATCAGCCTGTAGATCGGCGACCAGTTGCTGGTTTTCTTGTGGACGCAGGGAAACCGGTTGAAAAACGGGCAGACCTTTTTCCTCAGCCAGAACTTTAACCGGGCTGGGCATCAGTTTTTTACCGCGTCCTGCCGGTCGGTCTGGCTGGGTGAACACGCCAACGACGTTATGACCAGAAGACAACAGCGCGTCGAGATGACGCGCTGCAAAGTCAGGTGTACCCGCAAAAATAATACGTAGTGATTCTGACACGTTAGTTCTTATCCTTAAGCCCGGGCTTTCAGACGATCCAGTTTTTCAACTTTCTGACGAATACGTTGTTGTTTCAGCGGTGACAGATAATCCATAAACAGTTTGCCGACCAGGTGATCCATCTCATGCTGAATACAGATGGCTAACAGACCCTCTGCTTCCAGTTCAAATGGTTTACCGTCGCGGTCCAGGGCGCGAATTTTAACTTTCTCTGCGCGTGGCACTAAAGCACGTTGTTCAGGGATCGACAGGCATCCTTCTTCAATGCCTGTTTCGCCGCTTTTTTCTAAAAGCTCCGGATTGATTAACACCAGCCGTTCGTCACGGTTTTCCGAAACATCAATAACAATGATACGTTGATGGATATCGACCTGGGTTGCCGCCAGGCCAATACCTTCTTCTTCGTACATCGTCTCGAACATATCATCGACGATACGCTGAATTTCTGCATTCACTTCTTCTACCGGTTTAGCAACTTTGCGAAGCCGCTCGTCCGGAATATGTAACACTTGCAAAACTGACATAAATCTCCAGAGATGTGTTCAGGAGTTAGAAAGATTATTTCTTCTATTCTAGACAAATCCCCCTCTGATTGACAGCATCACTGACCAATCGCAAAGATTGCTAAGGCTGCTTATGGCAGGGAGATAAGGATGGTCGATACAGAAATTTGGCTGCGTTTAATGAGCATCAGCAGCTTGTACGGCGATGATATGGTCCGTATAGCTCACTGGCTGGCAAAACAGTCGCATATTGATGCGGTTGTATTGCAGCAAACTGGGCTTACATTGCGGCAGGCACAACGCTTTCTTTCATTTCCGCGAAAGAGTATCGAAAGCTCACTTTCTTGGTTGGAGCAACCCAACAATCATTTAATTCCTGCGGACAGCAAATTTTATCCTCCTCAACTTCTGGCGACGACAGATTACCCCGGCGCACTGTTTGTTGAAGGAGAACTGCACGCGCTGCATTCATTTCAGCTTGCCGTAGTGGGGAGTCGGGCGCATTCATGGTATGGCGAGCGATGGGGACGATTATTTTGCGAAACTCTGGCGACGCGTGGAGTGACAATTACGAGTGGACTGGCGCGTGGAATCGATGGTGTGGCGCATAAAGCGGCCTTACAGGTAAATGGCGTCAGCATTGCTGTATTAGGGAATGGACTTAATACCATTCATCCGCGTCGCCATGCCCGACTGGCTACCAGTTTGCTTGAACATGGTGGGGCTCTTGTCTCGGAATTTCCCCTCGATGTTCCTCCCCTTGCTTACAATTTCCCACGAAGAAATCGCATTATCAGTGGTCTAAGTAAAGGTGTACTGGTGGTGGAAGCGGCTTTGCGCAGTGGTTCGCTGGTGACAGCACGTTGTGCGCTTGAGCAGGGGCGTGAAGTTTTTGCCTTGCCGGGTCCATTAGGGAATCCGGGAAGCGAAGGGCCTCACTGGTTAATAAAACAAGGTGCGATTCTTGTGACGGAACCGGAAGAAATTCTGGAAAACTTGCAATTTGGATTGCACTGGTTGCCAGACGCCCCTGAAAATTCATTTTATTCACCAGATCAGGAAGACGTGGCATTGCCATTTCCTGAGCTCCTGGCTAACGTAGGAGATGAGGTAACACCTGTTGACGTCGTCGCTGAACGTGCCGGCCAACCTGTGCCAGAGGTAGTAACTCAACTACTCGAACTGGAGTTAGCAGGATGGATCGCAGCTGTACCCGGCGGCTATGTCCGATTGAGGAGGGCATGCCATGTTCGACGTACTAATGTATTTGTTTGAAACCTATATTCACACAGAAGCTGAGTTGCGTGTGGATCAAGACAAACTTGAACAGGATCTTACCGACGCAGGATTTGATCGAGAAGATATCTACAATGCCCTGCTTTGGCTGGAAAAGCTTGCGGATTATCAGGAAGGACTGGCAGAACCGATGCAACTGGCCTCTGATCCACTCTCCATGCGTATTTATACCCCTGAAGAGTGTGAAAGGCTGGATGCCAGCTGTCGTGGTTTTCTGCTTTTCCTTGAGCAAATTCAGGTGCTTAACCTTGAAACCCGTGAAATGGTGATAGAGCGAGTGTTCGCGCTGGATACCGCAGAGTTCGACCTGGAAGACCTGAAATGGGTAATCCTGATGGTGTTGTTCAATATTCCGGGCTGCGAAAATGCGTACCAGCAAATGGAAGAATTACTCTTTGAAGTGAATGAAGGTATGCTGCATTAATCATTTCTTTAATTCAGCATAAGTTATTATGGCGAAATCAGCACTGTTCACGGTGCGTAATAATGAGCCCTGCCCAACGTGCGGGGCGAAACTGGTTATTCGATCCGGGAAACACGGTCCGTTTCTTGGATGCTCACAGTATCCGGCGTGTGACTACGTCCGTCCTCTGAAATCTTCAGCGGATGGACATATCGTCAAAGTTCTGGAGGGGCAGGTTTGCCCTGCATGTGGCGCAAACCTGGTGTTACGCCAGGGACGCTTCGGTATGTTCATTGGCTGTAGTAACTATCCTGCATGCGAGCATACTGAACTTATTGATAAACCAGACGAAACGGCAATTACCTGTCCTCAATGTCGGACGGGCCATTTGGTCCAGCGCCGCTCCCGTTATGGCAAAACATTTCATTCCTGTGATCGCTACCCGGAATGTCAATTTGCCATTAACTTCAAACCTATAGCTGGAGAATGCCATGAGTGTCATTATCCGCTACTCATCGAAAAGAAAACCGCGCAGGGTGTAAAACACTTTTGTGCCAGTAAACAATGTGGAAAGCCGGTTTCGGCGGAATAATAACGTGAATAATAACCTGCAAGGAGACGCTATCGCAGCTGCGATAGATGTCCTTAATGAAGAACGTGTAATCGCCTATCCAACGGAAGCCGTTTTCGGTGTCGGGTGCGATCCTGATAGCGAAACAGCAGTGATGCGACTGTTGGAGTTAAAACAGCGTCCGGTTGATAAGGGGCTGATTTTAATCGCGGCAAATTACGAGCAGCTTAAACCCTATATTGATGACAGCATGCTGACTGACGCGCAGCGTGAAACCATTTTTTCTCGCTGGCCAGGCCCTGTCACCTTTGTTTTTCCCGCTCCTGCGACAACACCGCGCTGGTTGACGGGCCACTTTGATTCGCTTGCTGTACGAGTCACCGACCATGCGTTGGTAGTTGCTTTGTGCCAGGCTTATGGTAAACCGCTGGTTTCTACCAGTGCCAACTTGAGTGGATTGCCGCCTTGTCAAACAATAGACGAAGTTCGCGCACAATTTGGCGCGTCGTTCCCGGTTGTGCCTGGTGAAACGGGGGGACGTTTAAATCCTTCAGAAATCCGCGATGCCCTGACGGGTGAACTGTTTCGACAAGGGTAACATAATGGAAACCTATGCTGTTTTTGGTAATCCGATAGCCCACAGCAAATCGCCATTCATACATCAGCAATTTGCACAGCAACTGAATATTGAATATCCCTATGGGCGCGTGCTGGCACCCATTAATGATTTCATCAACACACTGAACGCTTTCTTTCGTGCTGGTGGCAAAGGCGCGAATGTGACGGTGCCTTTTAAAGAAGAGGCTTTTGCCAGAGCGGATGAGCTTACTGAACGGGCAGCGTTGGCTGGTGCTGTTAATACCCTCAAGCGGTTAGAAGATGGACGCCTGCTGGGTGATAACACCGATGGTGTAGGCTTGTTAAGCGATCTGGAACGTCTGTCTTTTATCCGTCCCGGTTTACGTATTCTGCTCATCGGCGCTGGTGGGGCGTCTCGTGGTGTATTATTGCCACTGCTTTCTCTGGACTGCGCGGTGACAATCACCAATCGGACGGTATCCCGCGCGGAAGAGTTGGCTAAATTGTTTGCGCACACTGGCAGTATTCAGGCGTTGGGTATGGACGAACTGGAAGGTCATGAGTTTGATCTCATTATTAATGCAACATCAAGTGGCATCAGTGGTGATATACCGGCGATTCCAGCATCGCTTATTCATCCAGGCATTTGTTGCTATGACATGTTCTATCAGAAAGGGAAAACGCCTTTTCTGGCATGGTGCGAGCAGCAAGGCTCAAAGCATAATGCTGATGGCTTAGGGATGTTGGTGGCACAGGCGGCTCATGCCTTTCTTCTCTGGCATGGTGTTCTGCCTGATGTAGAACCGGTTATTAAACAATTGCAACAGGAGCTGTCGGTGTGAATCAGGCCATCCAGTTTCCGGACAGGGAAGAGTGGAACGAGAATAAAAAATGTGTATGTTTTCCCGCTCTCGTGAATGGTATGCAACTGATGTGTGCGATCTCTGGCGAGAGTCTGGCGTATCGTTTTACTGGAGATACGCCAGAACAGTGGTTAGCGAGTTTTCGTCAGCATCGCTGGGACCTGGAAGAAGAAGCGGAAAAACTAATTCAGAAACAAAGTGAAGATGATCAAGGTTGGGTCTGGTTACCCTGATCCAGATATTCGTCTTTCCATTTCACGTAGTTATTCGCGGAATAGCGTAACCCTGCTTTCTCTTCATCACTTAACGGGCGGATCTGTTTGACGGGGCTACCGAGATACAGATATCCGCTCTCCAGCCGTTTATTTTGTGGGACCAGGCTACCCGCACCAATCATCACATCATCTTCTACTATTGCGCCATCAAGTAAAATTGAGCCCATCCCAACCAACACTCGATTACCAATAGTGCAGCCGTGGAGCATCACCTTGTGACCAACAGTGACATCTTCGCCAATAGTTAATGGGTTGCCATCTGGGTTGTACGAGGATTTATGGGTGACATGCAACATACTGCCATCCTGGATATTTGTGCGTGCGCCGATCTGTACATAATGTACATCTCCACGAATCACAACGAGCGGCCAGATCCCCACATCATCAGCCAGACGAACGTCACCGATCACGACGCTGCTATCGTCGATCATTACGCGCTGACCAATTTGTGGAAAAAGATCGCGGTATGGGCGTAAAACATCAGACATACTTACCTCAACAATAAATGATTTACTAATGACTTTGGGGGCATTATTGGTCCCGAGCAAGTCTTTTAGTATGCAAAAAAGCACCGTTTTGTGTGCGAATACAGCAAAAAGGGTGAAAAAACAACAAACAGAAAAAAAGATCAAAAAAGTACTTGTGCAAAAAATTGGGATCCCTATAATGCGCCTCCGTTGAGACGACAACGTGAAACACTTCACAAGATGGTCGGAACAACAGAGAGAAAAATCCTGAAATTCAGGGTTGACTCTGAAAGAGGAAAGCGTAATATACGCCACCTCGCGACAGTGAGCTGAAAGCCGCGTCGCAACTGCTCTTTAACAAT
>NZ_PTRE01000217.1 GCF_002965065.1 Escherichia sp. MOD1-EC7003
GTAGATCACAAAACTCTATGCCTGTCTTTTTTTACCCGCCCATTACTGGGGATTCCTCAGGGCTGAAGCGGGGTTACCGTCTGGCAGAGCTGGTTATGATGCATGAGCCGCTGGCCCGGATGCGGTGGTGCGGCTGAGAGCCGCAGAGGAGAAGTTGCGTCCATTTTGAGGGAAATGGAGCAAAAAACCGCCACTGATAACCTGTACCAATCGGTGTCATCTGTTTAATAGTCGTGGTGATTTATCTGGTGCACAAGGGGCGGTGAAAAAACATCCGTTACGTGGCAGTTTTTTAATCTTTTTGTGTTTTAAATTCCTATCGATGAACGGTATAATCCCGCGATTTTTTGTCGTAGGAAATAACTATATGCAACAGAAACTTCTGTTCCCAATAGTATTAATTGCCTTGACTTTGTTTGCCTGGCTAGGAAATACTTTCGGAACAAAATGGGTAGTAATGAGTATTATCGGTTTTGGGTTAGGGTTTACACTTTCATTCAGCCGCTTTGGTATTGTTTTTGGCTGGAGAGAAATGTTAACACAAAAAAATAGTTACTATGTACGAATCCATTTACTAACTATTGCGATCGAAATTCTATTGTTCACAATTTGCTTATCTTTCAGTCATTCCTTATTTGGAGATAAGATGACTGGTAATATTATGGCAATAAGTATACCTTTCGTTGTTGGCGCTTTTTTATTCGGTATAGGAATGCAGTTGGCAGGATGTTGTGCATCAGGAACCCTTTATTGTTGTGGTGAAGGGAGGCCTAGATTCTGGATTGTTTTACTTTTCTATGGCATTGGAACATTAGTAGGAAACTCATTCAAGCCTGAATTATCATCAATATTCCCTGGTCATATAGTAACAGTGAAAGATTTAACAGGAAATCTATGGACGGGTATGTTGATAAATTTACTCTTCGTTGGACTGCTCTATATCTTCTTTTGTTATATTGAGAGGAATAAAACTGGACAACTAACAAGTATTTTTACTTCTGGAAGTTTATTCTGGAAAGATAGCCATTTTACTGTTCTTAGTGGTGGTATTATAATTGCAATACTGAACTCCAGTATTGTTGCCATACATGGTTCTGCATGGACTATAACTGGAGCCATCTACGAAAGTGCTTTACATATTGCTTCTTTTTTTGGTTTATTCGAGGGTAATCCAAAACTCGCAAAACCTCTATTCATCAACCCAATGGTAGGCATGTTTGCCGCTGGATTACTGGGTGCGGCATTTTCTGCATGTCTGCTCAGGGAGAGAAACAGAACGCCATTAACCATTCAAAATATTCTTGCAGGAATAATTGGTGGGTTATTAATGGGGTGCGGCGGGGCGTATGCAGCATGTAATTTAGGCGGTTTTTTTGATGGGACTGCTTCGGGGAGTGTGCATGGATGGCTTTGGATGTTGATGGCTTTATGCGGAAGTATTATCGGTATACGATTAAGAAAATTATTTAATATCTAAGGGGAATTGGGGTTTATGTCATTTTGTGTTTTTCAAAAAAAGACATATTCCCCAATTATTTTTATTTGAATTTGATGCAGTTATGTACGGCTGTTCTGCTGTCGTAAACGTCTCAATCATCTTCTCTGCGATCGCAGACCAAGTGTGACATTGAACCTTTTGGTGATGCATCCAATTATAGGGCCGCCTGGAATTCGGAAAATAAACCACGTTAAGACTGTTTTTTAGTCAAATAACTTTCAGGAATCGCCAGAATGGCGGGACAACAGTGGTTTTGGTGTCCGAAATCGTACGTTTTCATCCAGTTGCCCCTCAAACCCCATGTTCAAGTCAGAATAGTGGACAGGCGGCCAAGAACTTCGTTCATGATAGTCTCCGGAACCCGTTCGAGTCGTTTTCCGCCCCGTGCTTTCATATCAATTGTCCGGGGTTGATCGCAACGTACAACACCTGTGGTACGTATGCCAACACCATCCAACGACACCGCAAAGCCGGCAGTGCGGGCAAAATTGCCTCCGCTGGTTACGGGCACAACAACAGGCAGGCGGGTCACGCGATTAAAGGCCGCCGGTGTGACAATCAGCACCGGCCGCGTTCCCTGCTGCTCATGACCTGCGGTAGGATCAAGCGAGACAAGCCAGATTTCCCCTCTTTCCATGTCAGATTTCCTCCTGACCAGTCGCCGGTGCATCCAGCCATTCTCGTTCTTCAGCTGATATTTCAGCATTCGGATCACACTGTGCCAGTAGCTCAGCCAGTGAATATTGCGGGCGTCTGTACGGCTCAACAATCAGCCGGCCATTATCAATGACCATGCCAACTTCATTATCTGTACCCAGAGACAGCGCATTCAGCAGTGCCGGTGGGACGGTCAGCATAACTGAGCCGCCAACCCTCTTCAGTCGGGTGGTATGCATTCTTCACCTCCATAAAAGTTATATTTAAATATAACATCCACTAAAAAAACACACCAGGCTTTAACGCACAATGTTTAATAAAAATATAACTTTCAACCAAACAGTAAACCCAGCGTGGTTGCTTCCATATGCAGCAATACCGGCAGCAGCAGGCCACCACTTCTGATCCTGGCCACTGATGTAATCAACCCCACCAGGAACAGTTCTGCCAGTGTCAGCAGGTTCTGATACTGGCTGTGCGCGGCGACCGAGTAGGCAGCCTGGCGGCTGCGGCTTGTCATGGCCTGAAATTACCGTTATAAAAACAGACAATATCATTGTCTTTCAGGTAGTTATATGTCCCGTTCAGCTAAACCCCGTAAACGAAAACCTGCCCCTCAAAGAAGCAAACTTCCCCGCTATGTCGTGAAGCTTCACGACGATGACTTCTTTGACGAAGAAGACGCAGAAGCTCTGCGCTTTGATAATTTTGACGATGCCGTTGAGTGCTGCGCAGACCTGAATATTCCCTTCTTTGTGGATGCCGGAAACAAAAAGCTGGTCTTCTGGTTTGTACGTGTTGATGACGAAGGGTATCCTGAAATAGCCCGCTGCACGGAGCGGGAGTTTGCGACCATTCTTGCCGGTATCAGCGCCGGCGGCATGTACTGCCCGGAGTGTGGCACGGTTCACTGGCCGGACGGAGTCCCCCCGCCCTTCTGATGCTTCCCCGTTTTGCCGACATTTTTCAGCAGGGAAACCGCTGGCTTAACTGGCTGGAGAAACAACCGGAAGGTTCAGTGCGTCCGGTAGTCATTGAGTCTGTGACAAAAATCATGGCCTGCGGGAGCACGCTGATGGGGTACACACAGTGGTGCTGTTCATCTCCGGACTGCAGCCACATAAAAAAGGTCTGCTTCCGGTGTAAAAGTCGCTCCTGCCCGCACTGCGGAGTGAAGGCTGGCGCACAGTGGATGCAGTATCTGCTGAGTCTGGTTCCCGACTGTCCGTGGCAGCATATTGTGTTCACACTTCCCTGCCAGTACTGGTCCCTGGTGTTCCACAACCGGTGGTTACTGGCAGAGATGAGCCGCATTGCTGCGGATGTGATACAGGAAATCTGCCGCCAGGCAGATGTGGTGCCGGGGATATTCACGGTCATCCACACATGGGGACGTGACCAGCAGTGGCATCCGCACATTCACCTGTCGACAACGACCGCGGCGTGACATCAGACCACACCTGGAAAAACCTTCATTTTTACGCCCGTAAGGTGATGAGTATGTGGCGTTACCGGATAACGCGGTTACTGTCACGGAAATATCCGGGCCTGGTGATACCGGATGCGCTGGCAGCAGAAGGAAGCAGTAAACGGGACTGGAATCGCTTCCTGGACAGTCATTACCGGCGGGGCTGGAATGTCAACGTATCCCGGGTGATGGATAACGCCACACATGTGGCGGTGTACTTTGTCAGCGCCAATGATATAAGACAGTAATTCACCATTTGGATTGTCCGCTCCACCCAACA
>NZ_PTRE01000218.1 GCF_002965065.1 Escherichia sp. MOD1-EC7003
TAAAATATCGGCTTCAGCGCTGCTACAACATCCTTCCGACCGCGCTTTGTAGGGTTAGTAATGAATATTTTTATAAAAAACACTATTTTATATTAGGGGGGGCTGCTAGCGGCGCGGTGTGTTTCTTTATAGGATACCGCTAGGGGCGCTGCTAGCGGTGCGTCCCTGTTTGCATTATGAATTTTAGTGTTTCTAAATTAACTTTATTTTATGTTAAAAAAAGGTAATCTTTAATGGCTAAGGTGAACCTGTATATCAGCAATGATGCCTATGAAAAAATAAATGCGATTATTGAGAAGCGTCGACAGGAAGGGGCAAGGGAAAAAGATGTCAGTTTTTCAGCAACAGCTTCAATGCTTCTTGAACTGGGGCTTCGTGTACATGAGGCTCAGATGGAGCGTAAAGAGTCTGCATTTAATCAGACTGAGTTTAATAAATTGCTTCTTGAATGCGTTGTAAAAACACAATCATCAGTAGCGAAAATTTTGGGTATTGAGTCTCTCAGTCCTCATGTCTCCGGAAATCCAAAGTTTGAATATGCCAATATGGTTGAAGATATCAGGGAGAAGGTATCATCTGAGATGGAACGATTTTTTCCAAAAAATGATGATGAATAAAAGAAATTTGACTTCGTTCAAATATCAGAGTTTTTATGATTTAAAAAGGTGACAGTACGAAAGATAATTAGTATATTAATTACGTGGTTAATGCCACGTTAAAATTTGAAATTGAAAATCGCCGATGCAGGGAGACGTGAACTCCCTGCATCGACTGCCCATAGAATCCTTTGTGAGGAGGTTCCTATGTATCCGATGGATCGTATTCAACAAAAACATGCTCGTCAAATAGATCTGCTGGAAAATCTGACGGCAGTTATTCAGGATTATCCAAATTCAGCCTGTATCAGGGACGAAACTGGAAAATTTATTTTTTGCAATACGCTGTTTCATGAGTCATTTCTTACACAAGATCAAAGTGCTGAAAAATGGCTTCTGTCGCAGAGAGATTTTTGTGAATTGATCTCTGTCACAGAGATGGAAGCATACAGGAATGAGCATACGCATCTTAATCTTGTAGAGGATGTTTTTATTCAGAACAGATTCTGGATAATATCTGTCCAGTCATTTCTTAATGGACACAGAAATATTATTCTGTGGCAATTTTATGATGCTGATCATGTTCGTCATAAAGACAGTTGTAATCAAAAAACGATTGTCAGTGATGATATCAGAAATATAATCAGAAGAATGAGTGATGATTCTTCTGTATCATCATATGTAAATGATGTCTTTTACTTATATAGCACCGGAATCAGTCATAATGCTATAGCAAGAATATTAAACATATCCATCTCCACATCAAAGAAACACGCATCTCTGATATGCGACTACTTCTCTGTTTCTAATAAAGATGAGTTAATCATCTTACTCTACAATAAAAAGTTTATTCATTATTTATACGAGAAGGCTATGTGTATCATAAATACGCGTTAATAAAATATAGGCTTTCCGTCTATTTACCTTTTCTGATTATTCTGCAAACATAAGTGGTAACCAGAAGATAAACAGCGGGAGGTGTTATTGAAAAGATTTGGTACACGTTCTGCAACAGGTAAGATGGTAAAACTAAAATTACCTGTAGATGTGGAAAGTCTATTAATTGAGGCAAGTAACAGAAGCGGAAGAAGTCGATCGTTTGAGGCAGTAATAAGACTTAAAGATCATCTTCACCGCTATCCAAAGTTTAACAGGGCAGGGAATATCTATGGTAAGTCGCTGGTTAAGTATCTGACAATGCGTCTGGATGATGAAACTAACCAGCTACTTATTGCAGCCAAAAATCGTAGTGGATGGTGTAAAACAGATGAGGCTGCAGACAGAGTTATTGATCATTTGATCAAGTTTCCTGATTTTTATAACTCGGAGATATTCAGGGAGGCAGATAAAGAGGAAGATATAACATTTAATACACTCTAGTTTTATTCATTTATCCGAAATTGAGGTAACTTATGAATGCTGTTTTAAGTGTTCAGGGTGCTTCTGTGCCCGTCAAAAAGAAGTCGTTTTTTTCTAAATTCACTCGTCTGAATATGCTTCGCCTGGCTCGCGCTGTGATCCCGGCTGCTGTTCTTCCCGCAACTGGCAATGGCAGCACAGGGCCAGGACCTGATGGCAAGCGGTAACACCACGGTTAAGGCGACCTTCGGTAAGGACTCCAGTGTTGTTAAATGGGTTGTTCTGGCTGAAGTTCTGGTCGGTGCAGTCATGTACATGATGACCAAAAACGTCAAGTTCCTGGCCGGTTTTGCCATCATCTCTGTATTTATTGCTGTGGGTATGGCCGTCGTTGGCCTCTGACAGGAAATAAAACGATGTCGGGATACGAGAATAAACTTAAGAAATATCGTTTCCCGGAAACACTGACCAACCAGAGCCGCTGGTTTGGCCTGCCACTGGATGAACTGATCCCCGCAGCAATCTGTATTGGCTGGGGTATCACAACATCGAAATATCTGTTCGGTATTGGTGCAGCGGTTCTGGTTTATTTCGGGATTAAAAAACTGAAAAAAGGGCGGGGCAGTTCCTGGTTACGTGACCTGATTTACTGGTATATGCCAACAGCCCTGCTGCGCGGTATTTTTCATAATGTTCCCGATTCGTGTTTCCGGCAGTGGATTAAATAGAACTGATTGGATTTGCCCCTATATTTCCAGACATCTGTTATCACTTAACCCATTACAAGCCCGCTGCCGCAGATATTCCCGTGGCGAGCGATAACCCCGCGCACTATGTGGATGCCATTCGTTATAATGCTCGAACGCCTCTGCAAGGTTCTTTGCTGCCGTTAACCCGTCTGGTTTGGGCATGATACTGATGTAGTCACGCTTTATCGTTTTCACGAAGCTCTCTGCTATTCCGTTACTCTCCGGACTCCGCACCGCCGTGTTCTTCGGTTCAAGTCCCAACATCCGGGCGAACTGGCGTGTTTCATTAGCCCGGTAGCATGAACCATTATCCGTCAGCCACTCCACTGGAGACGACGGAAGATCGTTGCCGAAGCGGCGTTCCACCGCTCCCAGCATGACGTCCTGTACTGTTTCACTGTTGAAGCCGCCGGTAGTCACCGCCCAGTGCAGTGCCTCACGATCACAGCAGTCCAGCGCGAACGTGACACGCAGTCTCTCTCCGTTATCACAGCAGAACTCGAACCCGTCAGATCACCATCGCTGATTGCTTTCTTTCACGGCCACTCTGCCTGTATGTGCCCGTTTCGATGGCGGTACAGCAGGTTTTCGCTCAAGCAACAGCGCATTCTGGCGCATGATCCGGTAAACACGTTTGGCATTGATCGCAGGCATACCATCAAGTTCTGCCTGTCTGCGAAGCAGCGCCCATACCCGACGATAACCATACGTGGGCAGCTCTCCGATAACATGGTGTATACGGAGAAGCACATCCGTATCATCAGTGTGACGACTGCGGCGGCCATCCATCCAGTCATCGGTTCGTCTGAGAATGACGTGCAACTGCGCACGCGACACCCGGAGACAACGGCTGACTAAGCTTACTCCCCATCCCCGGGCAATAAGGGCGCGTGCGCTATCCACTTTTTTGCCCGTCCATATTCAACGGCTTCTTTGAGGAGTTCATTTTCCATCGTTTTCTTGCCGAGCAGGCGCTGGAGTTCTTTAATCTGCTTCATGGCGGCAGCAAGTTCAGAGGCAGGAACAACCTGTTCTCCGGCGGCCACAGCAGTAAGACTTCCTTCCTAGTATTGCTTACGCCAGAGAAATAACTGGCTGGCTGCTACACCATGTTGCCGGGCAACGAGGGAGACCGTCATCCCCGGTTCAAAGCTCTGCTGAACAATTGCGATCTTTTCCTGTGTGGTACGCCGTCTGCGGGTAAGCGTACAGCCTGAACCGTCTGGTCAGAATCTGACGAATTAGACAAAGTGGTGTCCACCAAATAAGTAGTGGGAACCAAAGTGTCAGATATGCAGAAAAATGTGACTCCCGGCAGGCGAAAAGGCTGCCCTAATTATCCTCCCGAATTTAAACAGCAGCTCGTTGCTGCCTCCTGTGAACCCGGGATATCCATCTCAAAACTTGCTCTTGAAAATGGCATTAACGCCAATC
>NZ_PTRE01000021.1 GCF_002965065.1 Escherichia sp. MOD1-EC7003
GCTAATTTTAAGACGAACAGTGCTAAGCACAGTTCTTAATCATCTCGCCAAAACCTACCAGAATATGGTGTTGGTTTATTAGCGCTGATTTATGGGGATCCCTCAGCGCAGCTGCGGGGTTTTTTTTCGCCTTTCGTAAATTGGGCTGACCTTTGTCAGTTATTCCTTACCCAGCAACGCCTGCAGATCCTGCTTCAAAGAAGACATTTTATTCGCGTATTTCTCTTTGTTTTCCGCATCTTCAATCAGCTGAACAATCGTTTCGGAAAGTGTTTTACCGCGACGCTGCGCAAGACCAGCCAGACGTTGCCAGACAATAAATTCCAGATCGATCGATTTTTTGCGCGTATGCTGATGTTCGGCATTAAAATGGCGTTTCCGTCTGGCCCGAATAGTCTGCTTCATGCGATTGACCAGTTCCGGATTCATATGCTTGTCAATCCAGCCATTTACCAGGACGGGTTCATTTTCCAGCGAGAACAGCACATCGACGGCCTCCTGGGCGGCACTGGCTTCTATGTAACGGGTGATTAACTCCCCTTCGCGGTGCTTCTTCACCAGATACTTCCATTTCCAACCGCTTTCAAGATTTTCAAGTTGTTGATATTTCATAGCGATCTCAATGTTACCGTGTAACTCTTTACAGAATATCAGCTTTTTGGGCTAGTGAAGAAAAGAATCTCCATCCTGTGACCTTTAACGCCCATGCCGGGAGTATTGTCGGTGCTTTCTACGTGTGCTGCAGTGCCGGTTACGGTATAATCGCGGCTTTGACAACAGACTAAAAAACATCAACTTTGACCATTACGAAACTTGCATGGCGTGATCTGGTTCCTGATACCGAAAGCTATCAGGAAATATTTGCTCAGCCACATTTGATTGACGAAAACGATCCTTTATTCAGTGATACTCAACCGCGACTGCAATTTGCGCTGGAGCAGCTGCTGCATACGCGAGCATCCTCCTCTTTTATGCTGGCGAAGGCCCCGGAAGAGTCTGAGTATCTGAATCTAATTGCCGATGTCGCGCGTACGCTACAAAGCGATGCAGACCAACTGGTGGGTGGTCACTATGAGGTTTCCGGCCACACCATTCGTTTACGTAACGCAGCGAGCGCAGATGATAATTTTGCGACTTTAACGCAGGTTGTCGCTGCCGACTGGGTAGAAGCGGAACAACTCTTTGGCTGCCTGCGCCAGTTTAATGGCGGCATTACCCTGCAGCCTGGTCTGGTACATCAGGCAAATGGCGGTATTCTCATCATCTCTTTGCGTACACTGCTGGCGCAACCTCTGCTGTGGATGCGGCTGAAAAACATCGTTAACCGCGGGCGTTTTGACTGGGTAGCGTTTGATGAGTCGCGCCCTCTCCCCGTCTCTGTGCCTTCAATGCCATTAACGCTGAAAGTCATTCTGGTAGGCGAACGCGAATCATTGGCTGATTTCCAGGAGATGGAGCCAGAGCTTTCTGAGCAGGCTATTTATAGCGAATTTGAAGATACTCTGCAGATTGTCGATGCGGAGTCAGTAAACCAGTGGTGTCGCTGGGTGACATTTACCGCCAGGCATAACCACTTACCTGCACCGGGAGTGGATGCCTGGCCGGTACTTATCCGCGAAGCAGCACGCTACACCGGTGAACAAGACACACTGCCGCTTAGCCCGCAGTGGATCCTTCGCCAGTGTAAAGAGGTCGCTTCACTGTGTGATGGCGACACCTTCTCCGGCGAGCAGCTAAACTTAATGCTACAGCAGCGTGAATGGCGCGAAGGTTTCCTCGCTGAACGCATGCAGGATGAGATCCTTCAGGAGCAGATCCTGATTGAAACTGAAGGCGAACGCATCGGGCAAATTAACGCCCTTTCGGTCATTGAATTTCCGGGCCATCCACGCGCTTTTGGCGAACCTTCTCGCATTAGCTGCGTTGTGCATATTGGCGATGGCGAATTCACCGATATCGAACGCAAAGCAGAGCTTGGCGGCAACATCCATGCGAAAGGGATGATGATCATGCAGGCGTTCCTGATGTCGGAACTTCAGCTTGAGCAACAGATCCCCTTCTCGGCATCGCTGACATTTGAGCAGTCATACAGTGAAGTGGATGGCGATAGTGCCTCGATGGCTGAACTCTGCGCCCTGATAAGTGCCCTCGCCGATGTGCCGGTAAATCAGAGTATCGCTATCACAGGTTCAGTCGATCAGTTCGGTCGCGCCCAGCCGGTCGGTGGTTTAAATGAGAAAATCGAAGGCTTCTTTGCTATTTGCCAGCAACGAGAGTTAACGGGGAAACAAGGTGTCATTATCCCCACAGCTAACGTTCGCCATTTAAGTCTTCACAGTGAACTGGTGAAAGCGGTAGAAGAAGGCAAATTCACCATCTGGGCAGTAGACGATGTGACTGACGCACTGCCATTATTATTAAATCTGGTGTGGGATGGCGAAGGCCAAACGACGCTGATGCAAACCATCCAGGAACGTATCGCGCAAGCATCGCAACAGGAAGGACGTCACCGTTTTCCATGGCCATTACGTTGGCTGAACTGGTTTATTCCGAACTGATCGGACTTGTTCAGCGTACACGTGTTAGCTATCCTGCGTGCTTCAATAGAATAAGGCTTACAGAGAACATGGTAGATAAACGCGAATCCTATACAAAAGAAGACCTTCTTGCCTCTGGTCGCGGTGAACTGTTTGGTGCTAAAGGCCCGCAATTGCCAGCACCGAACATGCTGATGATGGACCGTGTGGTCAAAATGACCGAAACGGGTGGTAACTTCGACAAAGGGTATGTTGAAGCAGAACTGGATATCAATCCGGATCTGTGGTTCTTCGGATGCCACTTCATTGGCGATCCGGTTATGCCAGGATGCCTGGGCCTGGACGCAATGTGGCAGCTGGTAGGGTTCTACCTCGGCTGGCTGGGCGGCGAAGGTAAAGGCCGCGCGCTGGGCGTTGGCGAAGTGAAATTCACTGGTCAGGTACTGCCGACAGCGAAAAAAGTGACCTACCGTATTCACTTTAAACGCATTGTTAATCGTCGTCTGATTATGGGTCTGGCAGATGGCGAAGTGCTGGTTGATGGTCGTCTGATCTACACCGCCAGCGACCTGAAAGTCGGTCTGTTCCAGGATACGTCTGCCTTCTGATTATAATCAGACAGAGTATAAAAAGGCGAAACCTCCGCAATGCGGAGGTTTCTTTTTAAAGAGACAGAATCAGGCCATTACTACCCTGTCCGCCATAGCTTCTCGCCAGCCTCCCAGCCATTGTGACCTTTGATTCAACGTCTGATAGGGACACATTTCTTTTGAGCGTCCGGCGATGCCGGCCTGATAACCACGTTGATGTGCCCGTTCCAGGCGATCTCGTTTTTGTCTCTTCATGCCTCGTTTCCCTCATACTGGTTTCTGGTGGAAAAGAAAACAGTGATTACTAAATGTGCAATCACAGTTAAGCAATACCGCGAATCATAACCGCCGTCAATGCGAAAAATTCACGCCACTGCCATATTTGTGAGCTACACGGGCATGTCGGTTGTACAAAAAATGCGAAGAGGAACAACTTTTCCGCACCTTAGAAACAAAAAAACCGCCTCAGGCAACATACCGGAGACGGTTATATTTACAAATCTTTATAATTAAGGTAAGCGCTTTATCTCTTGCGCAATAGAAGCGGCTTCCTGACTCCAGACACTGGCCAGCACTTTAACCATCTCATCGTAACCATCCTGATTTTGTATCCCTTCCAGACGGAACGGACGTTTGATCAGTTGTCCCTGGTGATTCAACAGCCACTCGCCACTAACAATGACCTTGCCATCATAGCGACCGTTAAACTCCGTTACGGTAACATTGAGCGTGTCCTGGGTGCTTCCCAGAGGCTGAGAGGCAACCACCCAGCCGGGCAGTTGCGTGCTCAGGTTGGCAACCAGGGTGTTGCGCAACTGTTGATCCAGCGGGCTGGCCCACAAGTTATTGTTGGCAATCACATACTTCACATCACTGGTCTGATAAACCACACCATTCCCCGCCAGATAGTCAGGTACAGATACCTGCTCTACCCATAACAGGCGATTCCCCTGGCTGGTGGTACTTTGGGTACCGCTTTGCACAACAGGTAACTGGTAATAGTTTTTATTGATCTCGCCGGAGCTGCATCCGGCCAGCCACAGTGCTGCAATCGTCACTAGCCACTTTTTCATTGTTTCGCCCTCTTCGGCTCTGGATCTTTTTTGTCCTTCGCTTCAAATACCAGCGCGTTACTCTTCTCGTTGAGCGTTTTCAGCACTGGTTGCAGTTCTCGCAACACCTGATCAAGGCGCTGCATATCTGCAACCATCTTGTTGTAGGCTGCGGAACCTGGCTGGAAGCCCTGCATGCTGCGATTCAACTCACGCAACGTTGACTGCATATCCGTCGGCAACTGCTGCATCGACTGGCTGGCGAGGATCTTGTTCATGCTATCCAGCGTCGTTTGCAGGTTTTTCATTGTGCGCTGACTTTCAGAAAGCGTACTGGTCGCCTGTTCAATCATCGGATTCAATGGCAGTTTGTTGATCTTATCCAACGCTTCCATCAGTCGTTGCTGGATTTGCGCCAGGCCGCCGCTAACGGTCGGGATAATCTGATAACCATTAAATTCACGAATACCGGTTATTGCAGGCGTATTTGGATAGAAATCGAGATCAACATAGAGTGCGCCTGTGACCAGGTTTCCGGTTTTAAGCGATCCACGCAAACCACGTTTCAACAATTCGCCAAGGTGCTCAACAACATCCGCATTTTCGCCAAGCTGCATTTTCAGCCGCTCTGGCTCGATACGAATCAGTACCGGAATACGGTAATCATCGTTAAATGTCTGACGCATATTCGGTGCAAAGAATGGCACTTTGCTTACGGTCCCCAGGCGAATACCCCGGAATTCTACCGGAGCTCCCGGTTGCAGACCGCGTACCGAATCTTTAAAGAACATCAGATAATCAATGTGATCGGTGTACAACGAATCCTGAATACTCTTCTGATCATCATACAAAACGAAAGCTGTTTTCGGTGCCACCAGTTGCCCTAAACCCAGGCCTTCTGGCACATCAAAGCTGACACCGCCACTCAGCAGCGTTGTCAATGAGCCCATCTCCACACGCATTCCCGCTGACGTCAGATCAACCGCAATGCCACTATCTTTCCAGAAACGAACATTGCTGGTCACCAGTCGGTCATAAGGTGCATTGATAAACAGTTGATAGCTAATGTTGCGTTTTTGCGTATCGAAGGTGCTGGTTTCAACCGAACCGACTCGATAGCCACGGAACAGCACCGGATCTCCTGGCGAGAGCTGCCCGGCTTTTTTGCTATCGAGAATCACACGGATACCTTTCGCATCAGGTGGAGCCAACGGTGGCGAGTCCAGCAAATCGTATTTCTCCATTTTGCTGCCTTTCGCCCCAGGCTGCAGTTCGATATAAACCCCAGACAGCAACGTTCCCAAGCCACTAATCCCTTCTCGACCAATCTGTGGCTTCACCACCCAAAAGACGGTATCTTTATGCAGCAACTTTTCCATACCGGAATTCAGCCGCGCTTTGATTTCAACGTGCGTCAAATCATCAGCCAGTGTGGCGCTTTCAACCACACCGACGTCAACGCTACGACTTTTAATGGTGGTCTTACCACCTTCAATTCCTTCCGCATTCGCGGTGATCAGGGTCACTTCCGGTCCCTGATGGCTGTAATGATAAAAAAGAACCCAGGCCCCAATGAGCGCCGTGACGATAGGAAATATCCACACGGGAGACCAGTTCTTCACTTTCTGGATTTTGGCTTCCCCACTATTAGATTCCATACTGTCAGGACTCCTCATGCTCTGATTCAGGTTGACGATCCCATGACAAACGCGGGTCAAACGTCATAGCAGAAAACATTGTCATTATGACGACTAAAGCAAACATTAATGCACCCATTGCCGGATAAATACTCATTAAACCTCCCATACGCACCAGCGCCGAGAGCACCGCGATAACGAAAACGTCAATCATCGACCAGCGACCAACAAACTCAACAACTTCATAAATCAAATGCATTCTTTCACTGTCGCGTTTGCCATGCCCTTTGGCATCCCAACACAGCCACGCGATGGCGATCATCTTTAACGTTGGCACCATAATACTGGCCAGAAAGATAACCGCAGCGACGGGATAAGAGCCTTCGCTCCATAACAGGATAACCCCAGCGAGAATCGTCGACGGCATTTTCGAACCGAATAAATCCGTCACCATAATGGGCAAAATATTAGCAGGAAGATACAGCATGATGGACGTAACAAGCAGCGCGAATGTCCATTGCAGGCTGTTTCTACGCCGAACGTACCCTTTAGTACCACAGCGCGAGCACACGGGTTCATCAGCAGGAAGGATTGCCGTACAACAGGAACACGAACGCAGCCCCTGACGTATCCCCGTGACGCCTGGTTTTAGCGGCTGGCGCAGTTCTGGCATCGGGGCGATATCGTCCCATAACCAGCGACGATCAACGCACTGAAAGGCGCGCAATTGCAGCACACAAAATAAACACCAGGGGAGAAAACTGCTGCCTACACCAATGCTGCCGTAGGCCATCAGTTTAACAAAACTGACCAGCACACCCGCGAGGAAAATCTCTGCCATTCCCCAGGTTTTGAGTTGAAAAAGCACCCGTGCCAGTTGCTCTTTTAAACGGACAGGTAATTCCGCACGATTAACCAGTAGCAGAATGGTTATCAGGCAAAACGCGGGAACCAGTTGCACAAACAACAGAAAAAAGGTGCCGAGGCTGGCGTAGTCCTCAGAAAAAAGCACGCCGGGAATTTCCAGTAATGTAATTTCACTGGTGACTCCTGCAACGTTCATATTCACAAAAGGAAACAAGTTGGACAGCAACAGCATGAACAGTGCAGCCAACGCATAGGCGGTGAGACGCTGCCGAGGGGCATCCCACGCCACGGTTAACGTTGTGCCACACCGGGGACATGCCGCTTTCTGACCATGCTCAAGGCGCGGTAGCACCACCAGCATGTCACACTGCGAGCACAGGATGTGCTTCGCGGCATGATGATGTTCGCACATTGGTACTCCTTAATGATGCGCTATTTTACAGATTACTAACAAAGTGTTGTTTCCATGCCTGATAAACCTGGCGCATCAGGCAATTTTACCGTTGTCAGCAGTCTCTGTTTGAATCGACTATTTTGCGATCAGCCACCATTTTTTAACGCTTCAAGATACTCCCAGCGTTCAAAGGCTTGCTCCAGCTCCTGCTCCGCAGCAGCCATATCGGCGAGCACTTTTTGTGTCTGCTCATGCGGCTGACTGAAGAAGGAAGCATCTGCCACCTGCGCCTGTAGAGCTTCCAGCTTCGCCTCCAGATCTTCAAGCAATTGTGGTAGCTGCTCCAGTTCGCGCTGCAATTTATAGCTTAGTTTGCTACTGCTGCGTTTTACAGTTTCTGCTTTCGGCGTGGCGGCTTCTTCGGTTTTTTTCACCGCAGGCTGTTTGAGCGCCACATACTGTTCTTGCTGACCACGGGCATCATGATAACCGCCGACATAACGACCAATTTTACCGCTGCCTTCGAAGATCCAGCATTCTGTAACGGTGTTATCGACAAACTGACGATCGTGGCTCACCAGCAATACCGTACCTTGATAGCTGTCGATCAGCTCTTCCAGCAGCTCCAGCGTTTCAACATCAAGATCGTTGGTCGGTTCGTCAAGAATCAATAAGTTGCTTGGTTTGAGGAACAAACGCGCCAGCAGCAAGCGGTTACGCTCACCGCCAGAAAGCGCACGTACCGGCGTCATCGCCCGTTTCGGATGGAACAGAAAGTCCTGCAAATAGCCCAATACGTGGCGTGGCTTGCCGTTAACCATCACTTCTTGCTTACCTTCGGCAAGGTTATCCATCACCGTTTTATCGGGATCAAGTTCAGCACGGTGCTGATCGAAATAAGCCACTTCCAGTTTGGTGCCAACGTGAATACGCCCGCTGTCCGCTTGAAGCTGACCGAGCATTAGTTTCAGCAACGTGGTTTTGCCGCACCCATTCGGGCCAATCAGAGCAATTTTGTCGCCACGTTGAACCTGGGCAGAAAAATCTTTCACCAGTTGCTTGCCGTCAACCTGGTAGCAAACGTCTTCCATTTCGAAAACGATCTTACCGGAGCGGCTGGCCTCTTCCACCTGCATCTTCGCCGTGCCCATTACCTCACGACGCTGGCTACGTTCACGGCGCATTGCTTTCAGGGCACGTACGCGGCCTTCATTACGGGTGCGGCGTGCTTTGATCCCCTGACGGATCCACACCTCTTCCTGTGCCAGCTTGCGATCGAACTCGGCATTTTGTAGTTCTTCCACGCGCAGAGCTTCTTCTTTTTCCAGCAGGTACTGGTCGTAATTCCCCGGATAGGTCACCAGCTTGCCGCGATCGAGATCAACAATGCGCGTCGCCATATTGCGGATAAACGAACGGTCGTGGGAGATGAAAATAATCGTCCCATTGAAGGTTTTGAGGAAGCCTTCCAGCCAGTCTATGGTTTCGATATCCAGGTGGTTAGTCGGTTCGTCGAGCAGCAATACGCGCGGATTGCTCACCAGCGCGCGTCCTAATGCCGCTTTACGCAACCAGCCGCCGGAAAGCGACGACAGCGCAACGTTAGGATCTAACCCCAGTTGCACCAGTACTTCGTTGATGCGGTTTTCCAGCTGCCACAGGTTGTGGTGATCCAGCTGTTCCTGAACCTTCGCCAGCTCGTTGAGATTTTTCTCGCTCGGGTCGCTCATCACCAGGCGCGAAATATCGTGATAGCGTTTCAGGTATTCCGCTTGTTCTTCAATACCTTCGGCAACGAAATCATAAACGCTACCCTCAACGTTACGCGGTGGATCCTGTTGCAGACGAGCTACAATCAAATCTTGCTCGTAAATAATGCGACCGTCATCCAGCCCCTGTTCACGGTTGAGGATTTTCATTAATGTCGATTTGCCTGCGCCGTTACGGCCCACCAGACAAACACGTTCGTTATCTTCGATATGCAGTTCTGCATTATCGAGAAGCGGCGCGTCGCTGAACGACAGCCATGCACCATGCATACTGATTAATGACATTGCTATTCCTTTCAGGCTGCGGTAATCAGCCAGCAGTTGTGGATCTGGCGGTTACGGGCAAAATCCTGGGAGAGTGTTTTTTGCGTAATTTCTTGTGCTTTCAACCCCAGTTTTGCCAGTCCGTCAAGATCCATACGGAAGCCACGCTTGTTGTTCGAGAACATGATCGTCCCACCGGCACGCAGCAGACGTTTCAAATCTTTCATCAGCGCCAGATGATCGCGCTGAACATCAAACGCGTCTTCCATTCGTTTTGAGTTAGAGAAGGTTGGCGGATCGATAAAGATCAGATCAAACTGTTCATTTGCCTCACGCAGCCATGCCAGGCAATCGGCCTGAATCAGGCGATGCGCACGGCCAGTTAAGCCATTCAGACGCAGGTTGCGTTCTGCCCACTCCAGATACGTACGCGACATATCCACGGTGGTGGTGCTGCGCGCACCGCCTAATCCCGCGTGCACGGTGGCGCTACCGGTATAAGAGAACAAGTTGAGGAAATCTTTGCCTTTGCTCATTTGACCAAGCATACGACGGGCGATACGGTGGTCGAGGAACAGACCCGTATCGAGGTAATCCGTCAGGTTCACCCACAGGTGAGCGTTATATTCGGTGACTTCGAAAAACTCGCCCTTCTCGCCCAGTTTCTGATACTGATTTTTGCCCTTCTGCCGTTCACGGGTTTTCAGCACCAGTTTGTTTGGCGCAATCCCCAGTACAGAAATGGTTGCAGCGATAATATCGAACAGACGCTGACGCGCTTTGTGCGCATCAATAGTTTTTGGCGGCGCATACTCCTGCACCACCACCCAGTCAGCATAACGGTCAACGGCAACGTTATATTCCGGCAGATCGGCGTCATACAGGCGGTAACATTCAATCCCTTCCTGGCGTGCCCACTTCTCGAATTTTTTGAGGTTCTTACGCAGGCGGTTGGCGTAGTCTTCCGCTACCATTGCCGGTTTGCTATCGGGTGTGCTTTCGGCAACGTGGTAATTTTTCTGCACGCAGTCCAGTGGGCCGTTTTTCGCCTTATACTGTTTGTCTGCACGCAGTTGCAGGCAGCTTAACAGATCCGGCGAAGCACTAAATAAAGAGAGATTCCAGCCACCGAACTGGTTTTTCATGATTCGGCCCAGCAGACTATGCAGCGCAATCAGCGCCGGTTCGCTGTCCAGACGTTCACCGTATGGCGGGTTGCTCAGTACTGTACCATACGGCCCTTTCGGCAGTGGGTTGGTCAGCTGCGCGACATCTTTCACCTCAAAGGTGATCAGTTCGCCAATCCCCGCAAGACGGGCGTTAGTACGCGCACGTTGAATCACCCGTGCGTCGCTGTCCGAACCGTAAAAATGGGAGCTATACTCAGCCAGGCCTTTACGGGCGCGAGTTTGCGCTTCCGCTTTCACTTCCTGCCAGATAGCTTCATCATGCTGCGCCCAGCCGCTAAAGCCCCAACGCCCACGGTGCAAGCCCGGCGCGCGATCGGTCGCCAGCATCGCTGCTTCAATCAGCAACGTACCGGAACCACACATCGGATCGAGCAGGGGTGTTCCTGGCTGCCAGCCAGAACGCATAACAATAGCGGCTGCCAGGGTTTCTTTGATCGGCGCAATACCGGCACGATCACGATAGCCACGCAGATGTAAACCATCACCACTGAGATCAAGGGCGATACTGGCGGTTTCTTTATGCAGCCAGACATTAACGCGGATATCCGGCGCATCGCGATCCACATTTGGACGCGGCAGATTTTTCCGCGTGAAAGCATCGACGATCGCGTCTTTCACTTTCATCGCGCCGTACTGACTGTTGCGGATGGTGTCATTCAAACCACTGAAGTGGACAGCGAATGTCGCGCCAGGATTAAACATCTCTGTCCAGTTGATCGCCTGAACGCCGAGATAGAGGTCTAAATCGCTGTAAACCTTGCACTCGCCCAGCGGCAACATAATACGCGAGGCCAGGCGGCTCCACATCAGGCTCTGGTAAACAAGCCGTGTGTCGCCCTTGAAATGGACCCCACCCTGAACTACCTGGCATTCAACGGCCCCCAGGTTTTCCAGTTCAGTTTTTAACAGCTCTTCCAGCCCACGGGCCGTACTGGCAAACAGAGAATTCATATCGTCACTTTTACTCTAAGAAAATTGTTGCGCATTATAGCTAATAAGCGCGTCATGTCATAAAGTTGAAGGCTTATTTTCATTTGAGGACCGCAGCGTGGCGACATTAACCCGGCTTTTTATTCATCCTGTTAAATCGATGCGCGGCATTGGTCTTACACATGCCCTGGCTGATGTCAGTGGTCTGGCCTTCGATCGCATCTTCATGCTCACGGAACCTGACGGTACGTTTATTACCGCTCGCCAGTTTCCGCAAATGGTACGGTTTACCCCTTCCCCCGTGCATGATGGCTTGCATCTCACCGCTCCAGATGGCAGTAGCGCATATGTCCGTTTTGCTGATTTCGCCACACAAGACGCACCAACAGAGGTTTGGGGCACGCATTTTACCGCGCGAACTGCGCCAGACGCGATCAACAAATGGCTAAGTGGATTTTTCTCCCGCGAAGTGCAATTACGCTGGGTGGGGCCACAAATGACGCGGCGCGTGAAACGCCACCACACTGTACCTCTGTCATTTGCCGATGGCTATCCTTACCTACTTGCTAACGAAGCCTCGTTACGTGATCTCCAGCAACGTTGTCCGGCCAGTGTAAAAATGGAGCAGTTCCGTCCCAATCTGGTGGTTTCCGGCGCGTCGGCCTGGGAAGAAGATAGCTGGAAAGTGATTCGCATTGGTGATGTGGTGTTTGA
Organism: Escherichia sp. MOD1-EC7003; assembly: GCF_002965065.1. GTDB lineage: Bacteria > Pseudomonadota > Gammaproteobacteria > Enterobacterales > Enterobacteriaceae > Escherichia. The sequence continues at coordinate 11,945 of NZ_PTRE01000021.1, forward strand.
CGTGGTTAAACCTTGCAGCCGCTGTATTTTCACCACTGTCAGTCCGGAAAAAGGACAAAAGCATCCGGCTGGTGAACCGTTAAAAACGTTGCAATCTTTCCGCACTGCCCAGGATAACGGTGATGTCGATTTTGGTCAGAATTTAATTGCCCGTAATAGTGGCGTGATTCGCGTTGGCGACGAGGTGGAAATTCTGGCCACGGTTCCGGCTAAAATTTACGGCGCAACTGCCGCTGACGATACTGTCAACATCACGCAACAACCGGACGCAAATGTAGATATTGACTGGCAGGGACAGGCATTTCGTGGAAACAACCAACAGGTTTTGCTGGAGCAATTAGAAAATCAGGGAATTCGTATCCCTTATTCTTGCCGCGCGGGCATTTGTGGAAGTTGTCGTGTTCAGCTTATAGAAGGCGAAGTTACACCGCTGAAAAAATCCGCAATGGGCGATGATGGCACCATTCTTTGCTGTAGCTGTGTGCCGAAGACTGCGCTTAAGCTGACGCGTTAGACTGCCTGTTCGAGGCTGAAGCTGTCAAAATTAACCTGCGGTTTCAACCTGTCGTTCATGATTTTGATGGCATCGCCTAGCAGCATCGTGCGACCAGCAATAACTACGCAGGGTTGCGCCAGCAAGCATAGTGCGGCATTTTCGCCAGATTCAACGACCAGCAAATTGACTTGCTCGTGGGTATCGCTCAACCAGACACAAGCAGCATCACCCAACATTGGTGCCCACATTTCGCCATGGGAAACAAAATGCCAGCTTTTCGGCATTTGCGGTTTGAGATAACGAATCGCCACCAGCGCATTAAGCACCAGTTCGGCTTTTTGTTCTTTAGATAAATTGAAATCGCGGCACTTTTCTTCAAACGAGAAATAGAGTGCGGTGTCGTCAACGCAAAAGCCTGCGGGAGAAAAGGCATCCGGAGTCAACATTTTTCGCGCAAAACGTGAGCGAAATAGCATACCATTGGCTAAATCGAGCATCATTCGATCGTGCTCTTCATCGTAATACCAACGCCAGTTATCGTCTGGTTTAATTCGCATCTGCCTCCCCCTACCCTATAAAACCGCAGCAACACAATCCATTGTCGCTTCGCTTAATAACCTCAACAATAAAGTACAAAATGTCTAAATAAGCAACAGGGATGAATATAAAACAACCAGGGCTGAAAATAAAGCCCTGATTATCTTATAAAGAGAAATTCGAAGAAATAATTAGATATGGGTAACGATTTCTTTAATCAGCGGCGGACCTTTAAAAATAAAACCAGAATAAATTTGCACCAGTGAGGCACCAGCAGCAATCTTCTCACGCGCAGCGATCACCGAGTCAATGCCGCCAACACCGATGATCGGTAGGCGACCGTTTAATTCCTGTGATAAGCGGCGAATAATTTCTGTGCTTTTTAACTGAAGCGGACGACCACTTAAGCCACCGGTTTGATCGCAATTTTTCATTCCCTGAACCAGAGAACGATCGAGTGTGGTATTGGTTGCAATAACGCCATCAATATTATGGCGAACTAAACTATCGGCAACCTGGATCAATTCTTCTTCAGAAAGATCCGGCGCGATCTTCACCGCGATCGGCACATATTTATGGTGCATCGCTTGCAAATCATTTTGCTTATTTTTAATCGCGGTTAAGAGATCATCCAGCGCTTCACCATATTGCAGTGTGCGTAATCCTGGGGTATTCGGCGATGAAATATTGATGGCGATATATCCCGCATAGGCATAGATTTTTTCCATACAAATCAGATAGTCATCTTTACCCTGCTCCACCGGCGTATCTTTATTTTTGCCGATGTTAATCCCCAGGATGCCGTCATAATGAGCTTTTTTTACGTTCTCTACGAGGTTATCAACGCCAAGATTATTAAAGCCCATGCGGTTGATCAAACCTTCGGCATCTACCAGACGAAAGAGACGCGGTTTGTCATTACCGGGTTGTGGGCGTGGCGTGACGGTACCGATCTCGATCGATCCAAAACCCATCGCGCCTAACGCGTCAATGCACTCCCCGTCTTTATCCAGACCGGCTGCCAGACCAAGTGGATTTTTAAACGTCAGGCCCATGCAATTAACGGGTTTTACAGGAACTTTTTGCCGAATAAGTGTTTCAAACGGCGTTCCGCTAATGCGGCGTAATTGATGAAAAGTAAACTCATGAGCGCGCTCTGGATCGAGCTGGAAAAGGGCTTTACGAACGAAGGGGTAGTACATGAACTCTCCTGGATTCCCGGTGTGCAAACCGGGGGCATATTATGTGCGAGTTCGGAACAAAAGGGAATTGACCTACGGCAATAAATAGCAAACGTTTTCTTATTGCGTTTTTTTTATGCTTTTTTTGGCTTTGCTTCGCCAGATAAATCATTTCAACTCGCGAACGCCCTCTGTCAGACTGACTAAATTGTTATCAATGTTAACAAAAGAAGAACAATTGGTTATAAGGAGAGAGTATGCGTGTCATCACCCTGGCGGGTAGTCCTCGCTTTCCTTCTCGCTCCAGCGCCTTGCTGGAATATGCGCGGGAAAAACTGAATGGCCTGGATGTAGAGGTTTATCACTGGAATCTGCAAAACTTCGCCCCGGAAGATCTGCTCTATGCTCGTTTCGATAGTCCGGCAGTCAAGACTTTCACCGAACAACTGCAACAGGCCGATGGGTTGATTGTCGCCACACCTGTGTATAAAGCCGCCTATTCCGGTGCACTGAAAACTCTGCTCGATCTGCTGCCAGAACGTGCGTTGCAAGGCAAAGTGGTACTGCCGCTGGCAACGGGCGGTACGGTGGCTCATCTGTTGGCGGTCGATTACGCACTTAAACCTGTTTTAAGCGCACTGAAAGCCTAGGAGATCCTGCACGGCGTGTTTGCCGATGACTCTCAGGTGATTGATTACCAGCACAAACCCCAGTTCACGCCAAATCTGCAAACCCGTCTTGATACCGCGCTAGAAACTTTCTGGCAGGCGTTGCACCGTCGGGATGTTCAGGTTCCTGACTTTCATTCTCTGCGAGGTAATGCCCATGCGTAACATCATTAAACTGGCGCTGGCGGGATTGCTTAGCGTCTCTACGATTGCGGTTGCTGCAGAGTCCTCGCCTGAAACGTTACGAATAGGCTATCAGAAAGGCAGCATTGGTATGGTGCTGGCAAAAAGCCACCAGTTACTGGAAACACGCTATCCACAAACCAAAATCTCGTGGGTGGAGTTTCCCGCGGGTCCGCAAATGTTGGAAGCGTTAAACGTTGGCAGTATTGATCTCGGCGGCACCGGGGATATTCCACCAATCTATGCTCAGGCCGCCGGGGCTGATTTGGTGTACGTGGGCGTCGAGCCGCCGAAGCCAAAAGCCGAAGTGATTCTGGTACCAGAAAGCAGTCCGATCAAAACCGTAGCCGACCTTAAAGGTCACAAAGTTGCCTTTCAGAAAGGTTCCAGTTCGCACAATCTTTTACTACGCGCATTGCGCCAGGCCGGGCTTACATTCACGGATATCCAGCCCACTTACCTGACGCCCGCCGATGCCCGCGCTGCGTTCCAGCAAGGTAACGTCGACGCCTGGGCCATCTGGGATCCCTACTACTCTGCCGCGTTATTACAGGGCGGCGTACGGGTGTTGAAAGACGGCAGCGATCTTAATCAAACCGGATCGTTTTATCTGGCAGCTCGCCCCTATGCCGAAAAAAACGGCGCATTTATTCAGGACGTGCTGGCAACCTTTAGCGAAGCCGATGCGTTAACCCGCAGTCAGCGTGAGCAAAGCATCGCTTTACTGGCAAAAACGATGGGCTTACCGGCACCAGTGATTGCCTCGTATCTGGATCATCGTCCTCCCACCACCATCAAACCGGTTAACGCCGAGATTGCCGCCTTACAGCAGCAAACGGCAGATCTGTTTTATGAAAACCGTCTGGTACCGAAAAAAGTCGATATTCGCCAGCGCATCTGGCAGCCCACGCAACTGGAAGGAAAACAATTATGAGTCTGAATATGTTCTGGTTTTTACCGACCCACGGTGACGGTCGTTATCTGGGAACGGAAGAAGGTTCACGCCCGGTTGATCACGGTTATCTGCAGCAGATTGCGCAAGCAGCGGATCGTCTTGGCTATACTGGGGTGCTGATCCCAACGGGGCGCTCCTGCGAAGATGCGTGGCTGGTTGCAGCATCGATGATCCCGGTGACGCAACGGCTGAAGTTTCTTGTTGCTTTGCGCCCCAGTGTGACCTCTCCTACCGTTGCCGCCCGCCAGGCCACCACGCTTGACCGCCTCTCTAACGGACGCGCGTTGTTTAATCTGGTGACAGGCAGCGATCCACAAGAGCTGGCAGGCGACGGCGTGTTCCTCGACCATAGCGAGCGTTACGAAGCCTCGGCAGAATTTACCCAAGTCTGGCGACGTTTATTACAGGGAGAAACCGTCGATTTCAACGGTAAACATATTCATGTGCGCGGAGCCAGACTGCTCTTCCCGCCAATTCAACAGCCGTATCCTCCGCTTTACTTTGGTGGATCGTCAGACGTCGCCCAGGAACTGGCGGCAGAACAAGTTGATCTCTATCTCACCTGGGGCGAACCGCCGGAACGGGTAAAAGAGAAAATCGAACAAGTACGGGCGAAAGCTGCCGCGCATGGACGCAAAATTCGTTTTGGTATTCGTCTGCATGTGATTGTTCGCGAGACCAACGACGAAGCGTGGCAGGCAGCCGAACGATTAATCTCCCATCTTGATGATGAGACCATCGCCAAAGCACAGGCCGCCTTTGCCCGTACGGATTCTGTGGGGCAACAGCGGATGGCGGCGTTACATAACGGCAAGCGCGACAATCTGGAGATCAGTCCTAATTTATGGGCGGGCGTTGGCTTAGTCCGCGGCGGTGCCGGGACAGCGCTGGTGGGCGATGGTCCGACGGTCGCCGCGAGAATCAAGGAATACGCTGCACTTGGCATCGACAGTTTTGTGCTTTCGGGCTATCCACATCTGGAAGAAGCGTATCGGGTTGGCGAGTTGCTGTTCCCGCATCTGGATGTCGCCATCCCGGAAATTCCCCAGCCGCAGCCGCTGAATCTACAAGGTGAAGCGGTGGCAAATGATTTTATCCCACGCAAAGTCGCGCAGAGCTAAGGAACAAAATGATGGCAACGCCAGTGAAGAAGTGGTTATTGCGCGTTGCCCCCTGGTTTTTACCGGTGGGCATCGTGGCGGTGTGGCAACTGGCCTCCTCGGTTGGCTGGCTGTCGACACGTATTTTGCCCTCACCGGAAGGGGTGGTGATGGCATTCTGGACGCTCTCAGCCAGCGGCGAATTGTGGCAACATCTGGCGATCAGCTCCTGGCGGGCGCTGATTGGTTTTTCAATTGGCGGATCGCTGGGGTTGATTCTGGGACTGATTAGCGGACTGTCGCGCTGGGGAGAACGGCTGCTGGATACCTCAATTCAGATGTTGCGCAACGTGCCGCATCTGGCGCTGATCCCGCTAGTGATTTTGTGGTTTGGCATTGATGAATCCGCAAAAATCTTTCTGGTGGCGCTCGGCACGCTATTCCCCATTTATATCAACACCTGGCATGGCATCCGTAATATTGATCGCGGGCTGGTGGAGATGGCGCGTAGCTATGGATTATCCGGTTTACCGCTGTTTATTCATGTGATCCTGCCTGGCGCCCTGCCTTCAATTATGGTTGGCGTTCGTTTTGCGTTGGGCCTGATGTGGCTGACGCTGATTGTTGCCGAAACCATTTCTGCCAATTCCGGCATTGGTTATCTGGCGATGAATGCGCGGGAGTTTTTGCAAACGGATGTGGTGGTAGTCGCTATTATTCTTTACGCCCTGCTCGGCAAACTTGCTGACGTCAGCGCGCAGCTGTTAGAGCGCTTCTGGTTGCGCTGGAACCCGGCTTATCATCTGAAGGAGGCCACGGTATGAATACTGCTCGTCTGAACAAGGGCACACCATTGTTACTCAATGCAGTAAGCAAACATTACGCGGAAAATATCGTCCTGAACCGAATGGATCTGCATATTCCGGCAGGTCAATTTGTGGCGGTGGTGGGTCGCAGCGGCGGTGGTAAAAGTACCCTGCTGCGCCTTCTGGCTGGTCTGGAAACGCCAACCGCAGGCGATGTGTTAGCGGGCACAACGCCGATGGCTGAGATTCAGGACGATACGCGAATGATGTTTCAGGATGCGCGTCTGCTGCCGTGGAAATCGGTGATTGATAACGTTGGGTTAGGTCTTAAAGGCCAGTGGCGCGATGCCGCTCGTCGGGCGTTGGCTGCGGTAGGGCTGGAGAATCGCGCGGGAGAATGGCCTGCCGCACTTTCTGGCGGGCAGAAACAGCGCGTGGCGCTGGCAAGAGCGTTGATTCATCGACCGGGGTTATTGTTGCTTGATGAACCGCTCGGGGCGCTGGACGCCTTAACGCGACTGGAGATGCAGGATCTGATTGTGTCGCTTTGGCAGGAGCACGGTTTTACCGTTTTGCTGGTGACGCATGATGTGAGCGAAGCGGTGGCGATGGCTGACCGGGTACTGTTGATTGAAGAGGGAAAGATTGGGCTTGATTTGACGGTGGATATTCCCCGTCCGCGCCGGTTAGGTTCGGTGCGATTAGCGGAGCTGGAAGCAGAAGTGTTGCAACGGGTGATGCAGCGTGGGCATTCTGAACAACCGATTCGGCGTCATGGTTAATATGCCGAATGTGGCGCATAAAACCAGCAGTTTCAACGGGCTTATAGGCCTGATAAGACGCGGCAAGCGTCGCATCAGGCTGTTCGGCACGGCTGCCGGATGCGGCGTAAACGCCTTATCCGGCCTACAAAACCAGCAATTTCAACGGGTTTGTAGGCCTGATAAGATGCGCATCAGGCATGTTTGTATCAAGCCAGTGCTTTGGTGATCTTCTCGTACAGATCGCCAGAGAGATTTTCCAGCCCTTTCAACTGCTCCAGCGCCGCTCGCATTTTCTCCTGACGTTTGGCATCGTAACGTTTCAGGCGAATCAGCGGTTCAATCAAACGTGAAGCCACCTGCGGGTTACGGCTGTTCAGGTCGGTAAGCATTTCCACCAGGAACTGATAACCGCTGCCATCTTCAGCATGGAACGCTGCCGGGTTGCTGCCCGCAAACGCGCCAATTAACGAACGAATGCGGTTCGGGTTGCTCATAGTAAATGAGCGATGCTGCAACAGGCCACGCACCGTCTCCAGCACATTCGCCGCCGGGCTGGTGGCTTGCAGGATAAACCATTTATCCATCACCAGACCGTCCTGATGCCACTTATCGTCGTATTCCTGCATCAGCACATCACGGCATGGCAGCTGTGCAGCAACCGCCGCAGAAAGCGCCGCCAGCGCATCGGTCATATTGTTCGCTTCGTGGTACTGCTTGCTTACCAGCACATCAGCCAGATGCGTTTCACCAAAAGCAAGGAAGCGCAGACAGGCATTACGCAGAGTGCGTTTCGCAATTTCTTCATGCTCAACACGGTACTCGCTCTGGTAATTCGCGTTGTAAATAGCCAGCAGCTCATCTGCCAGTTCCGTCGCCAGAGTACGGGTGAGTGCTTCGCGTACTTCAGCAATGGCAATCGGATCAATGGTATCGAACAATTCTGCCATTTCATTGACGGATGGCAGCGTCAGAATTTCTGCCGCCAGCGCCGGATCGATTTTTTCATCCAGCAGCACCGCGCGGAAAGCATCGGCAACGTGCACCGGCAGAGACAGCGGCTGACCTTGCTGATGGCGGGCAACGTTCAGCTTGATGTAAGTTGCCAGCAGGCTTTGCGCTGCATCCCAGCGGGAGAAATCATTACGCGCATGACGCATCAGGAAGGTCAGTTGCTGATCGCTCCACTTATATTCCAGTTTCACTGGCGCAGAGAATTCGCACAGCAGCGCAGGCACTGGCTGGAAGTAGACATTATCAAAGACAAAGGCCTGTTCCACTTGGGTAACGTTCAGCACTGAATTAACCGGGTGACCGCCTTTCTGCAATGGGATCACGTTGCCTTCGTTATCATATAGTTCGATGGCAAACGGAATATGCAGCGGCTGTTTTTCTGCCTGATCCGGCGTGGCTGGCGTGCGCTGGCTAATGGTCAGGGTGTACTGTTCGGTTTCCGGATTATAGTCGTCTTTGACGGTCACAACCGGCGTACCGGACTGGCTGTACCAACGGCGGAAATGGGAGAGATCGACATTCGACGCATCTTCCATCGCCTGAACAAAATCGTCGCAGGTTGCCGCGCTGCCATCATGGCGCTCAAAATAGAGCTGCATCCCTTTCTGGAAGTTTTCTTCGCCCAGCAGGGTGTGGATCATACGAATCACTTCCGCGCCCTTCTCGTAAACGGTCAGGGTGTAAAAGTTGTTCATTTCAATAACCATGTCCGGGCGGATCGGGTGCGCCATTGGGCTGGCGTCTTCCGCAAACTGCAATCCGCGCATGGTTCGCACGTTGTTGATACGGTTTACCGCACGGGAACCAAGGTCAGAGCTGAATTCCTGATCTCGGAACACGGTTAACCCTTCTTTCAGGCTGAGCTGGAACCAGTCGCGGCAGGTCACACGGTTACCCGTCCAGTTATGGAAGTATTCGTGACCAATAACGCGCTCAATATCGAGGTAATCTTTATCGGTAGCGGTGTCGGTGCGCGCCAGCACATACTTGGAGTTAAAGATATTCAGACCTTTATTCTCCATTGCGCCCATATTGAAGAAATCCACCGCAACAATCATATAGATGTCGAGGTCATACTCAAGGCCGAAGCGTTCTTCATCCCACTTCATGGAGTTTTTCAAGGACGTCATCGCCCACGACGCGCGGTCAAGGTTACCACGATCAACATACAGCTCCAGCGCTACTTCGCGACCAGAACGCGTGGTGAAAGTATCGCGCAGTACATCAAAATCGCCTGCCACCAGCGCAAACAGGTAGCATGGTTTCGGGAACGGGTCCTGCCACTGTACCCAGTGACGTCCGTTTTCCAGTTCACCTTGCGCAACGCGGTTACCGTTGGAAAGCAGGAATGGATATTTGGTTTTATCGGCAATAATTTTGGTGGTAAAACGCGCCAGTACATCCGGGCGGTCAAGATAATACGTAATATGGCGGAAACCTTCGGCTTCACACTGGGTGCAAAGCGCATCGCCTGACTGATAAAGCCCTTCCAGCGCGGTATTCGTCGCCGGGCTAATTTCATTAACGATCTTGAGCGTAAAACGCTCCGGCAAATTGCTGATGACCAGTGCGCCCTCTTCTTCTTTCCAGGCGGTCCACAACTCATCATTAATATGAACAGAAACCAGTTTGAGGTCTTCGCCGTTGAGACAAAGCGGAGCATCTGATGCACCATGACGGACAGCCTGGCTGACTGCGGTAACAACCGTCTTTTGCGCGTCCAGGTCAAAGGTCAAGTCAATATCAGTAATCTGGTAATCCGGCGCACGATAATCGTGACGGTATTTGGCTTGTGGCTGTTGAGTCATAAATAACCTTTAGCATCTTTTATAGAGTCTGGTGTTCAGTCTATTCCTGTTGCGTAAATCGCGCTACGCAGAATCTTCATCTTTTCAGACACAAACACCTTTAATTGCTACATTTTTATAACATACACAGCGTAGTGCCATCGATCAGAAAGGTGGCATATGGTGTGATCGGGGTTCAATAAATTGCGAAACAAGGTATACTCCAACAGTTCCTGAAGATGTTTATTGTACTAAACGCTCCTGTACGAGGACGCTACTGCGCACCTATGACACAATTCGCTTCTCCTGTTCTGCACTCATTGCTGGATACAGATGCTTATAAGTTGCATATGCAGCAAGCCGTGTTTCATCACTATTACGATGTGCATGTCGCGGCAGAATTTCGTTGCCGAGGTGACGATCTGCTGGGTATTTATGCCGATGCTATTCGTGAACAGGTTCAGGCGATGCAGCACCTGCGCCTGCAGGATGATGAATATCAGTGGCTCTCTGCCCTGCCTTTCTTTAAGGCCGACTATCTTAACTGGCTACGCGAGTTCCGCTTTAATCCGGAACAAGTGACCGTGTCCAACGATAATGGCAAGCTGGATATTCGTTTAAGCGGCCCGTGGCGTGAAGTCATCCTCTGGGAAGTTCCTTTACTGGCGGTTATCAGTGAAATGGTACATCGCTATCGCTCACCGCAGGCCGACGTTGCGCAAGCCCTTGATGCGCTGGAAAGCAAATTAGTCGACTTCTCGGCATTAACCGCCGGTCTTGATATGTCGCGCTTCCATCTGATGGATTTTGGCACCCGCCGCCGTTTTTCTCGCGAAGTACAAGAAACCATCGTTAAGCGTCTGCAACAGGAATCCTGGTTCGTGGGCACCAGCAACTACGATCTGGCGCGTCGGCTTTCCCTCACACCGATGGGAACACAGGCACACGAGTGGTTCCAGGCACATCAGCAAATCAGTCCGGATCTAGCCAACAGCCAGCGGGCTGCACTTGCTGCCTGGCTGGAAGAGTATCCCGACCAGCTTGGCATTGCGTTAACCGACTGTATAACCATGGATGCTTTCCTGCGAGATTTCGGCGTAGAATTTGCCAGCCGCTATCAGGGCCTGCGTCATGACTCTGGCGACCCGGTTGAATGGGGTGAAAAAGCCATTGCACATTATGAGAAGCTGGGAATTGATCCACAGAGTAAAACGCTAGTTTTCTCTGACAATCTGGATTTACGCAAAGCGGTTGAGCTTTATCGCCACTTCTCTTCCCGCGTGCAATTAAGTTTTGGTATTGGTACTCGCCTGACCTGTGATATTCCCCAGGTGAAACCACTGAATATCGTGATTAAACTGGTGGAATGTAATGGTAAACCGGTAGCGAAACTTTCTGACAGTCCTGGCAAAACTATCTGCCATGACAAAGCATTTGTCCGGGCGCTGCGAAAAGCGTTCGACCTTCCGCATATTAAAAAAGCCAGTTAGGCTCCCTGAGAATGACGACAAATGCAAAATTGCCTGATGCGCTACGCTTATCAGGCCTACATCATCTCTGCAATCTATTGATATTGCATGTTTTGTAGGCCGGATAAGGCGTTCACGCCGCATCCGGCATGAACAACGCGCACGTTGTCAGCAGTCTGAGGGAGCTATTCGGCGCCCCTTTTTTTACCTTTAATTCCGAAATCTTTCGCTGCATTTGCGAATTCTGCTTGTCTGATTGCAGATGCCTGGTAACATAGGTATCCCCCCATTGAAGGGTGGACAAGTGTTTATTTTTTCCGACTATTAACAGAGAGAATATTATGAGCGTTGTGCCTGTAGCCGACGTACTCCAGGGCCGTGTAGCCGTTGACAGCGAAGTCACCGTGCGCGGATGGGTACGTACCCGCCGAGATTCAAAAGCTGGCATCTCCTTCCTCGCCGTTTATGACGGTTCCTGCTTTGATCCTGTACAGGCTGTCATCAATAATTCTCTGCCCAATTACAATGAAGACGTTCTACGTCTGACTACCGGTTGCTCAGTCATTGTGACGGGTAAAGTCGTGGCGTCGCCGGGCCAGGGGCAACAATTTGAAATTCAGGCCAGCAAGGTTGAAGTTGCTGGTTGGGTCGAAGATCCAGACACTTACCCGATGGCGGCAAAACGCCACAGCATTGAATATCTGCGTGAAGTCGCTCACCTGCGTCCGCGCACTAACCTGATCGGTGCCGTCGCGCGCGTTCGCCATACGCTGGCGCAGGCGCTGCATCGTTTCTTTAACGAGCAGGGATTCTTCTGGGTTTCAACGCCACTGATTACCGCATCTGATACCGAAGGTGCTGGCGAAATGTTCCGCGTTTCTACGCTGGATCTGGAAAACCTGCCGCGTAACGATCAGGGCAAGGTGGATTTCGACAAAGATTTCTTCGGTAAAGAGTCTTTCCTGACCGTATCTGGCCAATTGAACGGCGAAACCTACGCTTGCGCATTGTCCAAAATTTATACCTTCGGCCCGACTTTCCGTGCTGAAAACTCCAACACCAGCCGTCACCTGGCCGAATTCTGGATGCTGGAACCAGAAGTAGCGTTTGCTAACCTGAACGATATCGCCGGTCTGGCTGAAGCCATGCTGAAATATGTCTTCAAAGCAGTTCTCGAAGAACGCGCTGACGACATGAAATTCTTCGCTGAACGCGTAGATAAAGATGCTGTTTCACGTCTGGAACGCTTCATTGAAGCCGATTTCGCGCAGGTGGATTACACCGACGCAGTGGCCATTCTCGAAAACTGCGGCAAGAAATTTGAAAACCCAGTTTACTGGGGGGTTGATCTCTCTTCTGAGCATGAGCGTTATCTGGCAGAAGAACACTTTAAAGCACCGGTAGTGGTTAAAAACTATCCGAAAGACATTAAAGCGTTCTATATGCGCCTTAACGAAGACGGTAAAACCGTTGCGGCTATGGACGTTCTGGCACCGGGTATCGGTGAAATCATTGGTGGTTCCCAGCGTGAAGAACGTCTGGACGTGCTGGACGAGCGAATGCTGGAAATGGGCCTGAACAAAGAAGATTACTGGTGGTATCGCGATCTGCGTCGCTACGGTACTGTTCCGCATTCCGGTTTCGGCCTTGGTTTTGAACGCCTGATTGCTTACGTAACTGGCGTGCAAAACGTGCGTGACGTGATTCCGTTCCCGCGTACTCCGCGTAACGCCAGTTTCTAATTAAGCATCTTCAAGAGCCAGCGCCCGCTGGCTCTTTTTTTGTCCTTTCTGTCAAGTTATCTCTTTGTTAAGTCAATTAATCTATTTGCAACCCCACCATAACGATCATCCTGTTACGGAATATTACACTACAACATTTACGTACAAAAACTAATCCGCATTTTTATTACGGATTAGTTTTTTCTTAGCCGATAGCACAATTCTTATACTATTTTGGGGCGTTCTGGATGTCTGAAAGAGGATTTTGTGCCAGGTCAATAAAGTTTCCATCAGAAACAAAATTTGCATTTAGTTAAATTAAATATAAGGAAATCATATAAATAGATAAAAATTGCTGTAAATATCATCACGCTTCTATGGAAACATGACGGTGTTCACAAAGCTTCTTAAATTTTAATTTTTTGTTACATACTTTTTCTTTTTGTAACTATATCTTTATATTTGTAGCATTTTCACGGTAGCGAAACGTTAGTTTGAATGAAAAGATGCCTGCAGACACATAAAGACACCAAACTTTCATCAATAGTTCCGTGAATTTTTATTGACAGAACTTATTGACGGCAGTGGCAGGTGTCATAAAAAACCATGAGGGTAATAAATAATGATGAAGCGCAATATTCTGGCAGTGATCGTCCCTGCTCTGTTGGTAGCAGGTACTGCAAACGCTGCAGAAATCTATAACAAAGATGGCAACAAAGTAGATCTGTACGGTAAAGCTGTCGGTCTGCATTATTTCTCCAAGGGTAACGGTGAAAACAGTTACGGTGGCAATGGCGATAAGACCTATGCCCGTCTTGGTTTTAAAGGGGAAACACAAATCAATTCCGATCTGACCGGTTATGGTCAGTGGGAATACAACTTCCAGGGTAATAACTCTGAAGGTGGTGATGCTCAGAATGGCAATAAAACGCGTCTGGCGTTTGCTGGTCTGAAATTCGCTGATGCGGGTTCTTTCGATTACGGTCGTAACTACGGTGTGGTTTACGATGCACTGGGTTACACCGATATGCTTCCGGAATTTGGTGGTGATACCGCATACAGCGATGACTTCTTCGTTGGTCGTGTTGGCGGCGTTGCAACTTACCGTAACTCAAACTTCTTTGGTCTGGTTGATGGCCTGAACTTCGCAGTTCAGTACTTGGGTAAAAACGAGCGTGACACTGCACGCCGCTCTAACGGCGACGGTGTTGGCGGTTCTATCAGCTACGACTTCGAAGGCTTTGGTATCGTTGGTGCTTATGGTGCAGCTGATCGTACCAACCTGCAAGAAGCTCAAACTCTTGGCAAAGGTAAAAAAGCTGAACAGTGGGCAACTGGTCTGAAGTATGATGCGAACAACATCTACCTGGCAGCGAACTACGGTGAAACCCGTAATGCTACGCCGATCACTGGCGGCTTCGCCAACAAAACACAAGACGTTCTGTTAGTTGCGCAATACCAGTTTGATTTCGGTCTGCGTCCGTCCATCGCTTATACCAAATCCAAAGCGAAAGACGTAGAAGGTATCGGTGATGTTGATCTGGTGAACTACTTTGAAGTGGGCGCAACCTACTACTTCAACAAAAACATGTCCACCTATGTTGATTACATCATCAACCAGATCGATTCTGACAACAAACTGGGTGTAGGTTCTGACGACACCGTTGCTGTAGGTATCGTTTACCAGTTCTAATAGCACACCTCTTTGTTAAATGCCGAAAAAACAGGGCTTTGGTCCTGTTTTTTTTATGCCTTCCAGAGCAATCTCACGTCTTGCAAAAACAGCCTGCGTTTTCATCAGTAATAGTTGGAATTTTGTAAATCTCCCGTTACCCTGATAGCGGACTTCCCTTCTGTAACCATAATGGAACCTCGTCATGTTTGAGAATATTACAGCCGCTCCTGCCGACCCGATTCTGGGCCTGGCTGATCTATTTCGTGCCGATGAACGTCCCGGCAAAATTAACCTCGGGATTGGTGTCTATAAAGATGAGACGGGCAAAACCCCGGTACTGACCAGCGTGAAAAAGGCTGAACAGTATCTGCTCGAAAATGAAACCACCAAAAATTACCTCGGCATTGACGGCATCCCTGAATTTGGTCGCTGCACTCAGGAACTGCTGTTTGGTAAAGGTAGCACCCTGATCAATGACAAACGTGCTCGCACGGCACAGACTCCGGGGGGCACTGGCGCACTACGCGTGGCTGCCGATTTCCTGGCAAAAAATACCAGCGTTAAGCGTGTGTGGGTGAGCAACCCAAGCTGGCCGAACCATAAGAGCGTCTTTAACTCTGCAGGTCTGGAAGTTCGTGAATACGCTTATTATGATGCGGAAAACCACACCCTTGACTTCGATGCACTGATTAACAGCCTGAACGAAGCTCAGGCTGGCGACGTAGTGCTGTTCCACGGCTGTTGCCATAACCCAACCGGTATCGACCCTACGCTGGAACAATGGCAGACACTGGCACAACTTTCCGTTGAGAAAGGCTGGTTACCGCTGTTTGACTTCGCTTACCAGGGTTTTGCTCGTGGTCTGGAAGAAGATGCTGAAGGACTGCGCACTTTCGCGGCTCTGCATAAAGAGCTGATTGTTGCCAGTTCCTACTCAAAAAACTTTGGCCTGTACAACGAGCGTGTTGGCGCTTGTACTCTGGTTGCTGCTGACAGTGAAACCGTTGATCGCGCATTCAGCCAGATGAAAGCGGCGATTCGCGCTAACTACTCTAACCCACCAGCACACGGTGCTTCTGTTGTTGCCACAATCCTGAGCAACGATGCATTACGTGCGATTTGGGAACAAGAGCTGACTGATATGCGCCAGCGTATTCAGCGTATGCGTCAGTTGTTCGTCAATACGCTGCAGGAAAAAGGCGCAAACCGCGACTTTAGCTTTATCATCAAACAGAACGGCATGTTCTCCTTCAGTGGTCTGACAAAAGAACAGGTGCTACGTCTGCGCGAAGAGTTTGGCGTGTATGCGGTGGCTTCCGGTCGTGTGAACGTAGCCGGGATGACACCCGATAACATGGCTCCGCTGTGTGAAGCGATTGTGGCTGTGCTGTAAGCGTTAAAACTAATGAAGCCCGCTGAAAAGCGGGCTGAGACTGATGACGCCCCCAACATTGCCTGATGCGCTACGCTTATCAGGCCTACATAATCTCTGCAATCTATTGAATTACATGGTTTTGTAGGCCAGATAAGGCGTTCACGTCGCATCCGGCATAAACAAAGCACACGTTGCCAGAAATTCAGGCCAGCTGAAAGCGAGCTTTTTTATGCGCCTTTACCAGACGGGCATTTCGTCTTGCAGGAAGGGATTATGCAGACGCTCGAATCCGAGAGTGGATAACGGCCCGTGTCCCGGAATAAAAGTCACGTCATCGCCAAGAGGTAGCAGTTTATCTTTGATAGCAGAGATCAGTTGATTGTGATCGCCACGCGGGAAGTCACTACGCCCTACTCCACCTTTGAAAATAACGTCGCCAGAAATCAGCAGTTTTGCCTGGTTATCAAAGAAGACCACATGACCCGGCGTATGCCCTGGGCAATGTAACACCTGTAAAGTCACATTCCCTATGCTGATGGTATCGCCTTCGTTCAGCCAACGATCTGGCGTTAGTGGCTGACACTCATCCAGGCCAAACATGCGGCTTTGCGCAGGCAAGCCTTGCAGCCAGAACTCATCTTCTTTTTCCGGGCCAAGAACCGGCACGCCGTAATGTTGCGCCAGTTCTGCCGCTGCACCAACATGGTCCAGATGACCATGCGTCAGCAGGATCAACATCAATGTCAGGCCGCTGGCGTCAACTTCCTGTTTGATTTTTTCTGCATCGCCACCAGGATCGACCAGTGCGGCCAGGCGGGTTTGTTCACACCAGACCAATGAACAGTTCTGGGAGAATGCGGTGACCGGAATAATACGATAATTCATACTGCCCCTGTTTCGTTAAGCAATTACTACCAGTGCCGTGCTGGCCCGGTATCAATATGCACAAAGTTACTACGTGGGTAATATCCTACACCACCTGCGCGCATAGATAACGCGGCTTTGCGAATATTGCTTAACGCGATACCTTCAATATGGAAATCCATCGCCTGGCCTTTAGTGTGATAGCTTTTCTTCGCTACTCCACGGCTGCGAGCGCGTAGTTCATTGTTGGTATCAACGGAACGATAACCGGAAATGAGTTGCACCGGTTTGCGGGTGCCTAACAACCCTTGCAGGCGATACAACTGGTCGAATAATCCGGGATCGATGGACTTTATTTTGTTCGCGCGGTAATCGCGGAAAAAATGGTTAAGTTTTGCCAATTCTTCCTGAATATAGCCTCTGCCATCGAAAAACTCTGCTTTTATTGACTCTCCGGTATGAAGATTATTGAGTGTCAAAATCCGCGGGCGTGGGGTAGAGAGTGTGGCAAACGCGGGGGTCGGCAGGATGGCGGCACCAAGTGCAACGCCACCAAGCGCCAGCAGCTTGCGGCGATTAGCGTCGAATTTGTCCATGATAATCAAGTCTACAGGTCAATGTTATCGTTTATATGCACTTCTGGCGCACAAGAGGCACCTTAACCGCCCGTAAAGCAGACGTCAAGATGACTCAACCCCAGCAGTGACGGGGGCTGCAGAGAATCGCCCCCAATCATGCTAATTATTACGACAACTGATTTTCCCGAACTACTTCATTTACCTGATTAATTGTTCCGCTTTCGATACGATTTGCGAGCTGGATCGCGCAGGCAGATCATAATTGTAAATATCTGTACGATACTGGGTGCGACCATCTGCACCCACAAAGGCAGTCAGGTAGTAGAGATTCACAGGAATCGACTGCCGAATATTGACGTAACGCGTATCGCCCTGCTTCAGCGCATCGGAAATGCGTTTGTCATTCCAGCCAGCATCCTGCAACAGCATATTCGCCAGATCGGAAGCTTTATTTATTCGTACACAGCCTGAACTCAATGCGCGTGTATCACGCTTGAACAAATTGTGGTTCGGCGTGTCATGCAAATAAATAGCCTCTGAACTCGGCATATTGAATTTATAGCGTCCCAGTGAGTTCCGTGGGCCTGGAGCCTGCTGGAAGCGGAACGGTAAATTCGAGGCCGTGATTGTAGACCAGTCAACCTGCCACGGGTCAATTGCTTCCCTGCTATTCCAGCCGCGCATCACCGTATAGCCATGGCTTTCGAGATATCCCGGATCGTTGCGCACTTTCGGCAGAATATCTTTGCGTGCCAGAGTTGGTGGTACATTCCACGGCGGGTTTACCACTACATTGTTAAGGGCACTGCTCATCATCGGCGTTTTGCGATCGGGGCGACCGACGATGACTCGCGAATCCAGTACCTGATTGCCGTTCTGGTAGTAGACCAGCGAATAGGCGGGAATGTTAACCATAATCCCGGTAGAAAGCTCTGTTGGCAGCAAGCGCAATCGCTGGATGTTGAGTGCCAACACGCCAGCACGCTGGGCGGGCGTTACGTTTAACCAGTCCCGCGTTGCCGGGCCAATAGCGCCATCAGCCCCCAATCCTTGCCATGCCTGAAAACGTTTAACGGCTTCCACCAGTTCATTATCGTAGGCGGCACGAACGGCAGGTGCAGGTTTACTACGAGACGTAGTTTGCTTGTCCATCGGCTTAGTTTCTGCTGTTTCAACAGTAACAGCAGATGGGCTGACTACCGCCTCCGTTGGCGTGTCATCGCCAGGTAGAGTAATTTTCGGCCCCCCGTCCAGCATGCCTGTGCGTTGCAATATTTCGCGCAACGCCGGTACGTCGTTACTCCACTGCCCTGGACGCAACGTTGCTTTGCCGGTCAGTTGGGGCCACGGTTTGGTGTCACTGAGTAAGGTTAGTAATGATTCATGCATCGCCGCATATTGCGGATGCTGCGGTGCCAGTCCTGCAACAAACGTAGGCAATTGACCTTTATCCAGCGCCAACTGCCATTGGTTAATCACCGAGAGAGGCGGCGTTGAAAGCCCATAAGGTTTACTGCTATATAGCCAGCGAGTGCCTTTGACCGGAATATTTGCAATGAAATGGAGATAGCCCATCATCGCATCAGAGAGCACCACGTCGCGTGCCATCCCGTTAACACCAGGATCGGTCAGTAACTCTACCCATTTATTAAACTGCGGCTGGAAACCGGCAATCGCCACCTCTGCCAGCTGTTGCTGGAAGGCTTTAACAGCATCACGGTTTTCCCACATGGGTTGCATATCGCGTGCGGCATACAATAGTTGAAGCTGGTTAAGATAAACCGGCTGATAACCTGCGGGTAATTGAGATTCGATTTGTGTGCGGGCTTTTTCTGCCGCACCGTCAGGCAATGGCTGGATCCCCGCCATTATTGCCGTGGCTTGCGCCTGCGGCAGTGCCTCGCCCTGTTCGCTGACAGCCACCGGGTTGTCGCCTGGGATTACTTCAGGCTCATCGGCCTGCACATTGAACAGTGGAGCGAATGTTACAGCCAGGCACAAACTGATTGCCGACAGCCGACGACCACACATCATATTAAGCAACATCCCTTGCCCCCTGTTTTTATCATACTCTGAATAGCCAGGCTGTTATTTTACGACTTGCCTGTACAACGCCAATACTCACGAAAGTATGACGAGCAAGCCTGTTACTCATCAGGCTTATCTTCAGTATATAAACGCCGATACGTTTTTACATAACCTAATGTAAAGAAGTTTAAAGAAAAGCGCGCCGTAATGTGCCACTTTTTTAGTGCAGAAACGGAGTTTTCGAAAAAAGAAAAAGGCGGCATTGCTGCCGCCTTAATTTTAGCTCTCCTGGGAAGGCGCTTCATCAGTTCCTGGAAGCGTTTCAGGGAGTTGCGGCGCAAAGCCACGCAGACCAACAACGTGAACGTGTTCCGTATTCTGGAAGACTTTACGCACCAGTTTATAGGTGGTGCCTTTTTCCGGACTGATATTTTCTGGTGCCGCGATGATGAGTTGCATTTGCAAACGCTCACACAATTCAAACAGCGTGGCGATGGAACGGGCATCCAGTCGCGCAGCTTCATCGAGGAACAGCAGGCGGCAAGGAGAGATATCTTTACCACGCAGGCGACGTGATTCATCTTCCCAGCTCTGTACCACCATCACCAAAATCGACATGCCAGTACCGATCGCCTCACCGGTCGATAGTGCACCAGACTCTGCGCGCAGCCAGCCATCGGAACCACGGTTAACCTCAACTTCCATTTCCAGATAATTGCGGTAATCCAGTAGTTCTTCGCCGATGGTCTGCGGCGTGCGCTGCCCCATATCAATCTGCGGATTAAGACGCTGATACAGTTTCGCCAGCGCTTCCGAGAAGGTCAGACGGTTGCTGTTAAACAGATCCTGATGCTGCTCATGCTGTTCAGAGAGCACATCCAGCAGCATGGCGTGAGTTTCACGCACGTTCACGTTGAGACGCACGCTGTTCACCTGACCAAACGATACGTTCTGCAAGCCCTGGTTGAGCATACGGATACGGTTCTGCTCGCGCTGAATGGTTTTGCGGATGATGTTCGCCACACTGCGAGAGCTGATCGCCAGTTTCTGTTCGCGGGAGGTTAACTCTTCAGTCAGACGGCTCAGTTCGATCTCCATCTGCTCGATAGCTTCCACCGGATCATCGGTACGAATAATATCCTGACGAATACGCTCGCGCAGATGCTGATAAACCGCCACGAAGAACTGAATTTTACGCTCCGGACGTTTTGGATCTTCTGACATACGCAGTACGTCGCGCAGATGTTCGTTATCCGCTACCGCCAGACGTAGCGCACCTAACGCCTTATCCGACATGGAACGCAAATCATCAGCGGAGAGATAAGCCAGCTCGCGACGGTGTAAGCGGCGTTCAACACCGTTATCTTTCACCATGCGCATGACGGCACACCAGCCCGCTTTGGAAGTCACTACCTGCTCGCGCATCTCAAAGTAATCCCGCTCCAGCTTGCGCAGTTTGCGGGTCAGGTTGTCCATCTCCGCTTCGCAGAAGGTAAGCGCTTTTTCCAGTTGATTGCGGCGTGAACGGTTATTGCTTAGTTGCGCGTGCAGCTCGTCACGGCGAATACGCGCCCGCTCTTCTGCTCCGCTATCGGCACGCACGCCGATATCCTGCAATTCACGTTGCAGATCGTTAAGTAGCTCTTTTTTGGTGTCATAAGAACTTTTCAGCGAAGCCAGTACCTGGTTGTACTGACTCAACTGGGCAGCGTGTCCGCGCAAGGCTTCACGAGCGCGGGTACGCTCCGCTTCCGCATGTTCCAGACGTTCACGCAGTTTTTCGTTGAGATCGCTGTTACCGCTAAGCATTTCTGCCGAGTCAGAGTAACTAAAGTGCGCACGACGCTGCACCACTTCCGTCAGGGCAAACGCCTGCTGACGGGCGTCGCGCTGCATCTGCTGGGAGTACGCGTAGTCTTCTTTTAACTGTTCGAACTGTTCCGGGTCGCTCTGCAATACTGAAACGATCGGTTCCAGTTTCGCCAGTTGATTACCAAACTGCTGAACAAAACGCGCGGCTTCCTGGGCTTCATCCAGACGTTCGCGGATTTCATCGACGCGATCTGCCAGGCTGTCATCAGCCAACAGGTTGAGACGCGGCAGAATGCGGTTCAGCGCCGTAACGCCCTCTTTCGCTTGCTCAAACTGAATACGCTGCTGCTGGTTGTCATTTTCATGATTACTCAACGCCCGCTCCAGTTCGACGCGACGGCTGTTCAGTTGGCGGATTTCTGCTTCCGGATCGGACTCAAACGCCACCGCCAGATGGCTGCCAATAAAACGGCTGAACGCCTGATGCAGACGCTGAGTTTTCTGTACATCAAAGGAGAGCGTGGCGAAGCGTTCGGAAAGCACTTCACGCTCGGCATGGAGGCTTTCAATACGGCTTTCACGCGCAGCACGACCAAACAGCGGCACTTCCGGGAAACGTGAGTAACGCCACTGACGATCGGCGATTTTCACCACTACCGCTTTTTCCAGCTCATCAACGCTGAACACGCTGTCATCGAATGACTGCGGATCCCCTTCGATCAGATAGAGATCTTCCGGGCAATCGGTCAAGCCTTCCAGGTGTTCGGTTATCTGCGACAGATCTGGCACCACGATGGCGTGGCGTGACGGGCCATACAGCGCCGAGAAGTACGGCGCATCTTCCAGGCTAACGTCGTCATAAATTTCTGACAACAACACGCCGCCAAAACGCTCCGCCAGCGCATTCAAACGCTGGTCTTCAGAACCACCTGGCTGACTTAAACGCTCGATCTCTTCATCGACGGCGTTTTTGCGTGCGCCCACTTCGTCACGTTCAACAATCGCTTCGCGCTCACGCTCAAGCAACTGTTGCAGATATTCGGTCACGTCCTGGCTGGAGGAAAACTCTTCGCCGCACTGTTCGCTCAACTGATTGAGGCTGTTTTGCGCTGCCAGCCAAACCGGTGCACGCTGCATCAAACTCTGAATGCGAGACTGCAGTTGTTCCTGCTCCTGACGCAGTGCCATACGCTCTTCGCGGGCGTTAGAAACACTGTCAGAAAGAGAAGCAATGCGCGCTTCCAGTTCCTGATGCAGGGCTTCCAGTTCATCGATATCAAAATTCTTGCCCTGACGTTTGCAGAAATCTGCCAGCAGACGCTCAGCTTCTTGCTGCTCGCGCAAACGCTGTTCCAGTTCGCTTAAGCGCATCCGCAGCGGCTGAACCTGCTCTGCCAGATGACGCTGATCGACCCCTTCGCGCAGCAGCTCGCGGGCGACATCCCACGCTTCGTTACGCGCCAACGGGCCGTTGATTGCAACTACCAATTGATAAGCCTGCTCAAACTGGCTGTGCGCGGTTTGCGCCATGCTCATCTTCTGCTCAAGAGAGAGCATTTTTTCGGTCGCTTCCAGCTCTTTCGCCTGGAAGGTTTCCAGCCATTCGGCGGCGCTGTCGGCGGTTAAGTCAGGTAGATGACACAATTCTTTGGCACGATTAAGCGCAGCAATCGCCTGGTTGTACTGGATCGCCCGCGTTTGCTGGACGTCCAGCGCCTGCTGGTAGTCGGCAAGCTGGCTTTTCAGCTCGTCCACTTCCAGTTCGGCAGCTTCTGCACGTGCTTCGTTCTCTTCCTGACGCTCGATGGCTTCTGCCACCACCTCGTTTTGCTCTTCCAGACGGATCTGCAGTTCATCGAGATCCACTTCGTAGCGTTCGATCTTCTCCTGCTGACGCAGTGCGGTTTGCACCAGGTTCAGATGATCGCTGGCCGCCTGATAATCTGCTTCCAGATCGCCTTCGGCACCGTTGTGCTCTGCCAGTTCACGTGCCATATCGACATGTTTGTACTGCTCAGCCGCCAGTTGCTGACGCGCAGTGTGAAGCTCACGACGAAACTCCAGGGCCTTATCGAGATGAACACGGCGCTCATTGGCGTGACGCATGTAGTCTGCCGCCACGTAGTTGGTGGCTTCGCTGATCAGATGCTTGAACAAGTCACGGTCAGACTGGGTGACGCGAATCGCTTCCAGCGTCATACGGTTTTCACGCAGCGCCGCTTCCATATCCTGGAACGCTTTACGCACGCCGCTGTTTTCTGGCAACAAATAGTCGCGCAGAGAACGGGTAATGGCGCTGGAGATCCCGCCGTACAGCGAGGCTTCGATCAGACGATAGAATTTGCTACGGTCAGATGCTGAGCGCAGACGACGCGCGATGATGCCCAGCTCGAACATCAACGAATGATAATCAGTAATGGAGTTAAACTGCTTAAACTGCACGCCTTCCATCGCCTCGAGCTTGTCTTTCAGCTCGTTCAGCGGCAGCACACGCGCCTGACGTTCGTTCAGGGTTTCGGTCACCAGCTGTGTCGGCTGCACTGACATCGGCAAGCCCTGAATAGCAAATGGTTTGATATCCACTTTACGATCGCGTCCGGCAACCTGTTGCAGACGCACACCGACCACCACGCGCTGGTGGCGCGAGTTAATGGTGTCGAGCATCGAATAGCAGACACCCGCTTTCAGCTTACCGTGCAGGCCTTTATCACGCGAACCGCTGGTGGCCCCGGCTTCCGTGGTGTTACGGAAATGCAGCAGGGTCAGGTCGGGAATGAGCGCCGTAACGAACGCCGCCATGGTGGTGGATTTACCCGCACCGTTACCGCCGGAGAGCGTCGTAACCAGCTCATCGAGGTCAAAGGTTCGGGCAAAAAAGCCGTTCCAGTTAATCAGCGTCAGTGAGCGAAATTTACCGCGTTCAATCATTATTCTTCCTCTCCGCTATCTGGCTGATTCTCTTCGGTTTCATCGTTGAGTTGCAGATGATTTTCAATCGGCATTGCTTCGCCATCACGAATCAGGCGACGCTGTGCTTCACGCGGATCGTCTCCCGCACGCACATCGGCTCCGAAGCGGAACACCGATTCGGTAATGCGGAACTTGCTACTGTCGTGGCCCATAAACCACACCATGCCTAAACGACGCAGACGGTTGAGCGAAGAACGTACTTTCTCCTGCAACTTCTGCCGGTCAACGTCTGAACCGGTTGAACGGTTGTTCACCAGCTTCAGCAGTTTCGCTTCATCGGCCAGGGTGAGCAGTTCATCGTACAGTTCCTGCTGGGTGAAAATCCCCTCATTCGCCAGCCGTTCCGGGCTGAGATAAAGATAACAGAGGATTTTCCCGACCATCATATCCAGTTCCGACAAGACGGAACGCGGGATAATAGTGGTGGAACGTGGGCGTAAATAGAAGAACCCTTCCGGTGCGCGAATAAGCTCAACGTTATAACGCGCGTAAAACTCTTCCAGATATTCCTGAAAATCCATCAGGAATGCATGATTATCCAATTCGTCGAGGCCAATATGACGGCCTGAACGTAAGGCGCTATCCAGCGCCGGAAATAACGGATTCGCCAGCGCCTGCGCCAGCTTAACCGGCATCACTTGTTCAATATTTGTCGATGACATGCGCCTGTACCTTGGCTCCGTAATCATTAATCGGCTGCCATTTCGCAGGCAGTCCGGTGAAATCTGCTTGCGCTACGCCAAGACGTACCGCCTGATCAATAACAATTCGCGCAACGTCAAAGTGACGCGCACGCGGATACTGTGACAGATATTCGCGTACCACCAGACCAAGATCCAGCGGCACTTGTCTGGTTTTGTACACGGCGAGTTGTTCTTCGATGATTGCCGCCAGTTGTTCGCGGATCTCGTTGAACTCTTCGTACTCTAAATCTGGTGGAAGTTCCCCGGTCACTTCTTCATCGCGCAGTGCCATCTCTTCGTCACGCATATCCAGCAGACGATCGGCATTGGCGTAAGTTAGCGCCCACGGCTCATCAAAATAGGTTTGTACCGACTGACGTAAACGCTGGGCAAAGACGCGATTTTTATCCATATCAATCGCGGTACGGATAAATTTGTGTACGTGGCGGTCGTAACCAATCCACAAATCGATGGATTGCTGGCCCCAGCTGATAATACGGTCCAGTTTGCTCTGCAGATCGAACACCAGCCGATCGACGAAATGCAGATCGTCATGAGTCATCGTCGCATCCTGAATGCGCAACAGATTGGCCTGCAATTTGTCGCCTGCCGCTTCCAGCGTATCCTGCAATTCACGCAGCGTTCCGGAAGTTTCCAAAAGCAACAATTCGCAGCTGGAAATCGCCGCCCGCCAGTCTTTATTCAGCAGCTGGGCGATATCATCTTTCACCTGCTGCTGCTGTTCGTCCATCAGACGTTGCGTCAGGTCGATACTGTCGAAAATTTCCGCAACCGAATATTTCAGTGGCGCATAGACATTACGGTGCCAGTGAAATTCATCACCGCCCTCTTCGGCGGCATCTGCTGCGCGTTTGAGCTCACCCGCCACAATCGACAACTGCATTGAAAGGCGCAACGTAGAAAACTCGCGCTGACGGATGTAGTAGTCAGTAATGCCGATGCCGAGCGGCGTCAAACGGTAAATCGCGTTCCCTTCTGCCTGCTCGCTGGTAAAGCGGTTCAGCAGACGTTGACGCACCATGTCGTTGATCGCGTTGTTGGCGCGCACGCCGATGGTTTCGCTGGTTTGCTCAAACGCATCACTCACATGGCGGAATGCATCCACCAGCTCGCCTTCACTCATCTCACCATCCAGACGCTCGCCATTCAGCGTGGCAACCGCCAGCAGAAAAGAGAGTCGGTCTACCGGCAGCGAGATGGAGAAGTCATTTTTTCTGGCCCAGGCAACCAGTTCGGGGACTGTCTGGGAAAATTCACTCATACTTTATCCTTGCTCTGCGGTTTGCGCGCGGTAACATGAATATAACGCCCCAGGCTAATATACGGTTCCTGACGGCAATAACGCGTTTCTAATTCAAGTAATGCTTCATAGCAGTCGCGCTGCTGGTGCTTTTCACGCAGATAATCATGAAACACGCGTACGCCAGTCTTATCCATAATTTGCCAACCAATTTCTTCCAGCCACAGATAAACTTGCGCCGGGTCGCGTGGATAATCTGGCGAAAGCGTCCGTTTTTTCTTTTTCGGCATTCCCGCCTGCACGTAATCAAAATTCCCGGCGACCATGTTATGCATCAACAAACCATGCGCATTGTAGAACATTAGCGACAACACACCGCCTGGATGCAATACTGACCACAAAGTCTGTAATACGCTGCGGGGATCGGCCACCCATTCGAGCACCGCATGAAACAATATCAGATCAACGGGCGTTTCCAAATGCGAAGCAACGTCCTGAGCGGCGCAATGGATAAATTGCATGTTATCGCTCACACCTTTTGCTTCTGCCGCCTGTTTTGCACGGTCGATCATCTGCGCAGAGAGATCGCATAAAATGACCTGATGCCCGCGCTCGGCCATTTTAATTGCGGTCTGCCCTTCTCCACCGCCAGCATCCAGCACGCGCAGTTTTCGTGGGCCTATTTCCGCCAGCACGCGATCGAGATCTTGCCACAGAATAGCCTGTCGAAGCTGCCCTTTGGTGGTGCCGTAAATGTTACGGGAAAACTTTTCCGCAATATCATCAAAATTGCGATCCTGCATTGCTTTCTCCACCGGTTGGCTAAGACGTTTTCTGATAAAGACGCTATTTTGTCACAGCCACGGCGAGAATGAACCCGTCTGGTGTAATATCGCTGGCGATCCCTTGCTATATGGTCAAAAAAGGAACCAAAAAGGATGCTTTTTACACTGAAAAAAGTGATTGGCAATATGTTGCTACCACTTCCGCTAATGTTATTGATTATTGGCGCGGGCCTGGCGCTGCTGTGGTTTAGCCGTTTTCAAAAAACCGGGAAGATTTTTATTAGCATTGGGTGGCTGGCGCTCTTGTTATTGAGTTTGCAACCGGTAGCCGACCGCCTGCTACGTCCCATCGAAAGCAACTATCCGACATGGAATAATTCGCAAAAAGTGGACTATATCGTGGTGCTCGGGGGTGGTTATACCTGGAATCCACTGTGGGCACCAAGCTCGAATTTAATCAATAACAGTCTGCCACGCCTGAATGAAGGCATTCGCTTATGGCGTGAAAATCCGGGAGCAAAGCTGATCTTCACAGGAGGCGTGGCAAAAACCAATACGGTGAGTGCAGCCGAAGTAGGTGCCCGAGTTGCGCAATCGCTGGGTGTCCCACGCGAGCAAATTATCACACTGGATTTCCCAAAAGATACCGAAGAAGAAGCTGCCGCAGTGAAACAGACAATTGGCAACGCCCCTTTCCTGCTGGTGACATCTGCGTCTCATTTGCCGCGCGCGATGATCTTTTTTCAGCAGGAAGGGCTAAATCCGCTGCCAGCCCCGGCGAACCAGTTGACCATCGACTCACCGCTTAATCCATGGGAACGGGCAATCCCCTCTCCGGTCTGGTTGATGCATAGCGATCGTGCTGGCTATGAAACGCTTGGCCGCATCTGGCAGTGGCTGAAAGGTTAGTCAGGCGAGCCACGGCAAGAGTGATTTTGATGCCAGATCGAAGTTGCGACGACTAAATCGTCCGGTGTTAACCAGTTGCGCAACTTCATCCCATAACACATACAACCAACGCCGCCAGATGAACGACTCTGCTACTGGCGCGCGTTGCAGGTAACTCCAGAGCAAATCTTCTGCCAGAGAATTATCCATTAAGCGGAACAGTTCGTATTCTCGTGGCGCCCAAAGCATTAATCCCGGCCCGACCATGGCCAGTAACTGATCGCTGCGCGAATCTTTCAACATGCTGCGTAAACAGAAGTTACCGTGAATCAGCACACAATTGTCGTTAAAGCCTTCAAATAATACCGGGAGACATTCGCGGGTGCGAAACAGGATCCGCTTATCCTGCATCGTTAGACCGGTGTTATTGAACTGATTGAGCGTGCTCCATAGCACTTCAACACGTTGCCGGTACCATGAGGGCCAGATATTTTCCTGAGTATTGTCGACCGCGCCGACGCAACCGCGACTGTCCTGACGATGCCAGGCCAGTAGGGCTTCAACGATTTGATCTTTGAGTTGTTCCCAGCGTTCTGGTGTTCGGGCTGGCGCCTCCACGGAAACACCGCGCATCCGCTCCAGTAACAGAACGTCGGGGCCGGGGTGTTCTTCATGCGTCATCACACCATAAATAGTCGGCATACGGACAGTCCCACTTCTTGCCAGCATGGTAGTTTTCCATGCCAGCTGTCGGGCTTTTCCGGGCGTACTAAAGCTTCTTGCCATTAATGGCATTGGGTTTCCCTGGCTGTCATACAAAGCCCACAACGCCGTATCCGCTTTTTCATTGACGCACTCAATACGACTGAGTTTTTCGCCCAGTAAATGGCTTAATTCGGCACGCAGCTGTTCCATTCAGATTACCCTCATAAAAGCTACTGCTTTCATAATGAGCGCCAATATAAAAGATGTCACCTGAATGAGATCAATTGTTGAAAAGAAAAATTGAGGAAAATCGTAACGGTACGACACTCCTCCCAAATTGGCTGGAGTGTCGTGAAGTGAAATTAGCGCATTTCAGCGCGAACGCGCTCGAGATCTTCAGGGGTATCCACACCTGTGCCAGGCACTTCCTGCGCGACAGCAACATGGATTTTTTCGCCGTACCACAGAACACGAAGCTGCTCTAACATTTCGATGTGTTCTAACGGACTTGGCTGCCAGGTGACATAACGACGGATAAAACCTGCACGGTAGCCATAGATACCGAGATGACGCAGGAAGTTATCGCCAACGGTTTCAAGGCCTTTTGCAAAACGATCGCGATCCCATGGGATGGTGGCGCGTGAGAAGTACAGTGCATACCCTTCAGCATCGAGAACCACTTTCACCGCATTCGGGTTAAACGCTTCTTCCGCATTGTGGATTGGCACCGCCAGAGTCGCCATTCCCACCTGACGCTGGGCGAGATTATCAGCAACCTGACGAATGATTGTCGCAGGGATCATCGGTTCATCCCCCTGCACATTAACGATCACCGTGTCGTCGCTGAACACGCATTTTTCGACAACTTCTGCCAGGCGTTCTGTACCTGACTGGTGATCGGCGCGCGTCATGCATACTTCACCGCCAGCGGCTTCGACAGCGCGGGCAACATCCTCATGATCGGTTGCCACGATGATGCGCTCGGCACCTGATTCGCGAGCACGTTCAAGAACATGAACAATCATGGGTTTGCCGTTAATATCAACCAATGGTTTACCGGGCAGACGCGTGGACGCGTAGCGCGCGGGAATAATGACCACAAAACTCATGATTTACTCTCATCAGCAGTCAGTACGCGGGCTTCCGTTTCCAGCAACACTGGAATACCATCGCGCAACGGGAAGGCCAGGTTGTCCAGTTTGCAAATAATTTCTTGTTTTTCCTGGTTATACCAAAGTTTTCCGTTGCAAACCGGGCAGGCAATGATTTCAAGCAGACGATGATCCATAGTTCCTCCAGATGGATCGGGTTATGAATGCATAAATCTTATCATAATCATTTATGCGACGGGGTCTATTTCCCAGCCGGTGCGGCAATCAGTAAAGAGGCCTTGCGGGCAGCGTCCTAATGTCACTCGCGTTGCCTGCTGCCAGTTAGCGAAATGAGTAATCGCCTGACGCAACCCTTTTTGCAGCGTTGCCGTTGGTTTAATGCCTTCCTGTAACCACAGAGAGATCACTTCAAGAATGCGTGTCTGGCGGTGCATTTTGGCATCCATTCGCCCAACTAATTGCCCACGATGTAATAACGGCAGAACAAAATAGCCATACTGGCGTTTCGGCGCTGGGGTATAACACTCCAGCCGGTAGCTAAAATCAAAAAGCTGCTCTGCGCGTTTGCGATCCCAGACAACAGGATCAAAAGGCGAAAGTATCGCGCTGTGCGTTGCAGTGAGCTTTCCGGCGAGCGCGCGTTCAAGTAGCGGAAGCAAATCAGCATGCAGCCAAAGATTGCCCAATTTTTCAACATGCACAGCAATGATTTGCTGCTGTTCAGCCCTCGCGTCACGCCACGCCGCCAGTGCCGGACGTTTCAGCCGGTAGTAATCTGCCAGCCACTGTTCGCGGAATATTCCCAGACTACGCGCACTGTTATCCAGCATGATGATTTCTGCTTCTGTTTGCGAAATGAGATCGCGCTCATCATCCCAGTCAGGCATGACACGGTGGGTTAAATCATAAACGCGCTGGAAGTTGCGCCGTTCAATCACCATCACCTTTCCGGCAGTAAATAAACCTTCCAGATGCCGTTTGTGCGGCTTCCACTCCCACCAACCGCTTGCACCTTTACGAAGATGCTCAAAATCGGCTGAACGTACCGGCCCCTTATCCTGAATATGCTGAATTAACTGTGCAATTTCCACCGCATGTTCCTGCATCCAGGCGTCTTTGTATTTCCAGCCCATTTTTTCAGGTGCCAGCATGCGGTGGCGAATAAGACGAAAATCGCTACGCGGCATAAAGCAGGCTTCATGCGCCCAGTATTCCATTAATTCGCCACGCGCCAGAGACTCATCCAGCCACTGCGCAGGATAATGACCAAGACGACTGAAAAGCACCAGATAAGGGCTGCGGGCAACGATATTTATCGTGTCGATTTGCAGCAATGACATACAGGAGATAGTCGCCAGAATATCTTCTGGCAACGCGCGACGACGGGATTTTGTTAACAGACCTTGCGCGGCAAGGTGAAGATTACGCGCATCAGCAAGGGAGAGGTGCGGCAGCGACATTCATGACTCCATCAATCGAACGCTGCCGCGGCATAACTAGTTACCGGAAGCCAGCGAGGTTAGTTGCGCAAGCAGTTTCGCTGGTTCATCGCCTGAAAGCTGTGCATCAACAGGCAAATACCACCAATTTTCTTCCGCAAAGGCCCGGCATTTCACCGCATCTTTTTCAGTCATTACCAGCGTTTGCCCGGCGCTTACCAACGCGCTAACCTCCGCATGATTTAAAGACTGATGGTCGGCCAGCGGTACACATTTTTCCGGTTGTACGCCACACATCTTCAGCGTGGCAAAAAAGCGGGGTGGATGACCAATTCCCGCCATCGCTACCACATGTTCAAGCTGAGCAACGTCACAACGCGTACCGGTACGTAAATTCACCGCCTGCCCCGGCAGCAGATGCATGGGGATTTCACCGCTGCGTGGGACACCGCCGTTGACGATTACCGCATCAACCGATTTTAAGCGCCCCGCCCGCTCACGCATTGGCCCCGCCGGCAACCACCAGCCATTACCAAAGCGACGCACACCATCAATAACGACAATTTCCACATCTCGCGCCAGACGATAATGCTGTAAACCGTCGTCGGTTACGATGATCTGCACATCAGGATGTTGCGCCAGAATAGCTTTTACCGCATCAGAACGCATGGGAGAAACAGCAACAGGCGCGCCAGTGCGTTGATAAATCAACACAGGTTCATCACCCGCCTGTGCTGTGGTGGTATCTGCCGACAATAACAGCGGATAAGATTCAGCCTTACCACCATATCCCCGGGACACGACCCCCACGCGAATACCGCGCTGTTGCAGCTGTTCCACCAGCCAGACAACGACCGGAGTTTTTCCGTTGCCGCCTGCGGTGAGATTACCAACCACGACAACCGGCACGGAAGCACGCCAGGCGCGTTTCAGTTTTAGTTTATAGCAAAGACGGATAGCGCCACTCAGCAGGCCATACAACCAAGAGAGTGGCAGCAATAGCCACCACAAAGGGGATTCACCAGACCAGATTTTTTCAATCATTGGCCAAACTGCATTTTGTGAAGTTGCGCGTAGACACCACGGTGCTCAAGCAAATCGTTATGCGTACCGCGTTCCACAATGACACCATCCTCGACGACCACAATTTCGTCTGCCTTTTCAATGGTAGACAAGCGGTGGGCAATCACCAGAGAGGTACGGTTTTTCTGCAACTCGTCCAGCGCAGCCTGAATCGCACGTTCGGATTCGGTATCCAGCGCCGAGGTAGCTTCGTCCAGAATCAGAATCGGGCTATCACGCAACAAGGCTCTAGCAATAGCAATACGCTGACGCTGACCGCCAGAGAGCAGCACGCCGTTTTCACCAATCACTGTATCGAGACCGTTATCCATCTTATTGATGAAGTCCATGGCGTAGGCCATACGCGCAGCTTCTTCAATTTGCTCACGGCTGTACTGTTCAGTCCGTGCGTAAGCAATATTGTTTGCAACCGTATCGTTAAACAAATGGACATTCTGCGACACCAGAGCAATCTGGTTACGTAACGACGCCAGGGTATACTCGCGCAGATCGTGACCATCTATCAGGATTTCGCCTTCATCAATATCGTAAAAACGCGTGATCAGGCTGGCAATGGTTGATTTACCTGAACCAGAACGTCCAACCAGAGCAACCGTCTTCCCTGCCGGAATGTTCAGGTTGATGTTACGCAATGCAGGTGCGTCACGTCCCGGATAAGCGAAGGTGACATTGCGGAATTCCACGTCGCCAGTCGCACGCTCGATCACGCGCGTACCTTCGTCTTTTTCCTGCTCACTGTCCAAAATGGTAAACAGCGTCTGACAAGCTGCCATACCGCGCTGGAACTGGGCGTTAACGTTGGTCAGCGATTTCAGCGGACGCATCAGTGCAATCATTGAAGAGAAAACAACGGTAATCGTACCGGCAGTCAGGCTATCCATGACACTTGGGAAGCTCGCCGCATACAGAACAAACGCCAGCGCCAAAGAGGCGATCAGCTGTATGATCGGATCTGAGATGGAAGAGGCTGAAACCATTTTCATCCCCTGAAGACGCATTCGGTTGCTGACTTTATCGAAGCGTTTCGTTTCCACTTCCTGACCACCGAAAATCAATACTTCTTTGTGGCCTTTCAGCATCTGTTCCGCACTGGTAGTCACCTGCCCCATGGTGTTCTGCATGTTTTTACTGATGTTGCGAAAACGCTTCGATACGACGCGAATCGCAATCGAAACAATCGGTGCCAGCACAATCAAAATGATCGACAGTTGCCAGCTGTAATAGAACATCATGATGAACAGGCCGATAATCGACGCACCTTCACGCACAACAGTAATCAGTGCGCCGGAAGAGGAAGAAGCAACCTGCTCGGAATCGTAGGTGATACGCGACAACAGCGTACCCGTTGACTGTTTGTCAAAAAATGAAACAGGCATTCCCATCATGTGACCAAACAGGCGGCGACGCATGGTCATTACCACCTTTCCTGATACCCAGGAGATACAGTAGCTGGAGACATAGCTGGTGATACCACGTAAAATCATCAGCCCGATCACCACCAGCGGCATCCACATCAGCACGGAGCGATCTGTTTTACCAAAGCCATCATCAAGAAGTGGCTTAAGGAGCGATAACATGAAGGTATCGCTGGCTGCGTTGAGGATTAACGCTACGCCCGCCACGATCAGACCCGCTTTAAAAGGCGCAATGGTTGGCCACAGTCGGCGGAATGTCTGCCACGTAGAGAGATCTTTGTCGTTATGCATTCAAAAAACCAGCATTTGTTGAAATAGCCGTATATTCTACCCGTTATCCACTGGCACGCCAAACCACTGATGATACCAACGAGGTAAAATTTGCTCCCTGAGGCTACTAACCCGCCAGTCTTGCGCTGAAAAATTGACCGTTATTTGCCCCTGATGCGGGGTATCCAACCACTGATAGCCCTGTTGTCGATAGCGCCGTTTAACTTTACTGGAAGGCAGTCGCCATGCGTTATAGCGCGATGCTGACGCCAGTGCCACTTTTCCATTCACTCGCTGAATTAATGGTAATGATGATGATGTATTACTGCCATGGTGAGGTACCTGAAGTAATGTTGCCTGCACTTGTTGCCAGTAACGGCTTAGCATCTTTTGTTCAGCGGGGGCTTCAATATCACCGGTTAGAAGAATGCTATTCGTCCCGTCATCAACCTTAACCACACAGGAATGATTATTTCCTTTATCGTTGCTACCTTGTAAAGGCCAGTGTGCGCTAAAACGCAATCCTTGCCACTGCCACGCTTCGCCACGCACACAGGGCTGATGATGTTCCCAGTTTAGTGGGCTTCTGACCCACATTGTTGGCCAGACTCGTAATATCGAGTCCAACCCTCCCCGGTGATCCAGATGTTCATGACTAAGAATAACCCCTTCTGGTTGAAGGTTATGCCAGCGTAGCCAGGGAATAATAAGTTGTTGACCACTGTCCCCCTCCGGCCAGGCAAGCCCCGTATCATAAAGAATCGCTTTACCATTTCTCGCAATTACCATTGCCAGCCCTTGCCCGACATCAAGCATGTACACCTGCCACTCGTCAGGTCGAGGTTTTTGCCACAGCGGCCAACACATCAGCAAGCCTCCAGCCACACACATTGCTGGCAACGTTCGCCAGGCGTTTAATCGCCATAACACCAGTAAGAACCACGGGGAAAATGATAGCCATTGCCAACGTTCAGCAATGTTGATCCATCCTTCTGGCAAACTCTTTAACCCCCAGAAAAGCAAAGCCAAAGACCGATCGGCAAGAAACCATAACCCTTGCTCAACGATTAACGGCCCACTTAAATGCACAACCATCGCGGCC
This sequence comes from Escherichia sp. MOD1-EC7003, assembly GCF_002965065.1. Classification (GTDB taxonomy): domain Bacteria; phylum Pseudomonadota; class Gammaproteobacteria; order Enterobacterales; family Enterobacteriaceae; genus Escherichia. The sequence goes on from NZ_PTRE01000021.1 coordinate 46,668, forward strand.
AGGATCAACGGTACAGTGATAAATGTCACCAAGGGAATAGCGAACAGATTTGCTATGAACGAAGTCAGACTGATGCCATGAAATATGACGATTTGCACAGGCATTAGCAGGAGCGTGATTCCCAGTTGCAGATGGATGAGGGAAACAACCGCGCGCAATACCGGCGTCAGTTGCCACTCCGGACAGGGAAACCACTGATACCAAAAAATCAGCGCCGCTACCGCAGTGGCAGAGAGCCATAAACTTTGCGAGAGAATGGCAACAGGATCCATCAGCAAAATTGCCGCCAGACAACATATCCAGACATCCCAGCCACTCCATTGTCGCCCACTTAACTTAAGCATTCCCCACGTGGCAAGCGCCACCACAGTACGCAATGCAGGAGGTTGCATTCCCGTCAACCAGGCATAAAAAGCAGCACAGCAGATTCCGCCAATTAATGGCATTTGCCAGTGGATCCAGCGCCCAGGCAGAAAAATTTGTCCACTGCGAATGATCCCCGCAGCCAGCAACGCCGCAAAAGCGATGTGCAATCCTGATATCGCCATTAAATGCGCCGTTCCCGTATCGCGCATGATATTTTTGATTTCTTTGGGAACGGATAACCGTTCCCCCATTCCTAAACCAAGAATAACCGCGTTCCACATATAGGGTTGCAGCGTTGTTTGTAGTGACGCCAGATACTGTGCACGCAGGCTACAATTCGGTTCAATGACACTTGCCTGAAGAAAACGGCCAGTGAGTAGTTGATGCTGGGCAATGGCATAACGCTGACTATCAAAGCCGCCATCATTAAGTTGGCCATGAACTGCACGAACTTTGAGTTTCATTGACCATTGTTGTCCGGCACAAACCGCTTGCGGAAGATATTCGCCATACAGCACGATGCCTGGCGCCGGAAATATACGTTGACCTTGTAGATGAGTAATTTGACCATAATGAGTGGTCATGCCGTCAGTAGCAGTGATCTCAACAATTGCATCCTGCGTCGCGCCAGTTAAAGTTTCTCCTGTCCACAAAATTTGCTTTGCCGCTAATATGCCCCAAAGAAAAAACAGCAACGTCAGCGCGGTATAACGGACGGTTTTAACAGGAATAAATGCCAGTACGCAGGCGAAGACAGTCAGAATCGCAAGGGTTAACGTCCCAGGCAACTGGGGCAAAATCAGCAGCGGTAATATTCCGCAAATTATGCATACGCCGACTGTCGTTATTTTCATGCACTCCTCCCTGTTTTTGGAAAGTGTGCAACTTTGTTGAGTGGTTGTCTGGCGGGAGTTTTGTGTTCCCCGAGGCGGGTTCAGAAGAATTTAACGAGAGGGTGAAAACGGCTCAAAACTCTGCGAGGCAGCTTCCAGTTCCAGATTAGAGAAATGAAAAAAGCACCCAACAGGTGCTTTTCTCGCGTTCAAGTTTGAGTAAAAACTTAACCGTAAATATTGGCGCGATCGCGCAGTTCTTTACCTGGTTTAAAGTGAGGAACGTATTTTCCTTCCAGTTCAACTTTATCGCCGGTCTTCGGATTACGTCCGGTACGTGGTGCGCGGTAGTGCAAAGAGAAACTGCCGAAACCGCGGATTTCAATACGCTCGCCCTGCGCAAGAGTCGAGGCCATATGCTCCAGCATCTCTTTTACTGCATCTTCAACCGTCTTGGCGGGAATGTGCGATTGCTGGGTGGCAAGTCTTTCTATCAATTCTGACTTGGTCATGATTCCTCCGGTTCCTTAAAAAAGGCAAATTAAGCGGCTGCTGTTGCTGCATTGATTAAGGGCGACCGTAGCCGCCCTTAGTGCTTGATTACAGGACGAAACCTGCAATCTGTCAAGTAAACTCAACAAACTTCAGAATAAAAATCCCGAAGAGTCAGAGAATTACTCGCCTTTAGCTGCTTTGAAAGCTTCAGCCATTGCGTTGTTGGAGAAGTTTGCATCTTCCTGTTTGTTAACAGTTGCGATTGCATCTTTCTCGTCAGCTTCGTCTTTCGCACGAACAGACAGGCTAATTGCGCGGTTTTTACGATCAACGCCGGTGAATTTAGCTTCAACTTCGTCGCCAACGCTCAGAACCAGAGTAGCGTCTTCAACGCGGTCACGGGATGCTTCAGAAGCACGCAGGTAACCTTCAACGCCGTCAGCCAGTTCTACGGTTGCGCCTTTAGCGTCAACTGCAGTTACTTTACCAGTTACGATAGCGCCTTTCTTGTTCAGAGCAACCCAGTTGTTGAACGGATCTTCTGCGAGCTGTTTAACGCCCAGGGAGATACGTTCACGTTCTGCGTCAACCTGCAGAACAACTGCAGCGATTTCGTCGCCTTTTTTGTATTCACGAACGGCTTCTTCGCCTGCAACGTTCCAGGAGATGTCAGACAGGTGAACCAGGCCGTCGATGCCGCCGTCCAGGCCGATGAAGATACCGAAGTCAGTGATAGACTTGATTTTACCTTCAACACGGTCGCCCTTGTTGTGGGTTTCCGCGAACTGCTGCCACGGGTTAGCTTTGCACTGTTTCAGACCCAGGGAGATACGACGACGTTCTTCGTCGATATCCAGAACCATAACTTCCACTACATCGCCAACGTTAACAACTTTGGACGGGTGGATGTTTTTGTTGGTCCAATCCATTTCGGAAACGTGTACCAGGCCTTCAACGCCTTCTTCGATTTCAACGAAGCAGCCGTAGTCAGTCAGGTTGGTCACGCGACCAGTCAGTTTGGTACCTTCCGGATAACGTTTAGCGATAGCTACCCACGGATCTTCGCCCAGCTGTTTCAGGCCCAGGGATACACGGGTACGTTCGCGATCGAACTTCAGCACTTTAACAGTGATTTCGTCGCCCACGTTAACGATTTCGCTCGGATGCTTAACGCGTTTCCAGGCCATGTCAGTAATGTGCAGCAGGCCGTCAACGCCGCCCAGATCAACGAATGCACCGTAGTCAGTGAGGTTCTTAACGATACCTTTAACTTCCATGCCTTCCTGCAGGTTTTCCAGCAGTTGATCGCGCTCTGCGCTGTTTTCGGATTCGATAACGGCACGACGAGAAACAACAACGTTGTTGCGCTTCTGATCCAGCTTGATTACTTTGAATTCAAGCTCTTTGCCTTCCAGGTGCAGAGTGTCACGCACCGGACGAACGTCTACCAGAGAGCCTGGCAGGAACGCACGAATACCGTTCAGCTCAACAGTGAAGCCGCCCTTAACTTTGCCGTTGATAACACCGGTAACAGTTTCAGCATCTTCGTAAGCTTTTTCCAGCGTGATCCAGGCTTCGTGACGCTTAGCTTTCTCACGGGACAGCAGAGTTTCACCGAAGCCGTCTTCTACTGCGTCCAGAGCAACGTCAACTTCGTCACCTACCTGGATTTCCAGCTCGCCCTGGGCGTTTTTGAACTGCTCAGCCGGGATGGCAGACTCAGATTTCAGACCAGCGTCAACCAGTACTACGTCTTTGTCGATAGCAACAACAACGCCACGAACGATAGAACCCGGGCGGGTTTCGATTTCTTTTAAGGACTCTTCAAAGAGTTGAGCAAAAGATTCAGTCATGTTTAATCTTCAGGTTTATATTTAACGTCCACCTGGCTCCTGCCGGATGGGGTTGTTTAACATACCCGCTGTCACTCCATTGCAACGGGGGTACTGCAAATTCGGTCGCTTATGCGAGAGCCAATTTCTGGCGCGCGTATTGTAGCGCTTTTTCAATCACTTGCTCAATGCTTAAGGTGGTGGAATCCAACACTAAAGCATCGGCTGCCGGAACCAGTGGCGCTACCGCTCGGTTACGATCGCGGTCGTCGCGTTCTTTGATCTCGGCCAAAAGGCGCTCAAAGTTAACACTAAAGCCCTTCTCCTGCAACTGTAGCATGCGGCGATGCGCACGTTCTTGTGAGGAGGCGTCAAGGAAAATTTTCACTGGCGCATCAGGGAATACCACCGTTCCCATGTCGCGACCATCGGCAATCAGGCCTGGCAACTCGCGGAATGCGCGTTGGCGACGCAACAATGCTTCACGAACACGTGGAAATGCAGCGACTTGTGAAGCAGCATTCGCTACTTCCTGAGTCCGAATTTCGCCGCTGACATCTTCCCCTTCGAGGATCACTTCCAGATTGCCATTGGTCGACACAAAACGTACATCCAGATGGGATGCCAGCGGCACCAGCGCATCTTCCGACGCAACATCAACATGGTGATGTAATGCCGCCAGAGCCAGTACGCGATAAATTGCACCCGAGTCCAGCAGATGCCATTGCAACGCTTCCGCCATAGCCTTACACAAGGTGCCTTTCCCTGCACCGCTAGGGCCATCAATGGTAATAACCGGAGCAATTGCCGTCATCTTTATCTCCTTAAAACAGGCCTACCGTTAACATAACCGCGCACATTATACGCGTCGACGCCACAAATCGTTAACGTTGTGTGCAAAAACCAGTTTTGTCTGTATTCAGATGGGGATTTATTGCGCAATTATAGCGGGCTGGCCAGTTTTTCAAAGCTACCGACCAGCCCCTGAGTGCTGATGCCGCGTTTCTTCAACAGCTCAAAAGAGAAATCATCTGCTTCGGACTCTTTATCGCGGGAGTAGATCGGCATTACGGCAATATGCCGACGTTTTTAGAAAGAAATATTTGTCTGTTTTTCGCCCATTATTCAGGCTGCCTGGCTTATCCGCGCCAATTGGTCGAAGTAATCCGGGAAGGTTTTAGCCGTACATTTGGGATCAAGGATCGTCACTGACGTATCTGACAATGCCACCAGCGAGAAACACATCGCCATCCGGTGATCATTGTATGTTGCGATCTCGGCAAAGTTCAGTTTTTCCGGTGGAGTGATACGAATGAAATCATGCCCTTCTTCTACTTCCGCACCAACTTTACGCAACTCTGTTGCCATCGCAAACAGGCGATCAGTCTCTTTAACACGCCAGTTATAGATATTGCGCAGTGTGGTGGTGCCTTTTGCAAATAACGCCGCAGTGGCAATGGTCATCGCCGCATCGGGAATATGGTTCATATCCATATCAATAGCGTTCAGTTCACCATGCGTGCAGGAAATATAATCATCGCCCCAGCAAATGGTCGCGCCCATTTTTTCCAGCACATCAGCAAAGCGAATATCACCCTGCATACTGTTGCGTCCAATGCCGGTCACTTTTACACTGCCACCTTTGATTGCTGCTGCTGCCAGGAAGTAAGAAGCCGAAGATGCATCGCCTTCCACCAAATAACTCCCCGGAGACTGATAAGACTGCCCGCCTTTTACGACAAATTGTTGATAATGCTGATTTTCAATTTCAACACCAAATGTCTTCATCAGATTGAGTGTGATGTCGATATAAGGTTTAGAAACCAGATCGCCTTTAATTCGAATCACCGTATCCTCCGGTGCAAGAGGCGCAGCCATCAACAGTGCGGTGAGGAACTGGCTGGAAACGGAGCCATCTACGTCAACGTTGCCGCCAGTAAAGCCGCCCTGTAAACGCAACGGTGGATAGTTTTCTTGTTCCAGGTAAGTGATCTTCGCCCCGCCCAGGCGCAGCGCATCCACCAGATGACCAATCGGGCGTTCTTTCATACGCGGTTCACCGGTCAGCACAATATCATTACTCCCCAGACAAAGCGCTGCCGCCAGCGGACGCATTGCCGTTCCGGCGTTACCGAGGAACAACTCCAGGGCACTTTCTGCATGTAATGGACCGCCGTTACCGATGATTTCGCAACGCGTACGATCGGCTGAAAGCGTGTAGCTTACCCCTAACGCCGCTAATGCATTCAGCATATGGCGCACGTCATCGCTATCCAGCAGATTGGTTAATACTGTTTTGCCGCGTGCTAATGCCGCCAACAATAAAGCGCGGTTAGAAACGCTCTTGGAACCGGGCAGATTAATAGTGCCATCGACACGAGCGATGGGTTGTAACGTCAGGGATTCCATGAACTCAACTCTCTACAACAGAAATAAAAAACCCACAGGCTGGCTGTGGGGATTAAGCAAAATTTCGGCATTAGCCGTGACGGCGTTCGAACTCAACCATGAAGTCTGTCAGCGCTTTAACGCCTTCCAGCGGCATGGCGTTATAAATAGACGCGCGCATTCCACCGACCACACGATGACCTTTCAGTGCATGAAGGCCAGCAGCAAAAGACTCTTCAAGGAACAATTTGTCAAGCGCACTGTCTGCCAACTGGAACGGCACGTTCATCCGCGAACGGTTAGCTTTCGCCACGTCATTACGGTAGAAATCGCTGTTATCAATCACCCCATACAGCAGTTCTGCTTTTTGCTGATTGATTTTATCCATTGCCGCGACACCGCCGTTCGCTTTCAGCCATTTAAAGACCAGACCAGACAAATACCAGGCAAATGTCGGCGGCGTGTTAAACATGGAGTCGTTATCGTTGAGGATGGAATAATCCAGAATCGACGGACAAGCAATATTCGCTTTACCCAGCAAATCTTCACGAACGATAACGATTGTCAGGCCAGCTGGACCGATATTTTTCTGCGCGCCAGCGTAAATCACGCCATAACGGCTGACATCAATCGGACGGGAAAGAATCGTGGAAGAGAAGTCGGCAGCGACCACCACATCTTTGCCGAAATCTGGCGTTTCGTCGATGGCGATACCGTCGATGGTTTCATTCGGGCAGTAATGCATATAAGCAGCATTATCAGAGAGCTGCCATTCACGCATTGGCTTAACCGCGCGCAAACCATCAACCGTCACTTTGGCGTCAAAGACATTAGGCGTGCAGTATTTTTTGGCTTCTTTAATGGCACTTGCCGCCCAGTAACCGGCATCAACATAATCTGCGGTGGTTTTATCACCGAGAATATTCAGCGGTACAGCAGCAAACTGACCGCGGCCACCGCCATGGCAGAACAATACTTTGTAGTTGGAGGGGATGTTAAGAAGATCACGAAAATCCTTCTCGGCTTCCTCTGCAACCTGAATGAACTCTTTGCCACGGTGGCTCACCTCCATCACCGACGTACCAAGACCATTCCAGTCACGCAGTTCTTGTTGAGCCTGTTTAAGCACCTCTTCCGGTAGCATTGCCGGACCAGAACTAAAATTGAAGATTTGAGCCATTTCCCCTCACCACGTTGCGTTGCCATTAACCCCCGGTCAATCGATTGCGACCGCGGGTAATATGTTATTCCTGTGGCTATCGGTTTTATCATTCAGTGACACGCATCGCAATGGGTAAAACAATTGAGGGCAAAAATGAGGCACATATCACACAACAGAATCTCTCGGATTATTACCAAAAAACCGATATTTTTGCTGTCAGGTCACCCGTTTAGCCCGGCTTGCCTTCGTCCATTCTGGATTTGCGCAGCGCGGACATAATTGTTTTTCCCCTGCGTTCATATGAATGATTTCACTGCAACGAATGCAGGCATAGTCTGCCGCCTCGGGCACCACTTTGTAACGCTGAGTACAGTCACTGGGTAAGATAAGTAAACCCGGTTTCACCTTGTCATCTTCAAAGAAATAGACACTGATTTGCCCGTTGGTTTCGAGAATCGCCAGACGTACCTGCCCCAGCTGCCCCACGCCTCGCAATCGTAGCTCCATAAAAAACTCAAATTCCGTCATGTTGGAGTTATTGAGTTTCGACCAGGCCAGCTCGCCATCTTCAATAATGACAACCGGCTTACCTTCCAGAAGATCTTCCAGTGTTTCACTGTGCGCCATCAACCACATTACCAGGCGGTATAACAACGCCAGAGTAATAAAGACGATAAGTACCGGGACCATCGGCACATCATCATAAAACGCCACATCCCCCGCCGCTGACCCCAGCGTCAGAATGATTAACACTTCAAACAGCGACATCTGCCGCACACCGCGTCTTCCGGTCATTTTGAGGAACAAAAAGACCAGTACAAAGGTATAAAGACTACGTAGTGCAACTTCGCCAAGGAAATCAAAAGGCACTTTATCAAATGCCATACGGTGGAGATCGAACGCCTTCATTTTTATGCTCTTATCGTGGTTTATCCGCTAAAAGCATAGTCAACAGTTCATCGGCATGGCGGCGGTGATAGCGCCTTTGAGATAAAACCCGTATTATTGCGCGCTTTCCGTACGACTAAAGTGATTTACATGACGCAAACATTTATCCCCGGCAAAGATGCCGCACTGGAAGATTCCATCGCTCGCTTCCAGCAAAAACTTTCAGACCTCGGTTTTCAGATTGAAGAGGCCTCCTGGTTGAATCCCGTACCAAACGTCTGGTCTGTGCACATTCGCGACAAAGAATGCGCGCTGTGTTTTACCAACGGTAAAGGCGCAACCAAAAAAGCGGCGCTGGCATCTGCCCTCGGTGAATATTTCGAGCGTCTCTCAACCAACTACTTTTTTGCGGACTTCTGGCTGGGCGAAACCATCGCCAACGGTCCGTTCGTGCATTATCCCAACGAAAAATGGTTCCCACTGACCGAAAATGACGATGTGCCGGAAGGGCTGCTTGATGACCGTCTGCGTGCATTTTACGATCCGGAAAATGAACTGACCGGCAGCATGCTAATTGACCTGCAATCCGGTAACGAAGATCGTGGTATTTGCGGTCTACCGTTTACGCGCCAGTCCGACAATCAGACCGTTTATATTCCGATGAATATCATTGGTAACCTGTACGTTTCTAACGGTATGTCCGCTGGCAATACCCGCAACGAAGCACGCGTTCAAGGGTTGTCCGAAGTTTTCGAACGTTACGTGAAAAACCGCATTATTGCTGAAAGCATCAGTCTGCCAGAGATCCCAGCAGAGGTGCTGGCGCGTTACCCTGCAGTAGTTGAAGCGATCGAAACACTGGAAGCGGAAGGTTTCCCAATCTTCGCTTATGATGCTTCACTTGGCGGCCAGTATCCGGTGATTTGCGTTGTACTGTTCAATCCGGCTAACGGCACCTGCTTTGCCTCTTTCGGTGCGCATCCTGATTTTGGCGTGGCACTGGAACGTACCGTGACCGAGCTGCTGCAAGGCCGCGGTTTGAAAGACCTGGATGTGTTTACTCCCCCAACCTTCGATGATGAAGAAGTCGCTGAACATACTAACCTCGAAACGCACTTTATTGATTCCAGCGGTTTAATTTCCTGGGACCTGTTCAAGCAGGATGCCGATTATCCGTTTGTGGACTGGAATTTCTCCGGCACCACGGAAGAAGAGTTTGCCACGCTGATGGCTATCTTCAGTAAAGAAGGTAAAGAAGTGTATATTGCCGACTACGAGCATCTGGGCGTTTATGCTTGCCGTATTATCGTGCCTGGCATGTCCGATATTTATCCGGCTGAAGATCTGTGGCTGGCGAATAACAGCATGGGCAGCCATTTACGTGAAACGATCCTGTCGCTACCCGGCAGCGAGTGGGAAAAAGAAGATTACCTTAACCTCATTGAGCAACTGGATGAAGAAGGTTTTGATGACTTTACCCGCGTGCGTGAGCTGCTGGGTCTGGCGACCGGGCCGGATAACGGTTGGTACACTCTGCGTATCGGTGAATTAAAAGCCATGCTCGCGCTGGCTGGTGGCGATCAGGAGCTGGCTCTGGTCTGGACCGAATGGACAATGGAATTTAACTCATCAGTGTTCAGTCCGGAACGCGCCAACTATTATCGCTGCCTGCAAACCCTACTGCTACTGGCTCAGGAAGAGGATCGCCAGCCCCTGCAATATCTGAATGCTTTTGTCCGCATGTACGGTGCGGAGGCGGTAGAAGCTGCCAGTGCGGCAATGAGTGGCGAAGCCGCGTTTTATGGCCTGCAACCGGTAGATAGCGATCTGCACGCGTTTGCTGCGCATCAGTCATTGTTGAAGGCCTACGAAAAGCTGCAGCGCGCCAAAGCAGCATTCTGGGCAAAATAAAATCAAATAGCCTACGCAATGTAGGCTTAATGATTCGTCTGAGTTATATTACGGGGCGTTTTTTTAATGCCCCTCTTTACATATATTTGCATTAATAAAACGATTGTAATTATAAAGTTAAATGTCGGTGATTTATATTTAATAAATGCGATCGATATTGTTACTTTATTTGCCTGATGCACCCTTTTAATTAACTGTTTTAGCGGAGGATGCGGAAAAAATTCAACTCGTTTGTTAATTTTTAAAATTTATTTTTATTTTGATAATCAAATACTTACTCCGTATTTGCATAAAAACCATGCGAATTACGGGCCTATAAGCCAGGCGAGATATGATCTATATCAATTTCTCATCTATAATGCTTTGTTAGTATCTCGTCGCCGACTTAATAAAGAGAGAGTTAGTGTGAAAGCTGACAACCCTTTTGATCTTTTACTTCCTGCCGCAATGGCCAAAGTAGCCGAAGAGGCAGGTGTCTATAAAGCAACGAAACATCCGCTTAAGACTTTCTATCTGGCGATTACCGCCGGTGTTTTCATCTCAATCGCATTCGTCTTCTATATCACAGCAACCACTGGCACAGGCACAATGCCCTTCGGCATGGCAAAACTGGTTGGTGGCATTTGCTTCTCTCTGGGGCTAATTCTTTGTGTTGTCTGCGGAGCCGATCTCTTTACTTCCACAGTGTTGATTGTTGTTGCCAAGGCGAGTGGGCGCATCACTTGGGGCCAGTTGGCGAAAAACTGGCTAAATGTCTATTTTGGCAACCTGGTCGGCGCACTGCTGTTTGTACTTTTAATGTGGCTTTCCGGCGAGTATATGACCGCAAATGGTCAATGGGGGCTAAACGTCCTACAAACTGCCGACCACAAAGTGCACCATACTTTTATTGAGGCTGTCAGCCTTGGTATCCTGGCAAACCTGATGGTATGTCTGGCAGTATGGATGAGTTATTCTGGCCGCAGCCTGATGGATAAAGCGTTTATCATGGTGCTGCCGGTCGCGATGTTTGTTGCCAGCGGTTTTGAGCACAGTATCGCAAACATGTTTATGATCCCGATGGGTATTGTAATCCGCGACTTCGCATCTCCGGAATTCTGGACCGCTGTCGGTTCTGCACCGGAAAATTTTTCTCACCTGACCGTGATGAGCTTCATCACTGATAACCTGATTCCGGTTACGATCGGTAACATTATCGGCGGTGGTTTGTTGGTTGGGTTGACATACTGGGTCATTTACCTGCGTGAAAACGATCACCATTAATGGTTGTCGAAGTACGCAGTAAATAAAAAATCCACTTTAGAAGGTAGGTGTTACATGTCCGAGCTTAATGAAAAGTTAGCCACAGCCTGGGAAGGTTTTACCAAAGGTGACTGGCAGAATGAAGTAAACGTCCGTGACTTCATTCAGAAAAACTACTCTCCGTACGAGGGTGACGAGTCCTTCCTGGCTGGCGCTACTGAAGCGACCACCACCTTGTGGGACAAAGTAATGGAAGGCGTTAAACTGGAAAACCGCACTCACGCGCCAGTTGACTTTGACACCGCTGTTGCTTCCACCATCACCTCTCACGACGCTGGCTACATCAACAAAGCGTTGGAAAAAGTTGTTGGTCTGCAGACTGAAGCTCCGCTGAAACGTGCTCTTATCCCGTTCGGTGGTATCAAAATGATCGAAGGTTCCTGCAAAGCGTACAACCGCGAACTGGATCCGACTATCAAAAAAATCTTCACTGAATACCGTAAAACTCACAACCAGGGCGTGTTCGACGTTTACACTCCGGACATCCTGCGTTGCCGTAAATCCGGTGTTCTGACCGGTCTGCCAGATGCTTATGGCCGCGGTCGTATTATCGGTGACTACCGTCGCGTTGCGCTGTACGGTATCGACTACCTGATGAAAGACAAATACGCTCAGTTCACCTCTCTGCAGGCTGATCTGGAAAACGGCGTAAACCTGGAACAAACTATCCGTCTGCGCGAAGAAATCGCTGAACAGCATCGCGCTCTGGGTCAGATGAAAGAAATGGCTGCGAAATACGGCTACGACATCTCTGGTCCGGCTACCAACGCTCAGGAAGCTATCCAGTGGACTTACTTCGGCTACCTGGCTGCTGTTAAGTCTCAGAACGGTGCAGCAATGTCCTTCGGTCGTACCTCCACCTTCCTGGATGTGTACATCGAACGTGACCTGAAAGCAGGCAAGATCACCGAACAAGAAGCGCAGGAAATGGTTGACCACCTGGTCATGAAACTGCGTATGGTTCGCTTCCTGCGTACTCCGGAATACGATGAACTGTTCTCTGGCGACCCGATCTGGGCAACCGAATCTATCGGTGGTATGGGCCTCGACGGTCGTACCCTGGTTACCAAAAACAGCTTCCGTTTCCTGAACACCCTGTACACCATGGGTCCGTCTCCGGAACCGAACATGACCATTCTGTGGTCTGAAAAACTGCCGCTGAACTTCAAGAAATTCGCTGCTAAAGTGTCCATCGACACCTCTTCTCTGCAGTATGAGAACGATGACCTGATGCGTCCGGACTTCAACAACGATGACTACGCTATCGCTTGCTGCGTAAGCCCGATGATCGTTGGTAAACAAATGCAGTTCTTTGGTGCGCGTGCAAACCTGGCGAAAACCATGCTGTACGCAATCAACGGCGGCGTTGACGAAAAACTGAAAATGCAGGTTGGTCCTAAGTCTGAACCGATCAAAGGCGATCTCCTGAACTACGATGAAGTGATGGAGCGCATGGATCACTTCATGGACTGGCTGGCTAAACAGTACGTCACTGCACTGAACATCATTCACTACATGCACGACAAGTACAGCTACGAAGCCTCTCTGATGGCGCTGCACGACCGTGACGTTATCCGCACCATGGCGTGTGGTATCGCGGGTCTGTCCGTTGCTGCTGACTCCCTGTCTGCAATCAAATATGCGAAAGTTAAACCGATTCGTGACGAAGACGGTCTGGCTATCGACTTCGAAATCGAAGGCGAATACCCGCAGTTTGGTAACAACGATGCTCGTGTAGATGACCTGGCTGTTGACCTGGTAGAACGTTTCATGAAGAAAATTCAGAAACTGCACACCTACCGTGATGCTACCCCGACTCAGTCTGTTCTGACCATCACTTCTAACGTTGTGTATGGTAAGAAAACTGGTAACACCCCAGACGGTCGCCGTGCTGGCGCGCCATTCGGACCGGGTGCTAACCCGATGCACGGTCGTGACCAGAAAGGTGCTGTAGCATCTCTGACTTCCGTTGCTAAACTGCCGTTCGCTTACGCTAAAGATGGTATCTCCTACACCTTCTCTATCGTTCCGAATGCATTGGGTAAAGACGACGAAGTTCGTAAGACCAACCTGGCAGGTCTGATGGATGGTTACTTCCACCACGAAGCGTCCATCGAAGGTGGTCAGCATCTGAACGTTAACGTGATGAACCGTGAAATGCTGCTCGACGCGATGGAAAACCCGGAAAAATATCCGCAGCTAACCATCCGTGTATCTGGCTACGCAGTACGTTTCAACTCGCTGACTAAAGAACAGCAACAGGACGTTATTACTCGTACCTTCACTCAATCTATGTAATTAGATTTGACTGAAATCGTACAGTAAAAAGCGTACAATAAAGGCTCCACGAAAGTGGGGCCTTTTTTAGCAAGAGAGCCTTTTTTGTCAGCTATCTATACTTTAAGGTGACTGCCAAAACAGACTCGACGTAGCCTTCGAGCTGCGCACCAACACGGCCTCAGATGGGCCACATCTGGAGAAACACCGCAATGTCAGTTATTGGTCGCATTCACTCCTTTGAATCCTGTGGAACCGTAGACGGCCCAGGGATTCGCTTTATCACCTTTTTCCAGGGCTGCCTGATGCGCTGCCTGTATTGTCATAACCGCGACACCTGGGACACGCATGGCGGTAAAGAAGTTACCGTTGAAGATCTAATGAAAGAGGTAGTGACCTATCGCCACTTTATGAACGCTTCCGGCGGCGGCGTTACCGCATCCGGCGGTGAAGCAATCCTGCAAGCTGAGTTTGTTCGTGACTGGTTCCGCGCCTGCAAAAAAGAAGGTATTCATACCTGTCTGGACACTAACGGTTTTGTTCGTCGTTACGATCCGGTGATTGATGAACTGCTGGAAGTAACCGATCTGGTAATGCTCGATCTCAAACAGATGAACGACGAGATCCACCAAAATCTGGTTGGCGTTTCCAATCATCGTACGCTGGAGTTCGCCAAGTATCTGGCGAACAAAAATGTGAAGGTCTGGATCCGCTACGTTGTTGTCCCAGGCTGGTCTGACGATGACGATTCAGCGCATCGCCTCGGTGAATTTACTCGCGATATGGGGAACGTCGAAAAAATCGAGCTCCTCCCCTACCATGAGTTAGGCAAACATAAGTGGGTAGCGATGGGTGAAGAGTACAAACTCGACGGCGTGAAACCACCGAAAAAAGAGACCATGGAACGCGTGAAAGGCATCCTTGAGCAGTACGGTCATAAGGTGATGTTCTAATTTCCCCGCAAAGCGGCAACTTTATTGAGTTGCCGCTTTGTTATTCCGCTGAATTTAATCAGCACATCATCTTTAACACATCTTTTAAAATGTGTACTGGAAGGCTGGATCACCGAGCGTCCAGGCCTCCAGCTCTATTCCCCAAACCGCCCGTATATGTCCTGCGGCCTGCGCACATTTCTCAAATATGTAAAAGCGGGTCAGATTTGCCAGAGTCAGCGTCACTGACCATAATAATTATTTGCTATTCGCTTTACGCGCCAGCAGCGGGAATATCAGCCCTAATCCTACCAGTACAAACGGCGTTGCAACATTCAGCGCCAGCTGGAATGTCCACTCGGCGGTGAAGGCTTCCATTTTCGGGAAAATACCCGTCAGGCAGGCAAAGGCGGTAAAGGCAAAACACCAAATCCCGACGGTCATTGCCAGCGGCTTATTACGAATAAAGATATACTCTGGTTTATATTTCTGCGCCAGGCGAACAACGGCAATAAATGCAACAAACACCCATAAATAACGCAACGGCATCACGACAGAGTTAAGGTTCAACAGCCATTTATAGAGATTGTTCATATCACCGATGCCGAGAGTCGGCAGCATAATCAGGATCGCCACCAGTACCAGGGTCAGAAAATAGCCATTAACGGGTGTACCAGATGCGTTGGTACGACATAAACTGGCAGGAATATATTTGCTGTCAGCATCGCCTAATAACACTTTAAGCGGCGCATCAATCGAGAACACCAGCGCTGCTACTTGTCCCAGAGTATTCGCAATGGCGTAAATCACCATTAAAGTATTACCCATGTTGTAATACTCGCCCAGTTTCTGAAAAGCGTAATACTGACCGTTAGTCATTAAGTCATCCGGGATATTACGCGAGTCAAACATCATCCCCATCGCCAGTGAGCCCAGAATGGCACAAACCGCAACCATTACCGCAAGGCATAACATCCCTTTTGGAAATTCTTTTCCTGGGTTGCGTGTTTGATTAACGTAGGGAGAAATCTTCTCTGCTCCACCAACTGCGAAAACCAGCATTGAAATGGTGGTAATGTAGGTAAAGTCGATATGAGGAATGAACGTTTCCCAAGTGATGTTTGTGGTCGCAATATGCACTTCAGTAATCGCAGGCGCGGTTACCGCCATCGCCACATACAGGAGCGACATAACAAACATCGCAATCCCTGCCACAGAACCGACGATTTTCAGCGATTTCATACCGCGTGAAGCAACCCACATAAAGAAGACAAACAGCATCAGCGTTAATCCCTGTAACGCTACAACCGAATATTCTTTGATTAGCGAACCGTCGCCTTTCATCGCCCAACCGAGCACAATCAGTATTGCCTGAGGTTTTTGTGCCAGATAGGGAATATGCACCACCCAATAGGTCCACGCGGCGAGGTAAGCCAGTCCGGGTCCCATCGTGTGTTTAATCCACGTACTGACCCCGCCCTTCCCATCTTTGAAGGTCGAGCCTAACTGGCCAACAATTAGCGCATAAGGTGTGAAATAGAGCGCAAAGATAAACACCCATGAAAAAACAACCACCAGCCCCTGGTTGGCGTAGTTATTAACAACGTTACCAAAACCCCAGACGGTGATAAAAGACATCAGCGCAATGTTATACCATCGCAGCTGTTTTTCCTGAACATTCCCAGCCATAGACAAATCCTTCGCCAAAATTAAAGGGGCATCTGTAAAACGAGGGATTATGCGCGGCAAACAAGAAGTGCGTAAATAGCGGAATGCAAAATTATAACCTGCTGCACATTTTATTTTTAAACGAATAAAGTTTGGGAAAAAGCAAGTCGGATAGAAGAAACAAAAAAACAGAGTGTGAAACAGTAAGTTCACACTTTGCTTGAATTCATTTACACGTGAGCAACGGGTTTTGGCGTATGACCGGCATTGCGAAGCAGCATCAGCAAATAGATAAAAGATACGCTGGCGATCATGATAAACAATAAATTATCGGAGAAATTCTGCATTAGCGTAGCTGTAAATGACGGGCCAAGCAGACTTCCCACGGTATAGCTCAACAGTAAGGCCTGGTTCATCGCCACCAGTTGATGATGTTCAACTTTCTCGCAAGCCCAGGCCATCGCCACCGGATATAGCGTAAAGCCAGCGGCACCGAGGATGAATAACGCTGGGGCCATCGCCGCCTGGCTAAGCATCGCGATACTGCCGAGAATGACAACAAAGACCTGAACACGCAACACCAGCAGTCGACCAAATTTATCTGCCAGACGTCCAATCGGCCATTGACCGAGGATACCAGCACTGACCAGTACCGCCATCCAGAAACCAATACTGGCATTGCTCACCCCTTTGTGATTGAGGTACAGCGGCATCAGGCCATATAGAGAGCCCAGAACGATTCCCGAGATAATGCAGCCATTCACGCCAAGCCGCGCCTGACGGAGTTTTAGCATTGACGTAATTGACGTTGAATCATGGTTTTCAGCCTGCTGATTCAGGACACGTGTAAACAACAGCGGTAAGATCCCTGCCAACGTCAAACCTGTAACCCATGGCAATACGCTCATCAACTCGGTTGAGACTTTGCTGACCAGTAACTGGCCTAAAAATGTTCCCACGTAATAAACCATCATATACGCAGCAAGCAATCGCCCACGGTTACGCGACGTCCCACTGCACATCAGCGCGCTCTCAACAACCACCCAAATCATGGCACAGCCGACGCCCGCGACAAAACGCCACGCCAACCAACTCCAGAAACCCATCATCAGGCCAAGACCGGCACAGCCAGCGGCAAAAATGAAGGAGGCCAGATAATAGCTGCGATTAAAGCCAATGCGTTTAATGACATACCCTGTCAGCAATGTACCGACCAGGTTGCCGGTAAAATAGGATGAACTGACAACGCCTACCTGCCATGTGGACATGTTTTCCTGGGCGAGCCAAAGCGGCACGAGTGTATTTAACACCGCGATCGCCAAAGTCAACAAAAGCAGGCCAGACAGTAAAAGCATGACAGGTCGGGTATACGTGGACATGAATTAAAACCGTGAGGAAGTTCAAATTTCATGCGCATCATGCCACCGCCAAAAACATTGTCAATGGGTGAAAATACGCGCATATCGCAACGGCGGTATTATCGATTTATATTATTCATTCATAGAGCTAATACTGAAGAGACGATTAATCTCATCTGGTTGTTTTTATTGATCTAACACAAATTTCATACACTTCGTTCAGTCGAAAAGTTTCATGGTCACAGCAAACTCATATTTCCCGTCTATGCTTTCAGAGCAATGCATCGCGTCTGACCGATTTCAGACGTACCACTGACTCTCGAAAGGAGAAAAGGATGACCAAACCATATGTTCGTCTTGATAAAAATGATGCTGCCGTTTTGCTTGTTGATCACCAGACTGGTTTACTTTCCCTTGTACGGGATATCGAACCCGATAAGTTTAAAAATAACGTGCTGGCGCTGGGCGATCTGGCTAAGTATTTCAACTTACCAACTATTCTTACCACCAGTTTTGAAACCGGTCCTAACGGCCCATTAGTTCCAGAACTGAAAGCACAGTTCCCCGATGCACCTTACATTGCTCGCCCGGGAAATATTAACGCCTGGGATAACGAAGATTTTGTAAAAGCGGTCAAAGCGACAGGTAAAAAACAGTTAATTATTGCCGGAGTGGTAACCGAAGTTTGCGTGGCATTCCCGGCGCTTTCAGCAATTGAAGAAGGGTTTGATGTCTTTGTCGTGACTGACGCGTCAGGGACCTTTAATGAAATTACCCGGCATTCGGCGTGGGATCGTATGTCGCAAGCTGGTGCGCAATTGATGACATGGTTCGGCGTGGCTTGCGAGCTGCACCGTGACTGGCGTAATGATATTGAAGGACTGGCGACATTGTTCTCTAACCACATTCCTGATTATCGTAATTTGATGACCAGTTATGACACGTTAACGAAGCAGAAATAAAAGAAAACCGGGGCCGAAACCCCGGTTGTTACTGATTAACTTGCGACGGCCATCCCCACGGTCATATGCAAACCATAGAATACGCCGCGACCGATTAATTCCCCTGCCAGAAGCAGAATGAATGATACGGAAAGTAGCGGAACCGCAGGCTGATAACCTTTTAGCTGTGGTGCAATCCACAAGCACAGGGCAACAGCCAAAAGCACGAGCCGCCAGGACATCAGTGCACCATAGCCCGGCACCAGCGCTACAGCCTGCTGCACAGAGCTATGAATAGTCGCCAGCTCTGCGCCCTGCATCACAGACATCACGCCACTCACTACCAGTGCCAGTACAGAAATAGCTGGCAGAAGACGCATCGCCCAGCCATCGACGCCAACCAGACTCAGCAACAGGTAACCCAGTAACGGGCCGCCCATAAACATCGTCAGGAAGAAGCCCATCGGCGTCCAGATACTGTACCAGGTCGGTACGGTATCGATGCTGTTATACACACGCACCATCATCCAGACAAAGACTACGCCAAGAACCATCGTCACCACCAGCCACAGCGTACGCAATGTCGGTGACAGCTTTTTCAGCATTGCCAGCAACCAGCCGATGCCACCAACGGCAAAAAAGATCGAACCGCTGGCGATTTCGTTACTGAGTGCTGAAGCGCCTACCCGGTTGAGCGAATTAAAGGCGCGCATCGGTGAACCAAGATGGAGCATAGAGGCGATAAAGCCAATGCCCATCAGCACCCATAAACCAAACATGCAGGCGATAACACGCTGCTGAGCTTCTGCTCGCAGGTCGCCTTTGAGCAGCGCTAAAGCCAGAACAATAAAACCCCCCGCCACACATTGCCCGAAGACCGTGAAGATCATCAGCGGCCATTCATGCCATCCACTTCCCATCTCACACCTCCTTCGGGTTTGCCAGATAGCCAGTGGTATCCCCGGTCGGGCGGCTGTTGGCATTGGGTTTGATCACAATA
This sequence comes from Escherichia sp. MOD1-EC7003, assembly GCF_002965065.1. Lineage (GTDB taxonomy): Bacteria > Pseudomonadota > Gammaproteobacteria > Enterobacterales > Enterobacteriaceae > Escherichia. The sequence continues at coordinate 66,021 of NZ_PTRE01000021.1, forward strand.
TTCGGTTTGGTAAAGTGAGCTCGTGGCAACGGCGCAACAGCCGCCAGATCGCCATGTTTTTTACGCAGCTCGTCGATAGGGCCGAAATCCAGCGCCCGCAGCGGGCAAGATTCAACACAGATCGGCTTTTTACCCTCCGCAACACGGTCATAACAACCATCGCATTTGGTCATATGGCCTTTCGTTTCGTTATATTGCGGTGCGCCGTACGGGCAAGCCATATGGCAGTAACGGCAGCCAATGCACACATCTTCATCGACCACAACAAAACCATCTTCACGTTTATGCATCGCACCGCTCGGGCAGACTTTAGTACAAGCCGGATCTTCGCAGTGGTTACATGAAATCGACAAATAGTAGGCAAACACGTTCTGGTGCCAGACACCGTTATCTTCCTGCCAGTCGCCACCAGCATATTCATAAATGCGACGGAAGCTGACTTCTGGCGTCAAATCTTTGTAGTCTTTACAAGCCAGCTCGCAGGTTTTGCAGCCGGTGCAACGGCTGGAATCAATAAAAAATCCATACTGGGTTGTCATCGGTTACTCCTTACACCTTTTCAACCTGAACAAGGTTTGTATGCGACGGATTCCCCTTAGCGAGAGGAGACGGACGTTGAGTGGTCAGTACGTTGATACAACCACCCTTATCGACACGTTTTGCATCCGGGTCATACCAGGCGCCTTCACCCAGTGCGACCACACCCGGCATCATTCGTGGCGTCACTTTCGCTTCAATATGAACCTCACCACGATCGTTAAAGATCCTGACCTTATCGCCATTACTGATACCACGTTTTTGTGCATCAAGTGGGTTGATCCACATTTCCTGACGGCAAGCCGCTTTCAGCACATCAACGTTGCCGTAAGTTGAGTGAACGCGAGATTTATAGTGGAAACCCGTAAGCTGCAGCGGATACTGTTTGTTTAGCGGATCCTGATAACTTTCAAAACCTGGCGTGTAGATCGGCAGTGGATCGATCACGTCGCCTTCTGGCAATTCCCAGGTATCAGCAATGTCAGCCAGTGCCTGCGAATAGATCTCAATTTTGCCTGATGGCGTGGTCAGCGGATTTGCCTGCGGATCTTCGCGGAAGGCTTTATAAGCAACATGATGTCCTTGTGGGTCGCGCTTTTTAAAGATCCCCTGCTGGCGGAACGCTTCAAACGTTGGCAGTTCAGGAATTGCTTCCCGCGACTGGGCATACAGATGCCGCATCCACTCTTCCTGGGTACGGCCTTCAGTAAACTGTTGCTCGACGCCAAGACGTTTTGCCAGTTCACTGGTCATCTCATAGATGGTCTTACATTCAAAGCGCGGTTTAATCACCTGGTCGTTAAAGATCACATAAGACATATTCCCGCAGGATGCATCCAGCGCAAAGTCCATCTGTTCGGAAGCGGTGCAGTCAGGCAGCAGGATGTCAGCATATTTCGCCGATGAGGTCATGTGGCAGTCGATCACCACAATCAGCTCGCACTTCTTATCATCCTGAAGGATTTCATGGGTACGGTTGATTTCCGAATGCTGGTTAATCAGGCAGTTACCGGCATAGTTCCAGATCATTTTGATCGGCACATCCAGCTTATCTTTCCCCCGCACGCCATCACGCAGCGCCGTCATTTCCGGGCCACGTTCAATGGCATCGGTCCACATAAACATCGAAATGCTGGTCTGGATAGGGTTTTCGAGGGTCGGCATTCGGACAAACGGTAAGCTGTACGAACCTTCGCGCGCGCCGCTGTTACCTCCGTTAATCCCGACGTTGCCGGTGAGGATTGCCAGCATTGAGATAGCACGAGTCGCGATTTCACCATTAGCGTGACGCTGCGGGCCCCATCCCTGGCTGATAAACGCCGGTTTGGTACTGCCGATTTCACGTGCCAGTTTGATGATTTTGTCTGCCGGAACACCAGTAATTTGCGAGGCCCATTCTGGCGTTTTAGCAACGCCATCTGGCCCGTCACCAAGAATATAGGCTTTATAGTGACCGTTTTTCGGCGCGCTGGCTGGCAGTGTTTTTTCGTCGTAGCCAACGCAATATTTATCGAGGAATGCCTGATCTACCAGGTTTTCGCTGATCATGACATACGCCAGGCCGTTAACCAGTGCGGCATCCGTTCCTAGGCGAATTGGGATCCACTCATCTTCACGTCCGGCGCCGGTGTCGGTATAACGCGGATCGATGATGATCATGCGAGCATTGGATTTCTGACGCGCCTGTTCAAGGTAGTAAGTCACCCCACCACCACTCATTCGCGTTTCGCCTGGGTTATTACCAAACAACACCACCAGTTTACTGTTTTCGATATCCGACGGGCTGTTACCATCGGCCCAGCCGCCGTAGGTATAGTTCAGACCTTCCGCAATTTGCGCGGAGGAATAGTCACCATAATGGTTCAGATAACCGCCGCAGCAATTCATCAGGCGCGCGACCAGGGTACTTCCCGGCGGCCAGGAGCGGGTCATGGTGCCGCCCAGCGTACCAGTACCATAATTCAGGTAGATGGATTCGTTGCCGTACTCTTTGATCAAGCGCTGCATATTGGTCGCGATGATGTCGTAGGCTTCTTCCCAGCTAATGCGCTCGAATTTGCCTTCACCGCGCGCCCCGACTCGTTTCATCGGATATTTCAGGCGGTCCGGATTGTAGACACGGCGACGCATGGAACGCCCACGCAGACAGGCGCGTATCTGATGCAGGCCGTCGTAATTATCATCACCGGTATTATCTGTTTCGACATATTTGATTTCACCGTCCACTACGTGCATACGTAACGGGCAGCGGCTACCACAGTTAACGGTACATGCGCTCCAGATGATCTTTTCGTCTGAGTTTGTTGGAATGGCGCTATCGACAGCGTGCGCAATCCGGCTAAAAGGTAATGTTAATGCGCTGCTGGCCATCGCCAGGCCGCCGATCGCTGTCGTTTTTACCGTAAGCGTACAGCCTGAACCGTCTGGTCAGAATCTGACGAATTAGACAAAGTGGTGTCCAC